>DUOQ01000008.1 GCA_012838755.1 Propionibacterium sp. | reverse complement strand
GAGGCCCGGGACGATGTAACCGCGGTCGTCCAGGCGCTCGTCGACGGCCGCGACCACGAGGGTGCAGGGGACGCCGACCGGGTCGACCAGCTTGCGCATGTTCTCGATGCCCTCGGGGGCGGCGAGCAGGCAGATGCAGGTGATGTGGTCGGCGCCGCGGTCGACCAGGAACTTCACCGTGCCGCCCAGCGAGCCGCCCGTGGCGAGCATCGGGTCGAGCACGTAGCACTGGCGACCCGACAGGTCGTGCGGCAGGCGCTCGGCGTAGGTGAAGGGCTGCAGGGTCTCCTCGTCGCGCACCATGCCGACGAAGCCGACCTCGGCGGTCGGCATGACGCGCATCATGCCGTCGAGCATGCCCAGCCCGGCGCGCAGGATCGGTACGACCAGCGGCAGCGGCTTGCTCAGGTGGGTGCCCGTGGTGGTGGTGATCGGCGTGGTCACGTCCACCTCGTCGACGCGCACCTCGCGCGTGGCCTCGTAGGCGAGGAGGGTGACCAGCTCGTCCACGAGCCGGCGGAACGTGGGGGAGTCGGTCTGCACCGACCGCAGGAGACGGACCTTGTGGGCGACGAGCGGGTGGTCAACGGCGATGAGTTCCACGCCGCCATTCTTGCAGGCCCACGCCCCGCGCGCGGCCCGTCGGGACCCGGCCCACCTGCTGCGGCAACCGGCGTGCCGAAACCCCGGGAGTCTGACACGATGGAGGCCGACGGAGGGAGACCACCATGGCCGGACGCGACGACGAGCTCGACTACGATGCCGAGCTCGCCGACCAGGGCGATGACCGGCCCGGTATGGACGAGGTGGAGGGCAACGACTACTCGGCCCTCCTGCGTGACTCCGACGACGACTACGACTCCGACGACGAGGACGACGACCTCGACGACGAGGACGATGACGATGACGACGACGATGATGACGAGGACGACGAGGACGACGAGGACGACGACTACCCCGAGGACGCCACCGAGGACGACATCGACCTGGTCGTGGCCCTCTACCGCGAGGACGCGGAACCGGCCGCGCTCGCCCTGGGCAAGGAACTGGCCAACGACCTCGACGGCCTGATCGACGAGCTCCGCCGCGTCCCCGGTGACGCGGGCGCGGTGGGCGTGGTCAGCATCGACTCGGACTTCTTCGTCATCGTGCGCGTGCGCGGCCGCAAGATCGAGGTCGTGCTGTCCGACATCGGCGCGGCCCTCGACTGGCCCGTCGCCCGCGACGCCGCCGACTTCCTCGGCGTCGACCTGCCCGACGAGGACGACGACTCCGAGCCGGTCGGCGACCTCGACCTGTTCGCCGACGCCGGCCTGCCCGAGCTGGAGCTCGAGGCGATCCTCTCCGACGACGAGGCCGACCCGCTCGAGTCCATCGAGTCGATCGTCGACAAGCTAGGCTTCGCCACGGTCTACGACAAGGTGGCCGGCGAGTTCGACCTGTGAGCCGGCGATGAGCGGGGGCACGCGCTGGGTCCCGGCCATGCGCCGCGCCCTGGCCCTCGCCCGGGACGCCGCCGCCCACGGCGACGTGCCCATCGGCGCCCTGCTGCTCGGTCCCGACGGCGAGGTGCTCGCCGAGGCCGGCAACGAACGCGAACTCACCGGGGACCCCACCGCCCACGCCGAGGTGCTCGCCCTGCGCCGCGCGGTGCAGGCGGCGTCGGGGGCCGCGTGGCGCCTGGAGGACACCACCCTCGTCGTCACCCTCGAGCCCTGCGCCATGTGCGCCGGCGCCCTGGTCAACGCCCGCGTCGGACGCCTCGTCCTCGGCGCGCTGGACGTCAAGGCCGGGGCCGTGGCGTCCCTGTTCGACATCGTGCGCGACCCGCGCCTCAACCACCGGGTGGAGGTCGTCACCGGCGTGCTCGCCGACGAGTGCGGCGCCGTGCTGCGGGAATTCTTCGCCCACCACCGGTGACGGATTGGCGAACCCCCGCGCCACATTGGTACGCTCCTCGGCGGTGGCGTGTCCGAGCGGCCGAAGGAGCGCGCCTCGAAAGCGCGTGATGGGTCTCCCATCCGTGGGTTCAAATCCCACCGCCACCGCCAGCCGAAGAGCCCGGGTCCGACAACGGACCCGGGCTCTCGCACGTGGTGGGCAGGGCCCTACTTGAAGGTGTCGAGCTTCCCGAAGTACTCGGCCAGCAGGTAGTACACGGTGAGGCGCGACTTGCGGTTGACGCCGTTCAGCTTGGCGCCCACGGCGTCGATGCCCCCGTCCAGGCCGTCGGACTCGCTGAGCCCCAGCTTCTTCACCAGGAAGTTCTTCTTCACCGTCGCGAGCTCGTCGGGGTCGGTCCAGGCGACCAGCTGGGTGTCGGGCCGGCTGAGCACCAGCCGGTAGGTTCTCTCCATCCCGGCGAGGGCGGCCTCGTCGACCTGGTTGGTGTACTTGCTGATGTCGGCCATGTGGTCCATGGGCCTTCCCTTCAATCGTCGCTGATTGCTGGGTCCATCATGTCCTGTCGGGACGGCCTTGGACAGGGCACCCCCCACCCGGCGCGCCGGACGCCGCGGGCTCAGCCGGCGGGGGACCCCACCTGCGGGTCGGGCAGGCAGGCCTTGCCGTCGGGCAGCGCCACCCCGAACTCGGGGTTCTCGGCGAGGACCGGCTGCTCCTCGCCGATGATGACGTCGACGAACCGGTCCTCGCGTCCGTCGGCCCGGAACGCGATGTCTTGGAACGCCTGGCGGACGAGGACGACCTCCGGGGCGTCCTCGGAGTGGCCGACCACCTCGGAGACGGCGTAGTCGTCGCGGTCGGCGTTCCAGCGCTTGAACACCTTGAACCCGTCGGCGGACAGGATCTGGCCCAGGCGGCTGGCCAGGCCGTTGGTCTTGGAGCCGTTGAGGACGTTGACGTACACGTGCTCGGGCTGGAGGACGGGACCGACCTCCTTGACCACGCAGGGCGGGGGCGGCGTCGGCGGGATCGGCTCGCGCGCCTTGTCCCAGCCCCACTGCGCGGCGAAGTACACGAGGGCGACGAGGATCAGCAGCGTCACGGGCGTCTTCAGAGCCCGTACCACCTGTCGTGCATCCATCAGCGTTCGCGTCCCCTGGTCGGCGTCCGGGACAGACTACTTCAGCTCGAGCACCCGGGCGTGCACCGAGTGCCGTTGCTGCAGCGCGGCGCGCAGCGTGCGGTGCAGGCCGTCCTCGAGGTAGAGGTCGCCGCGCCAGGCGACGACGTGGGCGAACAGGTCGCCGTAGAAGGTCGAGTCCTCTTCGAGGAGGGCCTCGAGGTCGAGCCAGCGCCGGGTCGTCACGAGCTGGTCCAACCGCACCTGCTGGGGCGCGATCTGGGCCCACTGGCGCTGGGTGTACCCGTGTTCGGGGTAGGGGCGCTCCTCGCCGACGCGTTTGAAGATCACCCGGCCAGTCTAGGCCGTCGGCCGGTGGGCCGCCCTCGGCGCTAGCCTTCTGCCATGAGCGATGCCCTCGAGACGATCCGCGCCGGTTACACCTTCGACGAGCCCTCCATCGAGCTGGGCGTCCTGGTCGACGAAGGGACCCCGGTACCCGATGTCCCCGTCCGGATCTCGTTGTCGATGCTGAACCGCCACGGCCTGGTCGCCGGCGCCACCGGCACCGGCAAGACCAAGACGCTGCAACTCATGGCCGAGCAGGTCAGTCGTGCTGGCGTCCCGGTCTTCGCCGCCGACATCAAGGGCGACCTGTCGGGCCTCGCCATCCCCGGGGAGGCGAACGCCAAGCTGCTGGAGCGCACCGAGGCCATCGGGCAGGACTTCACGCCCGCCGGGTGCCCGGTCGAGTTCTACGCGCTGGGCGGCGAGGGGACCGGCGTCCCGCTGCGCGCGACGGTGAGCTCCTTCGGGCCGATCCTGCTGAGCAAGGTCCTCGGGCTCAACGCCACGCAGGAGAGTTCGCTGTCGCTGGTCTTCCACTACGCCGACGCCAACAACCTGCTGCTGCTCGACCTCAAGGACCTCACCGAGCTGCTGAAGTACCTCGTCAGCGACGAGGGCAAGGCCGACCTGGCCGACATCGGCGGCCTGTCGAAGGCGACGGTGGGCGTGATCCAGCGCCAGGTGACCGCGCTCGCGGTCCAGGGCGGCGACCAGTTCTTCGGCGAGCCCGAGTTCGACACCGCCGACCTGCTCACGGTGACCTCCGACGGCCAGGGCCTCATCTCCCTGCTCGAGCTGCCCAACCTGCAGGACCGCCCGGCCCTGTTCTCCACCTTCCTGATGTGGCTGCTGGCCGACCTCTACCAGGACCTCCCCGAGGCCGGTGACCTCGACAAGCCGAAGTTGGTGTTCTTCTTCGACGAGGCGCACCTGCTGTTCGCGGACGCCTCGAAGGCGTTCCTGCAGGCGATCGAGCAGACCGTGCGGCTGATCCGCTCCAAGGGGATCGGCGTGTTCTTCGTGACCCAGACCCCCAAGGACGTGCCCGAGTCGGTGCTCGCCCAGCTCGGCTCGCGCGTCCAGCACCAGCTGCGCGCGCACACGCCGAACGATGCCAAGGCACTCAAGGCCACCGTCGCCACCTACCCGAAGACCGACTATGACCTCGCCGAGCGGCTGCAGCAACTCGGCATCGGCGAGGCCGTCGTCACCGTGCTGAACCCGAGGGGCGCCCCCACTCCGGTCGCGTGGACGCGGATGCGCGCGCCCCAGGCGTCCATGGACCCGCTCGACACCCGGGCGATGGCGAACGGGGTGGCGCAGTCGGTCATGCAGGCGAAGTACGGCGCCGCGCTGGACCGCGAGTCCGCCTACGAGGTGCTCAACGCGAAGCTGCAGGCCGGCGCCGAGGCGGCGGCGGCCGGTGAGGCCGAGCGCGCCGCCCGGTCCACGCGCTCCCGGACGCCCCGGCACGAGAAGTCCTTCTTCGAGAAGCTGACCGAGAACACGATGGTTCGCCAGATGGCCCGCTCGGCCGCGCGCGAGATCACCCGGTCGGTATTCGGCACCGGACGCCGCCGCTGACAAGGTTCTTGCCCTGCACGGAGCCATCGGGACAGGCACAGCAGTGCCCGTTACCAAACGTATGTAAACAAAATCGTTGACAATCTTGTTGACCGCCCCGTAGCGTCCTTGTTGAACCAAAGGCAAGGGGGCCAATCGATGAAGGTTCGTCTGTCGTGAGCACCGTCGCGACACCCGTCACGCAGGGAACAGGACGCACGCTGAACCAGCGGCTCCTGGCCCTGCCACCGTTCGTCCTCGGTGCCGCCGGCGCCCTGGTCTTCCTCCTGGTGTGGGAGCTCGTCCCGCGCGTCGGCCTGGTTCCGGCACGCTACGTGCCGCCGGCGTCCGAGGTGCTGGTCGTCTTCGCCCGGAACCTCACGTTCACCGACTTCTGGGTGGCGGTGGGGGAGACCCTCAAGGGCTGGGCCATCGGCCTCACCATCTCGACCGTCGCCGCGATCGTCATCGGCATCGTGGTCGGGTCCTCGACGGTGCTGCGCCGCCTGACGGCCTCCACCATCGAGTTCCTCCGCCCGATCCCGTCGGTCGCTCTGATCCCGCTCGCCGTCCTCATCTTCGGCGTCCAGATCGGCTCGAAGCTGCTGCTGATCGTGTACGCCTCGTTCTGGCAGATCCTGATCCAGGTGCTCTACGGGGTCGCCGACGTCGACCCGGTCGCCAACAACACCGCCAAGAGCTTCGGGCTGGGCTACTTCGCCCGCCTGCGGCACGTGGTGTGGCCGACGGTCCTGCCCTACCTGATGACCGGCCTGCGCCTCGGCGCGGCGGTGGCGCTGATCCTCTCGGTGACCGCCGAGCTGGTCATCGGCAACCCGGGCCTGGGCCGCGAGATCGCCCTGGCCCAGTCCGGTGGCGCCATCGCCCCGATGTACGCCCTGGTGCTGGCCACCGGCTTCCTCGGTGTCGTCATCAACATGGTCTTCCGGGCCATCGAGCGCAGGACGCTCGCGTGGCACTCGTCGATCCGCACGGAGGTGGCCCGATGAACCGGACCGTGCGCCGCGTCCTGTACGCCGTCGGCCTGCCCGTCGTGTTGATCGTGCTCTGGTGGCTGCTCACCCTGGGCAGCAACAGCTTCTGGGTACCCAAGCCGGGCCAGTTGCTCGACACCTTCATCAAGGTGTGGATCGGCCCGCGCTTCATGGCCGACGTCGTCCCGTCGCTCCTGCGCCTGCTGATCGGCCTCGCCATCGCCATCGTGCTCGGCATCGCCCTCGGCCTGGTGATCGGCTCCTCCCTGGTGCACCGCCGCCTGTCGGAGCCCGTCCTGGAGCTGTTCCGCGCCATCCCGCCGCCGGTCCTGGTGCCGATCCTGATGGTCATGTTCGGCATCGGCGACACCATGAAGGTCGTCGTCATCGTGTTCGGCGCCGTCTGGCCGATCCTGCTGAACACGATCGAGGGCGTCCGGGCCATGGACGAGGTCCTCTCCGACACCGCCAAGGTGTACGGCATCCACGGCGCCTCGCGCGTCAGCATGCTGACGCTGCCCGCGGCATCCCCCTACTACATCGCCGGCATCCGCCAGGCGTTGTCGATCGGCCTGATCCTGATGGTGATCTCCGAGATGTTCGCCGCGACGTCCGGGTTGGGCTTCACCATCGTCCAGTTCCAGCGGTCGTTCGCGATCCCCGAGATGTGGAGCGGCATCGTCCTGCTCGGCCTCATCGGTGTCGCCCTGGCCGCCACCTTCCAGTTCTTCGAGGCGCGGATCCTGCGCTGGTACCACGGCCTGAAAGAGGTAGAGAACAGTGAGTGACACACCCACCATCCCCGCAGCGTCGGCCCGCGAGCAGCGGCGGGAGATCCTGCTGTCGGTCCGCGGCGTCCGCAAGATCTACCCGAGCGCGGCCGGGCCCGTCGAAGCCGTGCGCAACCTGACCTTCGACGTGCGCCGCGGCGAGCTCGCCTGCATCGTCGGCCCCTCGGGTGCCGGCAAGACCACGCTGTTGAAGATCATGTCCGGCCTGCTCGAGCCGACCGAGGGCGAGGTCATCCTCGGCGGCAAGAAGGTCACCGGCCCGCCCAAGACGATGGCCGTGGTGTTCCAGGAGTACGGCCGCTCGCTGTTCCCGTGGCTGACGGTGCACGGCAACGTCGAGCTGCCGCTCAAGAACGCCAAGGTGCCGACCGCCGAGCGCAACCAGCGCGTCCACGAGGCGCTGGAGGCCGTCGGCCTGGGCCACGCCCACCACCGGTTCCCGTGGCAGCTGTCGGGTGGTATGCAGCAGCGCGTCGCCATCGCGCGCGCCGTGGCGTACAACCCCGACGTGCTGCTCATGGACGAG
>DUOQ01000071.1 GCA_012838755.1 Propionibacterium sp. | reverse complement strand
CCGATCCCCGAACCGACCCCCGCCCAGGTGGAGGCCGTGGCGTCCGCACTGCGCGGCCGGCGCTGGGTCGCGCTCACGGGGGCGGGCCTCTCGACCGACTCCGGCATCCCCGACTACCGGGGGCCCGACAGCCGACCCACCAACCCGATCCAGTACCAGGACTTCGTCCGTTACGCCGACGCCCGGCGCCGCTACTGGTTCCGGTCGATGATGGGCTTCCGGTCCTTCGGAGCCGCCCACCCGAACCCAGGGCACCAGGCCCTCGCCGCGCTGGGGGTGCCGGTCATCACCCAGAACGTGGACCGGCTCCACGCCGAGGCGGGTTCGCGCGAGGTGATCGACCTGCACGGGCTCATCAACCGGGTCATCTGCCTCGACTGCGGCGACCTGTCCTCCCGCGCCACGCTCCAGGACCGGCTCGAGGCCGCCAACCCCTCCGTGACCGGGAGCATCCCGGCCGGGGCGGCCGAGTTGCGACCCGACGGCGACGCCGACATCGAGGACCCGGACGACTTCGTCGTGCCACCCTGCTCCGTGTGCGGGGGAGTCCTCAAGCCGGATGTGGTCTTCTTCGGGGAATCCGTCCCCAGGCCGCGCGTCCAGGCGGCCTACGACCTCGTCGACGGGGCGGAGGCCCTCGTCGTGGCCGGGTCCAGCCTGACGGTCATGTCGGGGCTGCGCTTCGCGCGCCACGTGGCGAAGCAGGGCAAGCCGCTGGTGGTCATCAACCACGGCCCCACGCGTGCCGACGACCTCGCCGACGTGCGCATCGAGGCCGGCACCTCCCCCACCCTGGTCGCCCTCGCCCGGGCGCTCTGACCCCGCCCGGTCCCCCTCTTGCGCGGGCCCCGCGCGCGGGTGCATCCTGAACGGCTGCCACAAGGAGAGGCCCACCCATGCAGATCGTCCGCGCACCCCGGCCGCCGGCCCGGGACGCCGCCCCCACCCCCCTGCTCCAGGCCGTGGCGGACGCCGAAGCCGCCATCGAGCGCGACCTCGTGGGCCACACCGACTTCGCCGAGAGCGCCCGCTCCCGATCGGCCCGCCTGTTCGGCTCGGCCGACAACGACCAGTTCCTGTGGGTCGCCCTCCCCGATGGGGTCGACCCGGCAGCGTGCTCCCCGGGGGACGCGCTCGGCTTCGCCTCGATGATCCTGCCGCTGCGCGAGGACGTCACCACCGCCCAGGTGTGGGTCGGCGTCCGGCCCGAGGCGCGCAGCCAGGGCGTCGGCCGGGCGTTGCTGGACGCCGCCACGGCCGAGGGCGTCGAACGCGGCCGGACGCTGTGGCAGGCCTACGCCCACTCCCCCGACGCGTCCGGGCGCGCTGATGCGATCGTGCCCACGAGTGGGACGGGCGCGGTGCCCCCGGACGTCCCGGCGTCCCGTTGGCTGGTCGCCGACGGCTGGACCCTCGAACTCTGCGAGACCCCCAGCCGGCTGGACCTGAGCCCCGACCTGCTGGCCCGCGCGGCGTCCGTGGCGTCGGACGGACCGGGAACAGAAGCGGCCCAGACCTACGAACTCGCGTGGTGGACCGACCGCACGCCACCGGAGTACGCCGACGGCGTCGCCCGCATCATGGAGCGGATGGCGACCGACCCGCCGGCCGGGGGCATGGTCTACGACACACCGGTCTGGGACGCCCAGCGCCTCGCCGACGCGGAGGAGCGCCAGTTGGTGTCCGGGCACCCGTGGGTCACCACCATCGCGCTGCATCGTGCCACCGGCGAGGTGGCCGCCTTCACCCGGCTGCAGTGGCCGGAACCCCATCCGGCCGGCGTCTGGCAGGAGGAGACCCTCGTGCTCCCCCACCACCGCGGCCACGGGCTCGGGTTGTGGACCAAGCTCGTCAACCTCGCCCGCCTCGTCGAGGTGAACCCGGCGGCCCGACGGGTGCACACCTGGAACGCTGCGGAGAACGGTCCGATGCTCGCCATCAACGACGTGCTCGGCTTCGTGCCCGTCGGCGTCGAGGGCTGCTGGCAGAAGAGGCTCGCCTGACGACGCGGAACGCCCCGCCCCTCAACGAGGAGGGACGGGGCGTCCGGTGTCGGGTCGTCAGACCTGGGGCAGGCCCAGGTTGTCGACGAAGCGGTACAGGTAGGCCGCCATCGCGTCACGGTTGATCGGGGTGACGGGACGGTAGGTGCCATCCCCCCAGCCGGTCGTGATGTCGGCGTCATGGAGCCACGTGACCTCGTCGTAGAACTGGACGGAGCTGTCCATGTCCGAGAACGGGGAAGCGGCGGGGGCTGTCCACTCCGGCTCACCGGCCAGGCGATACAGGAAGGCCGCCATGGCGTCACGGTTGATCGGCTCCCACGGGCGGAAGGTGCCGTCGGACCATCCGGTCGAGATGCCCGTCTCGTGGAGCCACGCGATCTCGCGGTAGTACATGTTGTCGGTGGTCACGTCCTTGAACGGCGAGACGGCGGGCGGCTCGTAGTCAGCCTCGCCCGCGAGGCGGAACAGGAAGGCTGCCATGGCGTCGCGGTTGATCGGCGTGACCGGGCGGTACTCGATGCCGTCCCAACCGGTGGCGATACCGGTCGAGCCGAGCCACGTGATCTCCGGGTAGAACATGTCGCCCTTGCGGACGTCGCGGAACGTCTTCACCGGCAGTTGCGCCAGCGGCAGGGTGACGACCGTGCCGGAGTCCCCAGCCACGAGCTGCACCGTGTCGGCGATGAAGAGCTTGCTGACGTTCAGCGTGACCGTCGACACACCGTCGCGGGTCGGCACGCCATCCAGGTGCGTGGTCTCGATCGTGGCCGTGCCGATCACGTGGTCGTCCACGACGACGTCGAACACGGTGTTGGCGGGTGCGCCGACGCTGGTCAGGTCGACGCCCTCCACGACGAGGGTCACGTTGGTGTCGCGCGCGATCGTGGTCGGACCGGAGGTGATGGCCACACCGTTCT
>DUOQ01000070.1 GCA_012838755.1 Propionibacterium sp. | reverse complement strand
GTCACCGATCCGTTTCCCGAAGCCGATCGTGCTGCCCTCCTCCACGGGGGCGGTCAGGCGTGCCAGCTTGCGCCGCAACTGGGTCGCCTTGTCGGCCAGTTCGGCGGCCGCGTCCTCGGGGCCGTACGGGGTCATCGCGCCATCATCGCACGACCGATGAACGGATTCTCACGTGTCACTCACCCCGCGTGTGGGGTGGGGGTGTTTGGCTGGAGCCGTGAACACGAGGGAAACGACGGGTGATCGGTTGGCTTCGCGGGTGGGCCGGGCGCTCACCTTGGTGACGGTCGCCCTCCTGGCGACCTCCGGGCTGCTCTACATCGCCATGGTGTTCGCCGTGCGGGGCAACTGGCCCGCCGAGGGGGAGATGCCGGACGGGTTCCCGGGCGTGGTCTTCCGCATCTGGTCGATCTTCGACGTGGCCATCGAGGGCAGCGCGCCCACGTGGTTCAACGCGCTGCTCTGGGCGACCCTGGGTCTCGTGGCGCTGGCGGCCGCACTGCTGGCGCGCCGGCGGGCGGGCTGGTTCGCCTTCGCCGCCGTGGCCTTCCTGGCCTCGCTGGACGAGACGATCTCGCTGCACGAACGGCTGCAGGAGCTCGGGTGGCCCATGGCCCAGGCGTTCGGGTGGGGGGTCGTGTACGCGTGGGTGATCCCCGGGGCCATCATCGCCGTGCTGGTCGCCCTCGCCCTGTGGCCCCTCGTGCGATCGCTCCCCGGGCGCTCCGTGAAGCTGATCGTCGCAGGAGGTGTGGTGTTCCTCCTCGGCGCGGTCGTGCTGGAGACGCTGTCCGGGCAGATGGTGGGCCACTTCGGGGCCATCACGTGGCAGAACATGCTGGTCACGCATGTCGAGGAGTTCTTCGAGAAGATCGGCATCATCCTCGCGATCATGGGCGTCGTCCGCCTGTTCGCCATCGAGCGGGACGGAGCGCACGACGTCCGGGTCGTGTTCGCGGACCCGCAGGGCGACACCGTGGCCGGGAGCGCCTGATGGGGGCGGAGCCCGCCCCGGCGTCCTGTTGGCCGTGCCGCGCGGCACCCCCGGGGGATAGGCTCACCCCATGACGTACAAGTTGATCCTGCTGCGCCACGGCGAGAGCGAGTGGAACCAGAAGAACCTGTTCACGGGATGGGTGGACGTGGACATCAACGAGAAGGGTGTCGGCGAGGCGAAGAAGGCCGCAGTGCTCCTCAAGGACGAGGGACTGCTGCCCGACAAGCTGCACACATCGCTGCTGCGCCGCGCGATCCGCACCGCGAACCTGGCGCTCGACGCCTGCGACCGCCACTGGATCCCGGTCGAGCGCTCCTGGCGCCTCAACGAGCGCCACTACGGTGGCCTGCAGGGGCTCGACAAGTCCGAGACGCTGGCCAAGTACGGCGAGGAGCAGTTCATGCTCTGGCGCCGCAGCTACGACACCCCGCCGCCCGTCCTCGACAAGGACAACGAGTGGTCGCAGTGGAACGACCCGCGTTACGCCGACATCCCCGAGGACGAGCGCCCGCAGACCGAGTGCCTCAAGGACGTCGTGGCGCGGATGCTGCCCTACTGGGAGTCCAACATCAAGCCCGACCTGGCCGAGGGCCAGACCGTCCTGGTCGCCGCGCACGGCAACTCGCTGCGCGCGCTGGTCAAGCACCTCGACGGCATCTCCGACGCCGACATCGCGGGCCTGAACATCCCCACGGGCATCCCGCTGTACTACGAGTTGGACGAGAACTTCCGGCCCACCACCCCGGGTGGCCGCTACCTCGACCCCGAGGCCGCCAAGGCCTCCATCGAGGCGGTCAAGAACCAGGGCAAGAAGTAGGAACCCCGGCCCCGACACGCGAACGGCGCCCCTCCGCGAGGAGGGGCGCCGTCGTTGTTCGTCAGGCGATCGTCCAGTGCTCGCCCTCGGGGTGCAGGCCGGTGACGATGTAGATCACGCGCGAGCCCATGAGGACGGCGTGGTCGGCGATGCGCTCGTAGTAGCGGCCCAGCAGCGCGCAGTCGACGGCGGCCTCGACGCCGTGGCCCCAGGCGTCGTCGAGCAGGATCCGGAACTGGTGGCTGCGCAGCTCGTCGACCTCCT
>DUOQ01000007.1 GCA_012838755.1 Propionibacterium sp. | reverse complement strand
GCGGCCTCGAGCCACCCGGTGATCGTCGCGACAGTGGGCATGGTGCCGACGCTACCCGGTCCGGGTGCACTTCGAGGCGGCGTTTCTATCGCTCCAGCGATAGAAACGCCGCCTCGAAGTGCACCCGGACCGGGTAGCGTCGGCACCATGCCCACTGTCGCGACGATCACCGGGTGGCTCGAGGCCGCCTACCCTTCGGGACTGGCCGAGGACTGGGACCGTGTCGGTCTCGCCGTGGGCGACCCGGGGGCCGCGGTCGGCCACGTGCTGTTCGCCGTCGACGTGACCGACGAGGTCGTCGACGAGGCGGCCGAGCTGGGCGCGGGGCTCATCGTCACCCACCACCCGCTGTTGCTGCGGGGCGTCCACACGGTGCGCACCGACCAGCCGAAGGGCCGGGTGGTCACCGCCCTGATCCGCCACGGGATCGCCCAGTTCGCCGCCCACACCAACGCGGACGCGGCCCCCGACGGGGTCGCCGACGCCCTCGCCGCCGCCTGCGGCCTGGTCGACCTGACGCCGCTGCGCCCGGTGCCCACCGAGCCGCTGGACAAGGTGGTCACCTTCGTCCCGCACGCCGACGCGCAGGCGGTCATCGACGCGCTCGCCGGGGCGGGCGCGGGAGCCATCGGCGACTACGACCGGTGCGCGTTCACGGCGACGGGCACCGGCACGTTCCGGCCCCTGGACGGCGCGCACCCCACGATCGGGTCGGTCGGAGGCGTCGAGGAGGTCCCGGAGACCCGCCTGGAGATGGTCCTCCCCCGCGCGCGGCGGGGTGACGTTCTGGCCGCGCTGCGGGCGTCCCACCCCTATGAGGAGCCGGCGTTCGACGTGCTCGAACTCGCCGGTGAGCCGTCAGGCCGGGGCCTCGGCCGCATCGGACGCCTCCCCGAGCCCCTGACCGCCGGCGCGTTCGCCCGACAGCTGGCGGACGCCGTACCAGCGACGGCGGGCGGCATCAAGCTGGGCGGGGACCCCGATCGGGTCATCGAGACGGTGGCCGTGCTCGGCGGGGCGGGCGACTCGATGCTGGACACCGCGCGCGCGGCCGGGGTGGACTGCTACGTGACCGGCGACCTGCGCCACCACCCGGCGCAGGACTTCCTGGCGCACGAGGACGCGCCAGTGCTCGTGGACGTGCCGCACTGGGCGGCCGAGTGGACCTGGTTGCCGGCGGCTGAGCGCGTGCTGCAGCGGGCGGCGGCGGACGCCGGTGTCCGCGTGGGGTCGACGGTGTCGCGGATCGTCACCGATCCCTGGGTGGCTCGCTACTAGGCGCGCTCGAGTTCCTTGCTCTGCGAGCGACGCAGCCAGTGCGGGCCCATGAAGAACAACGTGAAGACCGCGGCGATGGCGACGGGGATGGCCACGATGACCAGGAAGTTGTCCATGAGGGTCGGTTCGTAGACCTCGGGCCAGCCCGGCAGGTGGTGGGTCGGGATCAGGGCGAGATGCGACATGGCCGAAATGGTAGCGGACATCTGGGGTAGATTGACTGCCGCAATGGACGGCGGAGGAGCAGCCTGGTGAGCGCAGACGGTGGGACCCGGGTCATCTGGGACAGTGACGACGTCAATCGGGCACTGAAACGCATCGCCCACCAGGTGTTGGAGTCCAATCGTGGGGCCGACGACCTCGTGCTCCTGGGCATCCGCACCCGCGGCATTCCCCTCGCCCACCGGCTCGGCGCGTTCGTGTCCGATGCCGAGGGCATCGAGGTCCCGGTCGGCGAGCTCGACATCACCATGTACCGCGACGACCTGCGCAGGAACCCCACGCGTGCCGTCGGCCCGACCCGCATCCCGGTCGACCTGACCGGCAAGACGGTCGTGCTCGTCGACGACGTGCTGTTCTCGGGGCGCACGATCGCCGCGGCGATGGACGCCCTCAAGGACCTGGGCCGCCCCCGCGTGGTGCGCCTGGCCGTCCTGATCGACCGCGGCCACCGCGAACTGCCCATCCAGGCGGACCACGTCGGCAAGGACCTCCCGACCAGCTCGGCCGAGCACGTGCGTGTCGCCGTCGCCGAGATCGACGGCGAGGACCTGGTCACGCTCAGCCAGACCAAGGAGTCCTGATGCACCACCTCCTGAGCGCCGCGGACCTCTCGCTCGACGAGGCGCGGTCGATCCTGGACGTCGCCGAGGAGATGCACGAGGTGCAGCGGCGTCCGATCAAGAAGCTGCCCGCCCTGCGCGGCCGCACGATCATCAACATGTTCTTCGAGGACTCCACCCGCACCCGCACCTCCTTCGAGATCGCGGGCAAGTGGATGAGCGCCGACACCATCAACGTGTCGGGCAAGGGCTCCTCGGTCAGCAAGGGAGAGTCCCTGCGCGACACCATGCTCACGCTGGACGCCATGGGCGTGGACTGCTTCGTCATCCGGCACGCCAGCTCGGGCGCCGTCGCCCAGGCGGCCGGCTGGGTGCGCGCGAGCGTCGTCAACGCCGGGGACGGCCAGCACGAGCACCCCACCCAGGCGCTGCTGGACGCCTACACGATGCGCCAGCACTTCCGGGATCAGGGCCTGAGCGACGCCTACGAGGGCAAGCGGATCGCGATCGTCGGCGACCTGCTCCACTCGCGCGTGGTGCGCTCCAACGTCCTGCTGCAGGCGACGCTGGGTGGGCAGATCACTCTGGTGGCTCCCCCGACCCTGCTGCCGACCGGCGTCGAGACGTGGGGCGTCCGGGTCACCCAGGACCTCGACGCGGCCATCGCCGAGGCGGACATCGTGATGATGCTGCGGGTGCAGCGCGAGCGGATGACCGGCGGGTTCTTCCCGACCGCCCGCGAGTACGCCACCGAGTACGGGCTGACCGCCGAGCGGGTCGGGCTGCTCAAGCCCACCGCCGCGATCATGCACCCCGGCCCGATGAACCGCGGCGTGGAGATCTCGAGCGAGGCGGCCGACGCTGCCGCCTCGCGCGTATTGGACCAGGTGTCGGCCGGTGTGGCCGTCCGGATGAGCGTCTTGTACCACCTGCTGGGTGGGGAGGGAGCAGCCTGATGAGCCTCGTTGTCACGGGGGCCACGCTGGCCGATGGGTCGGCACTCGACTTCGCGGTCGTCGACGGCCGCCTCGCGGAGGTGTCGGACGCCGACGACTCGGCCGAGCGCGTCGACGCCTCCGGGCTCGTGGCCCTGCCCGGCCTGGTCGACCTGCACACCCACCTGCGCGAGCCGGGCAAGGAGGACGCCGAGACGGTGGCGTCCGGCACCTTGGCCGCGGCGCGCGGCGGGTACACCGCCGTGTTCGCGATGCCGAACCTCGACCCGGCCACCGACACCGCCGAGGCGGCGCAGTACGTCGCCGATCTCGGACGCCGCGACGGCCACTGCGAGGTCGTGCCGATCGGCGCGGTGACCAAGGGGCGCGCCGGGGCCGAGCTGGCCGAACTGGGCCTCATGGCCGAGCAGGGCGTGCGGGTGTTCTCCGACGACGGCGCGTGCGTGCACGACTCACTCATCATGCGCCGCGCCCTCACCTACCTGAAGACCTACGACGGCATGGTCGCCCAACACGCCCAGGACCCGCGCCTGGCCGGGCCGAGCGCGTGCTGCCACGAGTCCGACATCTCGGGGCGGCTGGGCCTGCCCGCGTGGCCGTCGGTCGCCGAGTCGGTGATCATCGCGCGCGACGTGCAGTTGGCCGAGTTCACGGGCGGCCGCTACCACGCGTGCCACATCTCGACCGCCGAGAGCGTGGACGTGATCCGGTGGGCCAAGAAGCGCGGCAAGGCCGACATCACCGCCGAGGTCACCCCCCACCACCTGCTGCTGGACACCCCGCACGTGGAGTCGTTCGACACGACCTTCAAGGTCAACCCGCCCCTGCGGACCTCCGAGCACATCGAGGCGATCCGCGAGGCGCTGGTCGACGGCACGATCGACATCGTCGGCACCGACCACGCCCCGCACACGCAGGAGGACAAGGACCACCCGTTCGACGTGGCCTCCCCCGGCATGCTCGGCCTCGAGGCGGCGCTGGCCGTGGTGATGGAGCTGTTCGTGAACACGGGTCGCATGGACTGGGCGACCGTGGTCGACCGCATGTCCGCGGCGCCGGCCCGGATCGGCCGCCTGCCGCACCAGGGGCGTCCCCTCGCCGTCGGTGAGCCGGCCAACCTCGTGCTGGTCGACCCGTCGCGCCGGGCCACGGTGGACCGGTCGACGTCGGCGTCGAAGTCGCGCAACAACCCGTACCACGGCCTCGACCTGCCCGACCCGGTCGAGATGACCGTGTGGGCAGGACGGGTCACCTACCGCCGCTGACCCCTCGAACTGCACTCCGAGCTGGTGGGGAACCGGACGAACGAGCGCGCTCAGGGACGGCAGCATGGGCCGATCCTGCCAGCCCTAGGATGAGCAGCATGACCTCACGACCCGCACCGAGCCCTGACGCCCCGTGGGAGGCGCTGTCGATCCCGGCGGTGGCCGACCTGTTCCGCGACAGCGGCGTCCGCTGGTGGTTGTCGGGCGGCGCCGCCCTGGAGCACTGGCTCGGGCGCACCATCCGCGAGCGGGACAACGTTGACGTGAGCACGGTGGCCGGTGACCTGCCCGCCCTGCTGGCCACGCTCCCCTCCTCCTTGAGCGCGTGGGCGGAGCTGGCCGGCGACCTGGTGCCGGTCGACGAGGTCCCCGTCAACGCCGACGTGCAGTTGGTCGACGTGTTCGACGACGAACGCGGCGCCTGGGTGCTGCGGGTGCACGCCGAGGACGGCGCCCCGAAGGCCTGGCTCTACCGCCGCGACCCGCGCCTCCAACTGGTCTGGGACAAGGCGGTGCTGGACGTCGACGGCGTGCCCACCGGTGCGCCCGTCGTGCAACTGGTGTGGAAGGCCCTGCGCCCCCGTCCGGTCGACGAGGTCGACAAGGACGCCGTGCTGCCCGAGCTGTCCGAGGAGGACCGGGCGTGGTGGGAGCGCGCGATGCTGTCCATCCACCCGCACTCGACCTGGGCCATCCACGTGCGCAGTCCATTCGCGCCGGCCAAGGCCAGCTGGAACCGCAACCGCTAGGTGTACTCGGCCCGCGGCTGGGCCTGACCGGACACGTCATGGTCGTCCGTGGTGTGCAGCACCGCCCCGAGCACGACCTCGCGGAACCAGCGTTGCGCGGGCGAGAGGCTGATCTCGGGGCGTGTGTAGAGCGCCACGGGCGTGCTGTGGCCGGGCCAGGGCAACTCGGAGGTGGACAGGCTGGGGAACCAGCCCGAGAACAC
Source organism: Propionibacterium sp. (assembly GCA_012838755.1). Taxonomy (GTDB): domain Bacteria; phylum Actinomycetota; class Actinomycetes; order Propionibacteriales; family Propionibacteriaceae; genus Propioniciclava. The sequence continues at coordinate 14,772 of DUOQ01000007.1, read as the reverse complement.
CTCCGCCACGTGCCGCGGCAGCAGGGCGACCAGATCCGTCGCCTCGAGGACGGCCGGGACGCTGGCGTACTCCTCCACGGTCAGGGCGATCTGCGGCACCAGACCGTGCTCGAGCAGAGCCTGGTTGGGGTACACGTGGCCGCCACGGGCCGACACGCGCACGAAACGGCGTCCGGCGAACATGTCGGGCCCCACCGCGGGCAGCGGGTGGTGGCCCGACGTGAGCGCCACGTACTCCACCCCGCGGACCGGCGTGCGCCACAGTTGGCCCGAGGCGAGCAGCGAGACCGACAGGGCCAGGTCGATCGAGCCGCGGATCAGGCCGTCGGCCACCTCGTCGGCGGCGAGGCGCTCCACGCGCAGGTGCAGCCGCGGGGAGTACGGGGCGAGCGCGACCATGATCTGGGGCAGGAACGTCTGCTCACCGATCGACGTCAGCGCCAGCGCCATCTCGTCGGCCAGGTTGTGGGGGTCGAACTCGTCGGGATCGTGGACCGCCGCGTCGATCTGGGCCAGTGCCTCGTGGACCGGGCCGAACAGGCGGGTGGCCCGCGGCGTCGGCACCAGCGTGTTCCCCCGGCGTCGGAACAGGTCGTCGCCGAACCGGCGGCGGAGGCGTCCGAGCGTGTAGCTGACGGTCGGCTGGGTGACGTGCAGCTTCTCCGCCGCTGCGGTCACGCTCCGCAGTTCGTAGAGCGTGACGAAGGTGCGCAACTGGTTGAGGTCGATCACGGCCATGACATAGAGGTTATCTATGATCGGACCGGCCGACATCTATTGGACCACCTTCGGTGGGCGCCCGTAGAGTCAGGACATCAGGTCAGTCGGCACAGCCGCCGAGCCCCTGTGACCAGATTCGTCGCCCACAGTCGTGCACGTGTGCCGGCCACCACCCGAAGGAACGCATGTCCCAGCAGAGCACCCGAACCAACTCCCTGATCAGCCGCGTCCGCGCGGGTGCATCCAGGGGCCAGGTCATCGCCGCGGTCCTGTCCTGGCTGACGGTGACCCTCGAGGGCTTCGAGCTGGTGACCCTCGGGGCCATCATCCCGACCTTCCTCGACACCCAGTACCTCGGCATGGGCGTGGCCGAGACCACGTTCATCGCGACCCTGTCGCTGGTCGGCGTCGGCCTCGGCGCGAGCGGCATCGGCCCGATCGCCGACCGCTTCGGCCGTCGGGTGGCCCTCATCGGCTCGGTGCTCGTCTTCTCGGTCTTCACGCTCCTCCAGCCCCTCTCGAGCACGGTGGCGCTGTTCGCCGGGCTGCGCTTCGTCGCCGGGCTCGGCCTGGGCGCCTGCATGCCGGCGGCCCTGGCGATCATGGCCGAGGTGACGCCCGCGGCCCACCGCGCCAAGGCCGCCACCATCACGATGACCGGCTACCACGTCGGCGCTGTCGCGGCGTCGCTCACCGCCATCGTGGTGCTCCCCCACTGGCAGTGGCTGTTCTGGATCGGCGGGGCCATCGGCCTCGTCCTGCTGCCGATCATGTGGTTCGCCCTGCCCGAGTCCAAGCCCCAGGCCACCCCCGACGCCCCGAAGGTCCCGCTGTCCGCCCTCCTGCGCGCGCCCTACCTGCGCCCCAGCATCGGGGTCTGGATCGGCTCCTTCATGGGCCTGCTCCTCGTCTACGGGCTGCTGACCTGGTTGCCGCAGATCATGAAGGCGGCCGGCTACTCCCTCGACTCGTCCCTGGTCATGCTCTTCATCATGAACGTCGGCGCCATCGTCGGCCTCCTCGTCGCCGGGTGGGTCGGCGACACCAAGGGCATCAAGCCCTCGATCCTCGTCTGGTACCTCCTCGCGGCGCTGTTCCTGGCGCTACTGTCGATCCGTATGACGAACACCGTGCTGCTGAACGCCGTGGTGTTCGTCGCCGGGGTCTTCGTCTTCAGCGCCCAGGTCCTCATCTACGCCCTGGTCTCGCACCTGTTCCACCGCGACGTGCGCGCCACGGCCCTCGGCCTGACGGCGGGCATCGGACGCCTCGGCGCCATCCTCGGCCCGCTGGTCACCGGCAGCCTGGTCTCGGCCGGCCTCGGCCACCCGTGGGGCTTCTATGCCTTCGCCCTCGTCGCGATCCTCGCCCTGGGCGCCATCGCGCTCGCCCCCAAGGACCCGCCCACCCTGGAGGGCCATGTCTGAGCAGACCACCCACACCAGCACGAACCCGCGCCACACCGCGGACGGCACCACAACGGAGGAACGCATGATCATCGACATCCACGGCCACTACACGACCGCCCCGGCGCAGCTCGGCGCCTGGCGTGACCTGCAGGTCGCCTTCGCCAACGGTGAGGGCGAGGCCCCCGACCCCGACGCCCTGACCATCAGCGACGACGACATCCGCGAGACCATCGAGGCGAACCAGCTGCACCTGATGAACGAGCGTGGCAGCGACGTCACGGTCTTCAGCCCCCGGGCGTCCTTCATGGCCCACCACATCGGCGACCTGGGCGTCAGCGAGACCTGGGCCCGCATCTGCAACGACCTGTGCGCCCGCGTCAGCGAGCTGTTCCCCGACCGGTTCCTCATGGGCGCGATGCTGCCGCAGTCCCCGGGCGCCGACCCGGCCACGAGCGTGCCCGAGCTGGTGCGCGCCGTTGAGGAGCTCGGCGCCGTGACGGTGAACCTCAACCCCGACCCCTCCGGCGGCCAGTGGACCTCGCCCCCGATCACCGACAAGTCCTGGTACCCGATCTACGAGAAGCTCGTCGAGTACGAGGTGCCCGCCATGGTGCACGTCAGCACGACGTGCAAGCCCGCCCAGTTCCACACCACGGGCGACCACTACCTGAGCGCCGACACGACGGCCTTCATGCAGCTCCTGCGCGGCGACCTCTTCGCCGATTTCCCGACCCTGAAGCTCGTCATCCCGCACGGCGGCGGCGCGGTCCCCTACCACTGGGGCCGGTTCCGCGGCCTGGCAATGGCCCTGAAGAAGCCGGAGCTCGAGGACCACCTGCTGAACAACGTGTACTTCGACACGTGCGTCTACCACCAGCCCGGCATCGACCTGCTGACCGACGTCGTGCCCGTCGACAACATCCTGTTCGCCTCGGAGATGATCGGCGCCGTCCGCGACGTCGACCCGCGCACGGGCCACTACTTCGACGACACCAAGCGCTACGTCGACGCCACCGCGAACCTGACCGACGAGCAGCGCACCGCCGTGTTCGAGACCAACGCGCGCAGGGTCTACCCGCGCGTCGACCGCGCCCTGGCCGCCCGCGGCCTCTGACAAGGAGAATCACCACATGCACCTGTACAACCAGCTCGGCGTCGTCCAGCCCTCCATCGAGCGCGTGGACGCCGCGATCGTCGCCCAGCTCGCCGAGTTCGGCGTCCCGACCATCCACGAGGCCATGGGCCGCGTCGGCCTCATGCGCCCCTACATCCGCCCGGTCTGGAAGGGCGCCAAGATCGCCGGCACCGCCGTCACCGTGCTCCTGCAGCCCGGCGACAACTGGATGATGCACGTGGCCGCCGAGCAGGTCCAGGAGGGTGACGTGCTCGTCGCCGCCTGCACCACCGAGTCCGAGGACGGCTTCTTCGGCGACCTGCTCGCCACGTCGGTGCAGTCCCGCGGCTGCAAGGGCCTCATCATCGACGGCGGCGTCCGTGACGTCGACGTGCTGGAGGAGATGGGCTTCCCCGTCTTCGCCCGCGCGATCAACTCCAAGGGCTGCGTGAAGGAGACCCTGGGGTCGGTCAACATCCCCGTCGTGGTCGCGAACGCCCTCGTCATGCCCGGTGACGTCGTCGTCGCCGACGTCGACGGCGTCGTGGTCGTCCCGGCCGCCCGTGCCGCCGAGGTCGCCGAGGCCGCCGCCAAGCGCGAGGCCAACGAGGGCGACAAGCGCGACCGGTTCGCGGCGGGCGAGCTGGGTCTGGACATGTACCAGATGCGCGAGCCCCTCGAGGCCGCCGGCCTGAAGTACCTCGACTGATGACCACGGTCGGGCTGATCGGGTACGGGGAGGTCGGACGCATCCTCGCCGAGGACCTGCGCGCGCGCCACGTCGAGGTCGTGGCGCACGACCGCAAGCTCCCGTCCCCGGCCCTGTCCGACCACGCCGGCAGCCACGGCGTCCGGCTGCTGCCCGACCATGCCGCGGTGGCCGCGGTCGCCGACCTGGTCATCAGCGCGGTCACCGCCGACCAGGCCGTCGCCGTGGCGGACGCCGTGGCCCCCGGCCTGGCCGAGGGCACGTTCGTCCTCGACCTGAACTCCGCCTCCCCGCGGGCCAAGCAGCGCGCGGCCGACGCGGTCGCGGCAGCCGGCGGACGCTACGTCGAGGGTGCGGTGATGACCTCGGTCCCCCCGCACCGCCTCAGCGTTCCGATCCTGCTGGGCGGCCCGGACGCGGCCGACCTGGCCCCGATCCTGGCCGACCTCGGCTTCACCGACGCCACCGTCCACGACGAGCGACTCGGCGTGGCGTCGGCGTCCAAGCTGTGCCGCTCGGTCATCATCAAGGGCATGGAGGCACTCTTCGTCGAGAGCCTCACCGCCGCCCGCCACCACGGCGTCGAGGACGCGGTGCTCGCCTCCCTGGCCGAGACGTTCCCCGGCATCGACTGGGACGCCCAGGCGTCCTACTTCTTCGCACGCGCCACCCAGCACGGACGCCGACGCGCCGACGAAATGGACCAGGCGGCCGACACGGTCGCCGCGTCCGGGCTCGAGCCGTGGTCGTCCGTCGCCACCGCCCAGCGCCAGCGCTGGCTCGCCGACCTCGCCGAGGCCGGCACCCTCGAACCCACCCCGGACTGGCGGGAAGCCGCCGACCGCATCCTGAAGGAGGATCCCCATGGCCCACGGTGACGTCACCGGCGACTTCACCAAGACGCCCGGCTGGCTCGACTGGTACTTCCGTCCCAGCAAGCCGCGCTTCCAGCTGCCCGCCGGCGCGGTGGACGCCCACTGCCACGTGTTCGGTCCGGGTGCGGAGTTCCCGTACGCGCCCGAGCGCAAGTACACCCCGTGCGACGCCTCGGCGGACCAACTGTTCGCCCTGCGCGACCACCTGGGCTTCGAGCGCAACGTGATCGTGCAGGCCACCTGCCACGGCGCCGACAACTCCGCCATGGTCGACGCGGTCCGCCGCTCGAACGGCAAGGCGCGCGGCGTGGCGACCGTCCGTCGAGACGTGACCCCCGAGCAGCTGGCCGAGCTGCACGAGGCCGGCGTCCGCGGCGTCCGCTTCAACTTCGTCAAGCGCCTCGTGGACGCCGTGCCGACCGACGCGCTCGGCGAGATCGTGGAGAAGATCGCGCCGCTGGGCTGGCACGTCGTCATCTACTTCGAGGCCGACGACCTCCCCGACCTGTACGACTTCTTCTCCTCGATCAAGACCGATGTGGTCGTGGACCACATGGGTCGCCCCGACGTCAGCAAGGACGTCGACGGCCCCGAGTTCGGTCTGTTCCTGCAGTTCATGCGGGACAACCCCAACGTCTGGTGCAAGGTCACCTGCCCCGAGCGCCTCACGGTCTCGGGTGCTCCCGCCCTGGACGGCGAGCAGGACGCCTACGCCGACGTCGTCCCCTTCTCCCGCCGCGTGGTCGAGGAGTTCCCCGACCGCGTCCTCTGGGGCACCGACTGGCCCCACCCCAACCTGAAGAGCCACATGCCCGACGACGGGCTGCTGGTGGACCACATCCCCCTCATCGCACCGACCGCCGAGCTGCAGCAGAAGCTGCTCGTCGACAACCCGACCCGCCTGTACTGGCACGAAGGAGTATGAATCATGGCACTCGACAAGCCCTACCAGGACATCCCCGGCACGATCATCTTCGATGCGGAACAGGCCCGCAAGGGCTACCACCTCAACCAGTTCTCCATGTCGTTCATGAAGCCGGAGAACCGCGAGCGCTACCTCGCCGACCGCGAGGCCTACGTCAACGAGTGGCCGCTCACCGACGCCCAGAAGAAGGCCGTGCTGGACATGGACCTCAACGCCATGATGGCCGAGGGCGGCAACATCTACTTCCTGAGCAAGATCGGCGCCACCCACGGGCTGAGCTTCCAGCAGATGGCTGGCTCGATGACCGGCATGTCCGAGGCCGCCTACCGCGACATGATGGTCAGCGGTGGCCGGCGTCCCGAGGGTGTGCGCCTGAAGGACCTCGACGGCTGGACGCCCCCCGAGCCCGGCGAGAAGGCCGAGACCATGCGCCCCAACGCGCCGGCCCGGGTCACCTCGACGCTGTACACACCGCACGTGCCCGCCATCGGCGCGGCCATGGACCTCGGCAAGACCGAGGAGCCGTACTGGCAGAAGGTCTTCTCCGGCTACGAGTGGACCCGCGCGTGGGCCAAGGAGAACACCCCCGACGTCGTGATCCTCGTCTACAACGACCACGCGACCGCGTTCGACTCCTCCCTCATCCCCACGTTCGTGCTCGGCACGGGCGCGGAGTACCCGGTCGCCGACGAGGGCTACGGCCCCCGTCCCGTGCCCGGCATCAAGGGCTACCCGGAGCTGGCCAGCCACATCGCCCAGTCGGTGATCCAGGACGACTTCGACCTCACCCTCGTCAACGAGATGGTCGTCGACCACGGCCTCACCGTGCCGCTGTCGCTGGTCTTCGGTGACGTCGGCGTGGACGGCGAGTGGCCCTGCCGCGTCATCCCGCTGGCGGTCAACGTCGTGCAGTACCCCGTCCCGTCCGGACGTCGCTGCTACGAGCTGGGCAAGGCGATCCGTCGGGCCCTGGACAAGTGGGACGGCCCCGAGCTCAACGTGCAGGTCTGGAGCACCGGCGGCATGAGCCACCAGCTCCAGGGCCCGCGCGCCGGCCTGATCAACGCCGAGTGGGACAACGCGTTCCTCGACCACCTGATCGCCGACCCGGAGGGCCTCACCGAGTGGCCGCACCTGGAGTACGTCGACGAGGCGGGCTCCGAGGGCATCGAGCTCGTCGACTGGCTCATCGCCCGCGGCACGATGGACGACCAGTTCGGCGGCGGCGCCCCCACGGTCGACCACCGCTTCTACCACGTGCCCGCCTCGAACACCGCGGTCGGGCACATGGTCCTGTCCAACCCCACCGACTGAACCCGAACCCCACGACCCAGGAGAAGACGATGACCAACGACAAGGTCCGCATCGCCGTCGTCGGCGCCGCCGGCGCCTTCGGCATGAAGCACCTCGACGGGCTCGCCAACATCGAGGACGCCGAGGTGACGGTCGTCAGCGGCAGCAAGCCCGAGTCCACCCAGGAGGTGGCCGACAAGTACGGCGTCCCGAACGCCGTCGTCGGCTACGAGGCCGTGCTCGAGCGCGACGACGTGGACGCGGTGATCCTCGCCACGCCCACGCAGATGCACGCCGGGCAGGCCCAGGCCGCGCTCGCCGCGGGCAAGCACGTGCAGGTGGAGATCCCGCTGGCCGACTCCTGGGCCGACGCCCAGGCCACGCTGGCCGCGGCCGAGGCGTCCGACAAGGTCGCCATGGTGGGCCACACGCGTCGGTTCAACCCGTCGCACCAGTGGGTCCACAACAAGATCACCGCCGGCGAGTTCAACATCCAGCAGATGGACGTGCAGACGTACTTCTTCCGCCGGCAGAACATCAACGCCAAGGGCGAGCCCCGCAGCTGGACCGACCACCTGCTGTGGCACCACGCCGCGCACACGGTCGACCTGTTCGCCCACCAGGCGGGCAAGATCGTCCAGGCCAACGCCGTGCAGGGCCCGATCCACCCCGAGCTCGGCATCGCCATGGACATGTCGATCCAGCTCAAGGCGGAGTCCGGCGCCATCTGCACGCTGTCGCTGTCCTTCAACAACGACGGCCCGCTCGGCACCTTCTTCCGCTACATCGGCGACACCGGCACCTACATCGCCCGGTACGACGACCTCGTCAACGGTCGTGAGGAGCCGATCGACGTGTCGCAGGTCGATGTCAGCATGAACGGCATCGAGCTGCAGGACCGCGAGTTCATCGCCGCCATCAAGGAGGGACGCGAGCCCAACAGCTCGGTCCGCCAGGTGTTCGACTGCTACCGCGTCCTCGGCGAGCTCGAGGAGCAGCTGCAGCGATGAACCTGCCCCGCATCGGTCTCGGCTGCATGTCGTTGAGCCACGCCTACGGCGTCCCGCCGTCGCCCGAGGAGGGCCTGGACATGCTCCGGGCCGCCCTCGACGCCGGCGTCACGCACCTCGACACGGCCACGCTGTACGGCGGTGGCCGCAACGAGGAACTCGTCGGCAAGGCCCTTGCCGGACGGCGCGACGACGTCGTGCTGGCCAGCAAGGGCGGCATGGCGCCCGTCAACGGGGCCAAGACCATCGACGGGCGCCCCGAGACCCTGCGGGCGCAGGTGGACGCCTCGCTGCAGCGGCTGGGGGTCGACCACATCGACCTCTACTACCTGCACCGGTGGGACAAGAAGGTCCCCGTCGCCGAGAGCGTCGGCGCGCTGGCCGAAGCGGTCGACGCGGGCAAGATCGGCGCGATCGGCCTGTCCGAGGTGTCCGTGGTGCGGCTGGAGGAGGCGCTCGAGGCGGCCCCCATCGCCGCCGTCCAGAACGAGTACTCCCTGTGGAGCCGCAACGCCGAGCTCGGCATGCTCGAGGCGACGCGCGAGGCGGGGGTGGCCCTGGTGGCCTTCTCCCCCATCGCGCGCGGGTTCCTCGCCGCGGACGGGCTCGACCCCGACGAGCTGCCCGAGAAGGACATCCGTCGCGCCATGCCGCGCTTCCAGCCCGAGCACTGGCCGACGAACGCCGCCCTGCTGCCCGACTGGACGGCCCTGGCCGAGGAGGCCGGCTGCACCCCCGCGCAGCTCGCGCTGGCGTGGGTGCTGTCCCGGGGACCCCACGTCACGGCGATCCCCGGCACGACCAGCATCGACCACCTGCGCGACAACCTCGCCGCCGCCGACCTCGCCCTCGACCCGGCGCTGCTCGAGCGGGCCGGGGACCTCGTCAACCAGCTGACGGTCTCGGGGTCGCGCTACAACGCCGGCCAGTCGGTCGAGGTCGACGCCGAGACCTTCGAGGAGGACGCCGCATGAGGGGCATCTCGTCCATGGCCACGCGCCGCCTGCTGGAGACCTTGACCGAGCCCCTGCCGGGCGTGGAGGTCGAGTCGATCGGCGGCGTGGACGCCGAGAAGCGCGTCGCCTCCGGCGAGGAGCTCGACCTGGTCTTCCTGTCGTCCGCGGCGCTCGGACGCCTGGCCGGGGCCGGGCACGTCGACGCGGCCACCGTCACCCCCCTCGTCGTCTCCCAGGTCGCGGTCTGCGCCCCGGCGGACGACGGCGACCCGGTGCGGTCCGAGCGTCCCACCGACCCGGCGTTCCCGGACGCGGCGGCCCTGCGGTTCGCGCTGCTGGGGGCACGGCGGATCGGCTACTCGACCGGCCCCAGCGGCACCGCCCTCAAGGCGATGATCGAGGACTGGGGCCTGACGGACGAGCTGGGTGACCGCCTCGTCCAGGCGCGCCCCGGCGTCCCGGTCGCGTTGCTCGTCGCCGACGGAGAGGCCGACCTCGGGCTGCAACAACTCAGCGAGCTGGTCGGCCAGCCCGGGATCCGTGTGTTGGGCGTCCTGCCGCCCGATGCCGCGATCGACACCGTTTTCTCCGGCGCAGTGGCGACGACGTCGTCCGACCCGGCCGGAGCCGCCGACGTCCTGGCGTTCCTCGCCTCCGACGCCGTCGCACCCACCAAGGCCGAGCACTGCTTCGGCACCCCCTGATCGGAGGAATCCCCCATGGAACGCGAGATCATCACCACCAAGGTCGGCATCGTCGGCGGCGGGCCCGCGGGCCTGATGCTGAGCCACCTGCTGTCGCGCGAGGGCGTCGACAACGTCGTCATCGACAACCGTGAGCACGACGTCATCGCCAACACGCACCGCGCCGGCATCCTCGAGGCGGGCAGCGTCCGGATGCTGACCGACACCGGCGTCGACGGCCGCATCCTCGACGAGGGCTACGAGCACAGCGGCATCTACCTGCGCTTCAACGGCGAGAACCACCACATCGACTTCAAGAAGCTCGTCGGCCAGACCGTGTGGCTGTACGCGCAGAACGAGGTCTTCGTCGACCTCGCAGCAGCGCGCCGCCGCGACGGGGGCGACGTCCGCTTCGGCGTGACCGACGCCGAGGTCCTCGACCACGACACGGACACACCGAAGATCAACTTCACCGACGCCGACGGCGTCGCCAAGCAGATCCAGTGCGAGGTCGTCGTGGGCTCGGACGGCTCGCGCAGCCGCACCCGCGACCTCATCCCGGGCCGCGTCAAGCACACGATGCGCTACCCGTTCGCCTGGTTCGGCATCCTGTGCAACGCGCCGTTCAGCTCCGACGAGCTCATCTACTGCCACTCCGACAAGGGCTTCGCCCTGATCAGCCAGCGCAGCGAGACGGTGCAGCGCATGTACTTCCAGTGCTCCCCCGACGAGAACGTCGAGGACTGGTCGGACGAGCGCATCTGGGACCACCTCGACGACATCGTCACCGGCCCCGACGGCTACCAGCTGAAGCGCGGCGAGATCTTCGACAAGGTCGTGCTGCAGTTCCGCTCGTTCGTGCAGGAGCCGATGCAGCACGGGAACCTGTTCCTGGCCGGGGACGCCGCGCACACGGTGCCGCCGACCGGCGCCAAGGGCCTCAACCTCGCCTTCGGCGACGTCGCCCTTCTCGCCCCCGCGCTGGTGAAGTGGGCCAAGACCGGTGCCCGCGAGGACCTCGACACCTACGGTGAGCGCGCCGCCAAGCGCATCTGGAAGTCGCAGAACTTCTCCTACTGGATGACCCAGATGCTCCACACCCCGGCCGAGGACAACCCGTTCCTGCTCAAGCGGCAGCTGGGCGAGCTGGAGGCGGTGACCTCGTCGGAGGACTCGATGAAGTACCTCGCCGAGAGCTACACCGGGTGGCCCTACGACCTGCCGGAGCTCATGGAGGCCTGACCCCCAGTCGGGCGTGGCGTCGGATGGAACCTCAGCGCCGCGCCCCCCCTCACGGGGAACGCTCCCGCTCTGATGCAGAAATGCATCAGAGCGGGAGTGTCGCGGTTGGGGCCCGCCAAGACCGGCGTGGGTCTCAGGCGGCGGCCGCCTCCAGCTCGCGGGCGAGCGCGAGGATGGACGCGCGGGCGGCCGGGTCGGGGACCTGCAGGTAGTCGCAGGCCTTCTCGACGGACTCCTCCAGCGTGCCGTCACCGATGCCCTTGACGGCGTCGGCGTTGGCGTCCTGGAAGGGCGCGCCGATCCCACGCAGGTGCAGCACCCACGCGGCCACGGCGCGCTCGGCGCCGGTCGGCTCGCCACCGGCGGCGCGTTCGGCGTTCAGCGCCGGGACGATGCGGATCGGGATCTTCACCGAGCCGTCGGCGGCGATGCGTGCCAACTGGTCCTTCATGCGCGGGTTGCCGAAGCGATCGAGCAGGGCGGCGCGATAGTCGGCGACCTCCTGGGCGGGCAGCGGCAGGTGCTTGGCGGCGACGTCCCACCAGTCGTTGACCCAGCCGTTCACCACGGGGTCGGAGATGGCCTCGTAGACGGTGGGGCGTCCGACGATCGTGGCGGCGTACGCCATCAGCGAGTGCGAGCCGTTGAGCAGCCACAGCTTGCGCAGCTCGTGCGGAGTGATGTCGTCGACGAAGTTCGCGCCCGCGCCCTCCCACTGGGGGCGCCCGGCCTTGAAGTCGCCGGCGATGACCCATTCGGTGAAGGGTTCGGTGGCGACGGCCGCCGAGTCCTCGACGCCGGTGTCGTCGATGATGGCCTGCAGGGCCTCGTCGGAGATCGAGGGGGTGATGCGGTCGATCATCGTGGTGGCGAACCCGACGTTCTCCTCCACCCACTCGGCCAGGGACGGGTCGACGAGCGCGGCGATGTCGCGCACGACGGCCTCGACCATCTCACCGTTCTCGGGGACGTTGTCGCACGGGCAGAACGTGATCGGACCGGCACCGGCCTCACGACGGGCCAGGAGGCCGGCGGCGAACTTGCCCGGGGCGGTCGTCACATCGGTGAGGCGCCCCTCCTTGATCGCGGCGATGTCGGCCTGCGCGCCGGCGTTGTCGGCGTCCAACCCGCCACCCGGCTTGGGCAGGTAGCCCGCCTCGGTGATGGTGGACGTGACGATCGCCACGTCGGGCGAGCGGAAGTAGTCGAGGAGTTGCGCGACGTCGGTGCCCGAGTGGGTCGCCGACAGCGAACTGATCACCTGGTAGTCGTTCCCCTCGGGGTTCTGGACGACCAGCGTGTAGAGGTTGTCCTGCTCCTGCATCGCCGGGACGATTCCCAGCGAGCGGCCGGTGAACGCGGCGATGCCCCACTCGGCGGCGTCGGGTGCCCGGTCGGTGTACATCGCCTGGTGGGCGCGGAAGAAGTTGCCCATGCCCAGGTGCACGATCCGGACGGGGGCGGCGGGGCGTCCGTCCTGCGCCCGGTTGAGTCGACGAGCCACGGCTGAGACCTTTCCTTCGACGGCTGGGATCCCTTCGAAGCCTAGGCCGTCCCGTTGTCGAGGGAGTGGGAAACCGAAGAATCCCGCCCTGTTGCCACGGCGTCCGGCTTATGCTGGCGAGGAGCCCGACCAACGCAGGAGGACCCCGTGACGCAGCCCACGAACATCCCCGTCGAGACCATCGGTGGCCCGCACCAGACCGTGTCCGACGCCGAACTGGAGGCGTTCGTCGCACGCCGCTTCGCCGAAGTCGACTTCGACGGCAAGAACGTCGTGCTGATCGTGCCCGACGGCACGCGCAGCTGCCCCCTCCCCCTCATGCTGGCGACCGTGCACCGGCACCTGGCCGACCGGGTCGCGTCGCTGACCTGCGTGATCGCGCTGGGCACCCACTCCTACATGGAGCCCGACGAGATCGACCGCTGGTTCGGCGTCGGCGAGGGGCAGACCCTCGAGTCGCTGTACCCCGGCATGAAGGTCGTCAACCACGAGTTCCTCGACCCCGACAAGATCGTGACGATCGGCACGCTCAGCGCCGCCCAGGTCAAGGACCTCTCCGACGGCTCCATGGAGGAGGAGGTCGTCGTCGAGATGAACCGGTACGTCGTCGAGGCCGACATCAACCTCGTGATCGGCCCCGTGTTCCCCCACGAGGTCGTCGGCATCTCCGGCGGGAACAAGTACTTCATCCCCGGTTGCTCGACCCACGACGCCATCGACCTGTCGCACTGGGTCGGGGCCCTGATCGGCGTCGAGGGGATGATCGGCACCTCCGGCATCACGCCGGTCCGCAAGATCATCAACGCCGGCGTCGACCTGATGGACATGCCCAAGCTCGCCCTGTGCATCGTCGTGCAGTCGGGTTCGGGTGAGCTCGAGAGCGTGTCGTTCGGCACCACCGAGGACGCTTGGGCGGCCGCCGCCGACATCGCCGCGGAGTCGCACGTCGTGTACGTCGACGAGCCGTACACCAAGGTGCTGGCGATGATGCCGACGCGCTACGACGACATCTGGACCGCCGCGAAGGGCTGCTACAAGATGCAGCCCGCCATGGCCGACGGTGGCGAGGTCATCATCTACGCGCCACACGTCACCGAGGTCTCCGAGCAGCACCACGAGATCTACGACATCGGCTACCACTGCATCGATTACTTCACCAAGCAGTGGGACAAGTTCTCCTCCGTGCCCAAGGGTGTCCTCGCGCACTCGACCCACGTGCGTGGTGCGGGCAGCTACGACCCCGAGACGGGCGTGGAGACCAACCGCATCAAGGTGACCCTGTGCACGCAGATCCCCGAGGAGGTGTGCCGCAGCGTCAACCTCGGCCACCTGCCGCTCGACGCCGTGGACATCGAGGAGTGGAAGAAGGACCCGGGGGTGTTCGTCCAGGAGAACGCCGGCGAGGTGTTGTACCGCCTGCGCAAGTCCTGACCCTGCACGGCGAGCGCCCCGAGGATGATCCTCGGGGCGCTCGTCCGTTCAGCGCGGCTTCGGAGAAGCCGCAGGCTCACCCGAGGCTACCCAGCAGCTCTTGGGCGCGGGCTCGGTTGCTCTGGTAGAAGTACTCCTCGGCGCCGTCACCGATGCCGGGCACGTACCACGCGGCGGACCACACCACCGTGACCTTGTTGCCGTGGCGGGCGAACAGGAACTGCTCACCGAAGGGGAGGTCTGGATCGGGCTGGCCATCGGCGAGTCGGGTTTCCTGGCCGACGACGAGCGCCTCGTCCCACGGGCCGCTGGGGCGCCAGTACTCCGTGGTGTGCCAGGTGGGGTAGTTGACGTACCCGCCGGCCTCTTCGTGGATGGGTTCGCAGTATCCATGTGCGCGGGCATCCGCCATGAACGCCATCGCGGAGCCGACGCTGCTGAAGACCATCGAGAGCTCAGAGCTTCCTGCCTCCTCGCCCCAATACGTCTTGCCCCAACTCGCCACGCGCTGACCAAGGGTGGAGTACGGGAGGGAGGTCTGGCAGGGCTGCAGGATCTGCAGGTTCTGCATCAGCTCCTCGGGGTAGTCACCACCCCTCAAGGACGTGTCAAAGGTGGAGGGCATGGCTCCGACGATGGGCGTGTCCGCGTTTGCGTTCGACGCCGGCGGGATCGTTGGCCCCGTCTTGGTGACCTCGAGTCGGTAGAGGAATGCCGCCATGGCATCCCGGTTGATCGGGGTGACGGGCCGGTAGTGTGGCAGCGCGGTCCGCTGGTCCCACCCGGTGGTGATGCCCTTGGACGCCAGCCAGGTCATCTCCCGGTAGAACTGCACCCCTGAGCGGAGGTCGGAGAAGGGCGAGCGGGTGGGCTCCCTCCACGCGGGCTCGCCCTCGAAACG
>DUOQ01000069.1 GCA_012838755.1 Propionibacterium sp. | reverse complement strand
GGCTGGCCCGCCTGGGCCGCTTCGACGCCGCCACCGACACCCTCGACCTGCTGCCGGCGCCCGGGCAGGGGGCCCTCGCCGTCGAGTGCCGCACCATCGACGTCGGCCTGCGCGAGGCCCTGGCCGCGATCGACCACCCCGGGACCCGGCAGTGCGTCACCGCCGAGCGGGCCGTGCTCGCCGAGCTCCAGGCCGGCTGCGCGGCCCCCGTGGGCGCCTACGCCCGCATCGCCAACGGGCAGCTCGAGTTCACCGCGGCCGTGTTCAACGCCGAGGGGTCACGGTCGGTGACCGCCCGTCGCACCCAGCCGGTCGGGGACGACGCCACCGCCCTCGGGCGCGAGGTGGCCGCCGACCTCCTCGCCCGGGGGGCGGCCGACATCACCCCCCTCGGGGCCTCGCGGGAGAGCCAACTCGAGGACTTCCACCACGAGCAGGCCCTGTGGGCCCCCGGCACCGTGGAGGCGCTCGTCGGCCGCCGGGTGCTGCTGCCCCGTCCCGAGGGTGCGCTCGCCCAGGCCCTCCGGGCGGCCGGCGCCGAGGTCGACGCGATCCCCGTGACCGAGACGCGTCCGTTGCCCTTCTCGCTGCCCGGGCGCATGGACTGGCTCGTGCTGACCTCGCCGGTGGGCGTCCGGATGCTCACCGAGGCCGACGTCGACCTCATCGACCTGGCCAACCACGTCGCGGTCGTGGGCCCCGCCACCGGTGCGGCCGTCGAGGCCGCCGGGTGCCGGGTCGACCTGGTGCCGCCCCACAAGTCGGACGCCGACGCCCTGCTCGCCGCGCTGCCACAGAAGCCGGCCTCGGCCCTGCTCGCCGGGTCGGCCCTGGCCTCGCCCCGGCTGGCCGAGGGCCTGGTCGCACGCGGCTGGGAGGTGGAGGTCGTCCACACCTACACCACCGCCCCCGTCGAGGACGTGGCCGGGATCCACCCCTGGTCGAACTACGACGCGGTCGTCGTCACCGCCGGGTCGATCGCGCGCGCGGTCGTCGACCTGCTCGGGCTGCCCGACCCGCACGTGGCCGTGGTGACCCTCGGCGAACCGAGCGCCGCGGCGTCCGACGCCGTGGGGCTGCGCGTGGACGCCGTCGCCCGGACCCAGGACGGCCCCGGGGTCGTCGACGCCCTGATCCGTGCCTTCACCGAGGAGAACCGATGACCATCCGCCCACGCCGGCTGCGCACGACCGCGGCCATGCGCTCCCTGGTCCGCGAGACGCGCGTCTCGCCCGCGCAGCTGGTGCTGCCGGTGTTCGTGCGCGATGGGCTGGACGAACCCTCCCCCATCGAGTCGATGCCCGGAGTCTTGCAGCACACCCTCGACTCGCTGCGCCGCGAGGCCGTGCGCGCCTCGCAGGCCGGGCTCGGCGGGCTGATGCTGTTCGGCGTCCCGCTCGACGGTGACAAGGACGCCGCGGGCTCGTGCGGCGAGGAGCCCGACTCGATCCTGAACCGGGGCCTGCGCGCCGTGCGCGAGGAGGTCGGGAACTCGCTGGTCGTCATGGCCGACACCTGCCTGGACGAGTTCACCTCCCACGGCCACTGCGGGGTCCTCGACGCCCGCGGCCGGGTCGACAACGACGCGACGGTCGAGGCGTACGTGCGCCTGGCCGTGTCGCAGGCGGACGCCGGCGCCCACGTCGTCGGCCCCTCGGGGATGATGGACGGCCAGGTGCTCGCGATCCGCGAGGGGCTGGACGAGGCCGGGCACGACGACGTCGCCGTGCTGGCCTACTCGGCCAAGTACGCCTCCGCGTTCTACGGGCCGTTCCGCGAGGCGGTCGGCTCGTCGCTGGTCGGCGACCGCCGCACCTACCAGCAGGACCCGGCCAACCGCCGCGAGGGCCTGCGCGAGACCCTGCTCGACCTCGCCGAGGGCGCCGACCTGGTCATGGTGAAGCCCGCCTCGCACTACCTCGACGTGCTGGCCGACGTGGCCGCGGCGTCCGACGTGCCGGTGGCGGCCTACCAGGTCTCGGGCGAGTACGCGATGATCGCCGCGGCGGCCGAGCGCGGCTGGATCACCCGCGAGGCGGCGATGGCCGAGTCGGTCACCTCGATCGTGCGCGCCGGGGCCGACATCGTGCTCACCTACTTCGCCCTGGAGCTCGCCGCCCGGAGCTGAGGCCCCTCACGCCGTGACGACCACCCCGTTGCGCGGGACCCCGCCGGGGAACGTGACCGGCAGCGCCTCGTCAAGGCGCGCCGCGTATGGACCCGTACGGGATCACCGGTCCGGTGCCCGCCGGCGTATGACTGCGCACGAACCGTGAGCCTCCTGCCCCGAGGCAAGGTGGGCTCCCCCAGCATGGGTGGAGCAGGCCGTGGGGATTGGCCCCCGGCCCGGCCCGAGCCGAGGAGAACCATGTCCCAGGGACGACGTGTCGTCGTGTCAGTCATCGCCATCGCCGTGAGCGTCGGGCTCGCCGGGTGCGGCGCCGCCAACCGCGGGGGCGACACCACCTGTGGGGACTATCTCGCGATGTCCTCCGGCGAGCAGACCGCCGTGATCGAGAAGCACTACGCCGACAAGGGGAAGACCTCGCCGTCGAACGGCGAGATCTCGATGGCCCGCGCCTCGGCCGTGCTGTATTGCCGGACGGCCGGGAGCGACAGTTCTCCCATCAAGAACATCGACGGCTGATCCCGCGGCCGCGCACGACGGACATGCACGAACGCGACGAGAGGACAGGACATGCCTGACTGGATGGGCGGAGTACTGGTGGTGGCCGCGATCATCGCTGGGGTCTACGCGTGGGAGACCGTGAAGGAGAAGGCAAAGGAGAAGGGTGGCCGCCTGGGCCGCGCCGCCGAACTGGCCGACGGGACCGAGGAACTGGCCGGGAACGTGTTCCACACCCTGTTCCAGAAGGGGGGCGGCCTGCTCATGTTGGCGGTGACCGCCCTGCTGCTGTGGTCGATGTCCAGCGACTTCAACTTCTTGGTACTGCTGGGAGCACTGCTCACCGGGGCCTACGCCCTGTACCTTCTCTGGCCCGGGCGTCGGTCGTTCTGGGTGTTCTTCTGAGCGCGGCGCTCCTCCCCCGTGTGCCCCGTGGGGCATCGGCGCGAGACGAAAGGGGCGCCTGGACGCGCCTTCCGTCTCGCGCTGATGCCCAGCACCGGCCAAGATGGGGCCCGTCGGACGACGAGAGGAACCCATGCCCAGCCACCTGTCGATGGAAGAGATCTACCGCCACGCCTGTGAGGTCATCCCGGGTGGGGTGAGTTCACCGGTGCGGGCGTTCGGGTCGGTCGGCGGGACACCGGTCTTCCTCAAGGCTGCCGAGGGCCCGCACGTCGTCGACGTCAACGACCGGCGCTACGTCGACCTGGTCTGTTCGTGGGGACCGGCCCTGCTGGGCCACGCCCACCCCGAGGTCGTCGCCGCCGTCCAGCAGGCAGCGACCCGCGGCCTCTCGTTCGGGGCCCCGACCACCGCCGAGGTCGAGCTGGCCGAGCTCATCAGGGCGCGCATCCCGTTCGCCGGCAAGGTGCGCTTCGTGTCGACCGGCACCGAGGCCACCATGACGGCGATCCGCGTGGCGCGCGGCGCGACCGGGCGCGACGTGATCGTGAAGTTCGCCGGCTGCTACCACGGGCACTCCGATGCGCTGCTGGCCGCGGCCGGCTCGGGCGTCGCGACGCAGGGCATGCCGGGTTCGGCCGGCGTCACGAAGGCGGCCGCGGCCGACACGATCGTGGTCGACTACAACGACGCCGAGGCGCTCGAGGCGGTCTTCGTCGCCCGCGGCCCCGAGATCGCCTGCGTGATCACCGAGGCGGCGCCCGCCAACATGGGCGTCATCCCGCCTGACCCCGGCTTCAACGCGACCATCCGCCGCCTGACGCTCGAGCACGGCGCGCTGATGATCTCCGACGAGGTGCTGACCGGTTTCCGCGTCGGTCCGGCCGGCTGGTGGGGCATCGAGGCGTCCCTGGGCGAGGCGCCGGTCACGCCCGACCTGGTCACCTACGGCAAGGTCGTCGGCGGCGGCATGCCGCTGGCCGCGCTCGCCGGCCCGGCCGACCTCATGGACCTGCTCGCCCCGGTCGGCCCCGTGTACCAGGCCGGCACGCTGTCGGGGAACCCGCTCGCGACGGCCGCCGGCATCGCCACCCTGAAGCTCGCCGACGACGGCGTCTACGCGCACGTCGACCGCGCCTCCCGTCAGGTGCAGGACGCCTTGGGCGCGGCCCTGGACGAGGTCGGCCTCCCGCACCGGATCCAGACCGCCGGCAACCTGTTCAGTTGCTTCTTCGGCGAGGACGCCGCAGCCCACGGCGTCCGGGACTACGACCAGGCCAAGGCCGCGGAGGGCTACCGCTACGCGCCGTTCTTCCACTCCATGCTGGAGTCGGGCGTGGCCCTGCCGCCGAGCGTGTTCGAGGCCTGGTTCCTCAGCGCGGCGCACGACGACGCGGCGCTCAACCGGATCGCCGAGGCGCTCCCCGCGGCGGCCCGCGCCGCCGCGGCCGCCGACGGCCCGGCGACCTGACTCAGCCGAAGAGCTTGCTGAAGAAGCCACCGGACTGGGCCGGGGCGTCCTGGTGGCCGTCGCACCACTGGCCGGCGGGCACGCTGGCCTTGACGGATGCGACGTGCTGGCCGCAGCCGGCCCAGGTCGTCTTGCCACACTGCTTGCAGTTCACGGGACGGCACATGTTGTTTCTCCTACGCTGTTGGTTGCCTGACCGATTGGTCCCAACTATACCCCGGGGGGTATCCTCGTGTCCATGCGAGTCATCATCATCGGTGGAGTTGCCGGGGGCATGAGCGCGGCCACACGCCTGCGCCGCCTCGACGAGAGCGCCCAGATCATCGTCCTCGAGCGCACGCGCCACGTGTCGTTCGCCAACTGCGGTCTGCCCTACCACGTGGGCGGCGTCATCAAGGAGCGTTCGGCGCTGCTGCTGCAGACGCCCCGGTCGCTGGCCGCCCGCTTCCGCCTCGACGTCCGCGTCGGCTCCGAGGCCACCGGCATCGACCGGGAGAAGAAGGTCGTGCACGTGCGCGACCTCGCCACCGGCGAGACCGAGGACCTGCCCTACGACAAGGTCATCCTCTCCCCCGGCGCCCGTCCGGTGCGCCCGCCGATCCCCGGCATCGAGCGCGCCCTCACGCTGCGCGACATCGAGGACACCGACGCCATGGTGGCCGCGATCCGCGGCCAGAAGACCGCGGTCGTGATCGGCGGCGGCTTCATCGGCATCGAGGTCGCCGAGAACCTCGTCCACCAGGGCATGCAGGTCGCGCTGGTCGAGGCGATGCCCCAGGTCATGGCGCCGCTCGACCCCGAGATGGCCACCCCGGTGCACGACGCGCTCCGCGCCGGCGGCATCGACCTGCACCTCGGGTCGGGCGTGACCGCGATCGGTGAGTCCTCCGTGACGCTGGCCGACGGCACCGAGGTGCCCGCCGACGTCGTGGTCGCCGCCATCGGCGTCCGCCCCGACACCGCCCTGGCCACCGACGCCGGCCTCACCGTGGGCGAGCGCGGCGGCATCGTGGTCGACGAGAACCACCTCACCAACGACCCCGACATCTACGCCGTCGGCGACGCGGCCGAGAAGACCGACGCCCTCGACGGCGGCGCAACGCTGGTCCCGCTGGCGAACACCGCCAACCTCGCCGGGCGCCGCGTGGCCGACCACATCGCGGGCCTGCCCTCGTCCAACCGTCCGGTGCTCGGCACCGCCGTCGTCAAGGTCTTCGACCTGACGGTCGCCACGACCGGCGCGAACGAGAAGCGCCTCCAGGCGGCCGGACGCCCCTACCGCGCGATCCACACCCACCCGGCCTCGCACGCCGGCTACTACCCCGGCTCCGAGGGGATGTCGCTGAAGCTGCTCGTCGACCCCGAGACCGACGCCATCCTCGGCGCGCAGGGCGTGGGCGGCGAGGGCGTCGACAAGCGCATCGACGTCATCGCGACCGCCATCACCGGCCAGCTCACGGCGTCCGACCTGGCCGAGCTCGAGCTCGCCTACGCGCCCCCGTACGGCTCAGCCAAGGACCCGATCAACATGCTCGGCCACGTCGCCGACAACCTCCGCTCGGGCGTCACCCGTTCGCTGCAGTGGCACGAGCTGGACGCCGCCGTCGAGCAGGGCGCGACCGTCGTGGACGTGCGCACGCCGAGCGAGTTCAGGGCCGGCTCGATCCCCGGCGCCCGCCTGGTGCCGGTCGACGAGTTGCGCGACCGCGTCGCCGAACTGCCGGACGGCCCGCTCGTGGTGCACTGCGCGGTCGGCGTCCGGGGCCACACGGCCACGCGGATCCTGACCCAGCTCGGCCGGGACGCCGTGAACCTCGACGGTGGCTACAAGACCTGGGCCGCGGGGCAGGCCACCCGCGCCTGACGCCCGGCACCACCCCGCCCTGTCGGACGACACGCACCGGTAGACTGGGCCCACCCACAGAGAGGCCCCCATCTTGACCCCCTTCCTGATCATCGGAGCGATCGGCGTCGCGCTGGCCCTCGTGGCCTTGGTGGTCGGTGACGTGCTCGACGGGGTTCTCAACCTCGACGCCCTCGACAGCGACCTGTTCTCCATCTCCTCGATCAGCGCGTTCGTCGGCGCCTTCGGCTTCGGCGGGGCCCTGGGCCTGTCCCTGGTCGACAACATGGTCGTGGCCGTGGCATCCGGCTTGGTCATCGGCGCCCTCGCCGCCTGGGGCGCGGTCTGGCTCACCCGCAAGCTCAAGCACGACGAGCGCCACACCTTCCGCGCCGACACGCTCGTCGGCCACCCCGCGCGCGTGATCACGGCGATCCCCGAGGTCGGCTTCGGCGAGGTCCGCCTCGTCGCCGGCGGCCACGTCCGCAAGTTCAGCGCCCGCGCCGACCGGCCCATCGAGTCCGGCACCGAGGTGTGGGTCTCGGCCATCGTCTCCCCCACCGCGGTCGAGGTCCGACTGGCCAGCGAACCGCGCGAACTGACACCGTAAGCTCCACCCCACCGCACCGGTACCACCCGAGAGGAACCCACCCCATGCCCGACTTCCTGATCGCGATCGGCGGACTGCTCGTCCTGCTGGTGCTGGTCGGCCTGCTCGTCGCGAGCCGCTACAAGGTCTCCAAGCCGAACGAGGCGTACATCATCACCGGCCGCAAGGGCAAGGAGGTCGTCAACCCCGAGACCGGGCTGATGTCGACCGACCTGTCCGGCCAGAAGGTGGTCATGGGCGGAGGCGTGTTCGTGGTGCCGTTCGTCCAGCGGCTGCACGTGCTCGACCTGAGCTCGCGCCGCATCATGGTGACGATCCGCAACGCCGTGTCGGGCCAGGGCATCAAGCTCAACGTCGACGGCGTGGCCATCGTCAAGGTCGGCGGCAACGAGGACTCGATCCGCGCGGCCGCCCAGCGCTTCCTCTCCCAGCAGGACGAGATCGAGACCTTCACCCAGGAGACCCTCGCCGGCTCACTGCGCTCCATCGTCGGCTCGCTGACGGTCGAACAGATCATCCGCGACCGTGCGGCGTTCGCCCAGCGGGTCACCGACGAGTCCGAGTCGTCGCTCACCGGCCAGGGCCTGGTGCTCGACACCTTCCAGATCCAGGACATCACCGACGACGGCAGCTACCTGTCCGACCTCGGGCGCCCCGAGTCGGCGAAGGTCGGCCGCCTCGCCGCCGTCGCCGAGGCCGAGGCCCGCCGCGAGG
>DUOQ01000068.1 GCA_012838755.1 Propionibacterium sp. | reverse complement strand
GGTCGCGGGCGTGCCGCCACGAGGTGGCCAGCCCGTCCATGCTCAGCGCGAGGTGGGTCAGCGTGTCGCGGCGGTGGGCGTCCGCGCCATGCTGGCTGACCAGCACCTGCGGGGTGAACGCGGCCAACAGGGGCTCGGCGACGTGCACGAGCGCCGACAGCCAGGCCTCGTCGGTCGTCCGGGGCGGCAGCGCCACGTTCACCGCCCGGCCCCGGGCCGCGGCACCCCCGGTCTCGTGGGGGAACCCCGTGTGGGGGAACAGGTGCAGCGGGGACTCGTGCAGCGAGATCGTCAGTACCCGTGGCTCGTTCCAGAAGACGCTCTGGACGCCGTCGCCGTGGTGGGCGTCCAGGTCGAGGTAGGCCACGCGCTCGGCGCCCTGCTCGAGCAGCCACGCGATGGCCACCGCCGCGTCGTTCAGGAGGCAGAACCCCGAGGTCTCCGCCCGCTGCGCGTGGTGCAGGCCGCCACTCACGTTGAGGGCGCGCCGGGCCTCGCCCGTCCACACCAGGCGCGCGGCCGCCACGCTCGCGCCGACGACGCCCGCCGCGACCCGGGCCAGACCGGGGACGAACGGGTTGTCGGTCGTCCCGAAGCCGTAACGGGGCTGGGGCGCGTCGCCGGCCAGCACCGTGAGGTAGTCGGGGCTGTGCACCAGGGCGAGCAGGTCGTCGTCGGCATC
The DNA here is from genome assembly GCA_012838755.1 of Propionibacterium sp. Classification (GTDB taxonomy): domain Bacteria; phylum Actinomycetota; class Actinomycetes; order Propionibacteriales; family Propionibacteriaceae; genus Propioniciclava. Next base: position 1,005 of record DUOQ01000068.1, on the reverse strand, counting down.
GGGCGGGTCCACGACGTCGAACGCGTCGAGCAGGCCCAGGTGCCGGCTGAGCTCGAGCGCGCGGCGGACCCGGCCGGGCCCCATCGGGTGGTCGGCGCCGAAGCTGTAGTGCTCGAGCCGCTCGGCGTGGACCAGGACCGGACGCGTCACGTCGTCCGCCGCGCCAGCGGGTCACGGACGCGCAGCGCCGGTGCGATCCGCAGGCGGACGCCGACGATCGCGGCGCCGGACGCCCCGGCCAGCACCGGCGTGAAGTCGGCCTCCACGACCTCGGGCAGGTCGTCCTTGAGGCGGGCCAGGCGGACGAGGGCGTCCACGATCGAGAACCAGTGCGCCGGCGGGCTGCCCCGGTAGCCCTCCAGGATCGTCGCCGCCCCGAGGGAGCCCAGCATCGCGAAGCCCTCGTCGGGCGTGAGCGGTGCGGCGCGCCACGCGAGGTCGCCGAGCAGTTCGGACGGGAGGCCGGCCACGCCCACGCACACCATGGGGCCCAGGGCGCGGTCCTCGATGGCGCGCAGCGTGAGCGGGATGCCGGTGGGCACGGTCGGCTGCACCACCGGGCTGATGGCGGCGGCGTCCGGGGCGCCCAGGTGGCCCGCCAGCCGTTCGAGCTGGGCCCATGCTGCGGCCAGGTCGGCGGCGTCGCGGAGGTGGCGCGAGACATTGGGGGTGTCGGGACGCCCCCGCGCGGCCCGCGCGGTCGCCTTGAGGACCACGTCCCAACCGAGCTCCTCGGCGGCCCACGTCGCCTCCTCCAGCGTCGCGACGTGCCGGGTCGGCACCACCGACACGCCGTGATCGGCGAGGATGGCGAGCGCCTCCTCGTCGGTGGCCTCCCGGCCGGTGGGGGAGTCGGCGAGGATGGCCTCCACCGTGGTCCGGGCGGCGCCGGTGGTGGGGCCCGCCTGGGCGGGGGCGCCTCGGTCGGCCGTGCGCCGTGCCTCGCCGTCGATGACGCGCTGGATCGCCTGCAGGGCGTCGGCGTAGTTGGCGAAGGCGGGCAGC
>DUOQ01000067.1 GCA_012838755.1 Propionibacterium sp. | reverse complement strand
CCTCGTCGGCGTTGTCGACCACGACCTGGTGGGCGGCGCCCCGCGCGACGATGATGCCACCCTCGGCGCCACTGCGCCGGAGCAGCCGCTCGGCCCACTGCGGCGGGCAGAGCCGGTCGTGCTCGCCGCGCACGATCACGAGGCGGCCGCCCAGGTCGGCGATGCGGTCCTCGATCCGGTAGCGGACCATCGCGGGCAGCAGTTCCAGGGGCCAGCGCAGGCCGGCCGAGAGGTACCCGCGGACGGACACGAGCGCCGAGCCGAACCGCTCGTGCACCGACGACCGGACGAACCCGAGCAGCACCCCGCGCAGGGTGCGCTGCTCCACGTACACCACGGGGGCCACGAGGACCATGCGTCCGCGCCGGCCGGGGTCGCGACGGGCGATCTCGACGACCACCTGCGCGCCCATCGAGTGCCCGACGAGCACCGGGGCGGTCACGCCCAGCTCGTCGAGCCCGGGGATGATCGTCTTCGCGAACTCGGCGATGGACATCGGGTCGCGCGGGTGCGGGACGCCCCCGAAGCCGGGCAGGTCGAACACCACGACGCGGCCCAGGTGGCGCAGGCGGTCGACGACCGGCCGGAACAGGTCGGAGCTCACGCCCAGTCCGTGGACGAGGACGAAGGTCAGGGCGTCCGCGTCGTCGCCGGGGGTGGCGTCGGTGGAGACACTCCAGGCGCGCACCCGCTTGTGTCCCTGCCCGTAGCGGTGCTCGATCGCGCCGAAGGCGGGCTCATGTCGTCGCTCCCCCATCAGACGGAGATCGGCGCCTTGATCGTGGGGTGGGGGTCGTACCCGATCAGCTCGATGTCGGACAGCTCGAAGCGGTCCAGTTCGGTGACCGCGGGGTCGAGGCGCAGCGTCGGCAGCGCGCGGGGCTCGCGGGTGAGCTGGAGTCGTGCCTGGTCGAGGTGGTTCGCGTAGAGGTGGGCGTCGCCGAAGGTGTGGATGAACTCCCCCGGCTCGAGGCCGGTCACCTGCGCGACCATGTGCGTCAGCAGCGCGTAGCTGGCGATGTTGAAGGGCACCCCGAGGAAGACGTCGGCCGAGCGCTGGTACATCTGGCACGACAGCTTCCCGTCGGCCACGTGGAACTGGAACATCATGTGGCACGGCGGCAGCGCCATGTCGTCGACGTCGGCCGGGTTCCAGGCCACGACGACGTGGCGTCGCGAGTCGGGGTTGGTGCGCAGCGACGCGACGACGTTCGCGACCTGGTCGATGTGGCCGCCGCCGGGGGTCGGCCACGACCGCCACTGGGCGCCGTAGACCGGGCCGAGGTCGCCGTTCTCGTCGGCCCACTCGTCCCAGATCGTGATGTTGTTCTCGTGCAGCCAGGCGATGTTCGTGTCACCCCGCAGGAACCACAACAGTTCCCCGAAGATCGAGCGGGTGTGCAGCTTCTTGGTCGTCAGCAGCGGGAACCCCTCGGCCAGGTCGAAGCGCATCTGGTGGCCGAACACGCTCAGGGTGCCGGTGCCCGTGCGGTCGGACTTCTCAGCCCCGGTGTCGAGGATGCGGCGCAGCAGCTCGAGGTACTGCTCGTCGGCACGGTTGGTCATCGGCCCTCCTGGGTCGCTGCTGTCTCATTGAGGCCCGCGATGCGGGACACCATCGCCCGCACGGCCTTGCCGCGGTGGCTGATGGCGTCCTTGCCCTCGGGGCTCAGGTTCGCGTTCGTCACCGTGTTGCCGTCGGCGACGAAGATCGGATCGTAGCCGAACCCGTTGCTGCCGGACTCGGCCAGGGCGATGCGTCCCTCCATGGTCGCGCGCAGCACGTATTCGGTGCCGTCGGGCAGCACCAGCGCGACCGCGCACACGAACCGCGCGGTCCGCAGGGGGTCGGGCACGTCGTCGATCTGGGCCAGCACGAGCCTGCGGTTGGCCTCGTCGGACGCCTTGGCCCCGGCCCACCGCGCGGTGCGGACCCCGGGCATCCGGTTGAGGACGTCGACCTCGAGGCCGGAGTCGTCGGCCAGCGCCGGCAGCCCCGTCGCCGCGGCGGCCGCGCGCGCCTTGATCAGCGCGTTGCCCTCGAAGGTGTCCTCGGTCTCGGCCGGCTCCGGGTAGGTCCCCACCTCGTCCAGCCCGACCACCTGCAGGCCCGAGCCCGCGGCGTCCGCGATGCGACGCAGCTCGTCGAGCTTCTTGGCGTTGTGGGTGGCCAGGACGACCCGGGTGATCGGCGGCGGCATGCCCGCCAGACTACCGACCGTGCGGGGTGCTCCCCTGCGGCGTCCGGTAGCGGTGGTCGGCGGCCTCGTGGGCCAGTCCCGACACGTGCTCGGCGTGCGACAGGGCCTCGGCCAGGAGCCGGTGGACGTGTGCGTCGGTGGCGGAGTAGTAGATGAAGGTGCCCTCGCGGCGGCTGGCGACCAGGCCGGCGAGGCGCAGCTTCGACAGGTGCTGGCTGACCGCCGTCGGCGTGGACTGCACGAGCTCGGCCAGCGCCCCCACGCTCGACTCCCCCTGGTGCAGCGCCCAGAGCAGCTTCACGCGGGTGGGGTCGGCGAGCATCCGAAAGGTCTCGGTGGCCAACCTGGCGTGCTCGTCATCGGGGACGTCCAGGATCGGGTTGTCGTGCACGTTTCCATCCTAGGCTCATTGAATACCTGCGTATGTGTGCAACTATAGGCGTATGGCAGGCGACCACGCGCACGATCACGGGCACGACCACCCCCACGAGCATGTGCACGGGCACGACCACGACCACGGGCACGGCCTGTGGGGGCAGGTCAAGCACGCCCTGACGCCGCACAGCCACGACCACACCGAGGCGATCCAGAGCGCCGAGGAGTCCAGCCGCGAGGGCATCAGGGCCGCGTGGATCAGCCTCGCCGGCATGGGCATCACCGCGGGGCTGCAGATCGTGATCGTCGCCATCTCCGGATCGATCGGCCTCCTCGCCGACACGCTGCACAACCTGGGCCACCTCGCGACGACGATCCCGCTGATCATCGCGTTCCGGATCGGACGCCGCCCGCCCAGCCGTCGCTACAGCTTCGGCCTGCGCCGCGCGGAGGACCTCGTCGGGCTCCTCATCAGCGCCGTCATCGCCGTCTCGGCCGGCCTCATCATCTGGGAGTCGCTGCGCGCCTTCGTCGAACCACGCCCCCTGACGAACCTCGGCTGGGTGCTGGCCGCCGCGATCGTCGGCGCCCTGGGCAACGAGGTCGTTGCCCGCTACCGCATCTCGGTCGGACGCCGCATCGGCTCCGCCGCCCTCGTCGCCGAGGGCCAGCACGCCCGCACCGACGCCCTCACCTCGCTCGCCGTCATCGGCGGCGTGGCCGGGGCGTGGCTCGGCTTCCCGCAGGCGGACGCCATCGTCGGCCTGCTCATCGCGGCCGTCATCCTGGGCGTGCTCGTCAGTTCGCTGCGCATCTCGATCCGCCGCCTCATGGACGGCATCGACGACGGCACCCTCGACCGGATCGAGGGCGTGGCGCGCGGGGTCCCCGGCGTCCGGGGTGTCGCGCGGGCGCGGGCCCGCTGGAGCGGCCACCGGATGGAGGCCGACCTGGACGTGACCGTCGACCCCGGCCTCACCGTCGAGCAGGGCCACGACGTCGCCGTGGCCGTGCACCGGGCGCTGGTGGGGTCGGTCCCCCACCTCGACCACGCCAGCGTGCACGTCGAGCCCGCCGGTGCGGAGTGCGTCGTGGGGCTCAGCCCTGCAGGGCCTCCTGCTGCAGGCGGGTGAGCTCGGCGCAACCGGATTGGCCCAGGTCGAGCAACTGGTCCATCAACGCGCGGTCGAAGGGCTCGCCCTCGGCGGTGCCCTGCACCTCGATGAGGCGGCCGTCGCCGGTGCAGACGATGTTCATGTCGACCTCGGCGGTGCTGTCCTCCTCGTACGGCAGGTCGAGCACGGGCACGCCGTCGACCACGCCCACCGAGATCGCCGCGACCGAACCCTTGAGCGGCTCCCCCACCAGCGCGCCGCGTCCCCGCAGGTACTCCACGGCGTCGGCGAGCGCCACGTAGGCCCCCGTGATGGACGCCGTGCGCGTCCCCCCGTCGGCCTGCAGCACGTCACAGTCGATGACGATCGTGTTCTCCCCCAGGGCCTCGTAGTCGATGACGGCGCGCAGCGCGCGGCCGATGAGGCGGCTGATCTCGTGGGTGCGGCCGCCCACCTTGCCGCGCCGCGACTCGCGGTCGGAGCGGGTGTGCGTCGAGCGCGGCAGCATCTCGTACTCGGCGGTCACCCAGCCCTTGCCCTGCCCCTTCAGCCAGCGCGGGACGCCCTCGGTCACCGACGCGGCCACCAGCACCCGGGTCTTGCCGAACTCGACGAGCACCGAGCCCTCGGCGTGGTCGAGCCAGTTGCGCGTGAAGCGCACCTGACGGAGTTGGTCGGGCCGGCGTCCATCGAATCGTTGCGTCACGGCCGACACCCTAGCGCGCTGGGGGCTCCCCCTCGGGGCCGCGGTCGCGTCATACTCGGGGCATGACGACACGGGGACGCCGCGGGTCCGGCCCCGGCGGCGGCGGGGATGGCTGCTCGCATTGGCGCTGCTCGCCGGGGTGCTGGTCCCCCGGCGCGGGCGTTCCCGGCGGCGCTGCTGTGGTCGGTGGCACCGTGCTGGTGGTCGCCGTGGCCATCGCGCTGCTGGGCGCGGCCACGCGCAAGCGCCCGCGGGACTGACCCGACGCACGACGCTCCCACTCTGATGCACATGTGCATCAGAGTGGGAGCGAGGCGGATCACATGTGCGTGTCGGGCAGCCCGCAGAACACGTCGGTGGACGGCGTGCCGAGGAACTCGCTCTTGCCCTCGAGCTTGTCGAGCAGCGCCTCGATCGTGTGCGGCTGGCTGTCGTAGGCGTTGACGTAGGTCTTCACCTGCGGCACGTCGGCCAGGTGGTAGGGGCAGGCCACCGACACGAAGACGGTCGGGATCTCGTGGACGTACCACGGGATGTCCGGCGTCCCCTTGCTGGCGGGCCAGTAGACGCGCTCGGTGGGCTGCATGAGGCCGTTCACCTGCGCCACCGACAGCACCAGGTCGTAGTTATCGGTGATCGCCGAGATCGGCGCCTTGCCCGCGTACGCGCCCTTGACGACCTCGGCGAACTCCTCGGCACTCATCCGCTCCGACTTGTCGGTCAGCGACTCGTACAGGTCGACCTCGTAGCCGCGCTCGCGCATCTTCTCGGCCAGGAGCTCGACGCCCTTGGGTCCCTTGCCGTGCGCCATCGGGTTCGTCGGCCCCGAGATCGGGATCAGCCAGACCCGCTTGAACTTGTCGGGGCTGATCGGCAGGACGTCCTCGTCGGTGTCCTTGACCAGGGTGATGGCCTTGTCGGAGATCTCGGCCGCGACCTCGAGGTGCTCGGGCAGCGCGATCTTGGCCATCGCCTCCTCCTTGGGCGGCAGGATGTCGGCCTTGTCGGCGACCTTGTGCAGGCCGATGCGGGCCTTGAGCCCCAGCGTGCGGGTGATCGCCTCGTCGAGGCGCTCGCGGGTGAGGCGGCCGTCGGCGAGGGCCTCCTTCATCCATGCGGTGTCCTCGTCGGGGTCGTTGAAGAACAGGAACAGGTCGCAGCCCGCCATGATCGCCATGGGAAGGATGTCGCGCCGTCTGGCGAAGCCGGTCATGCCCACCATGTGCGAGGCGTCGGTGACGACGACGCCGTTGAAGCCGAGCTTCTCGCGCAGGAGCTTGGTGGTGATGGCGTGCGACAGGGTGGCAGGCGTGAACTCGTCGCTGCCCGGGTCGAGTTCCTTCTGGTAGCTCGGCAGGGCGATGTGGCCGGCCATGATCGACGGCAGGCCCGCGTCGATGAGGCCGCGGTAGACCTTGCCGAAGGTGGCGTCCCACTCCTCGGTGGAGTACCAGTTCGGCGCCGAGCTCAGGTGCTGGTCACGCTCGTCGATGCCGTCACCGGGCCAGTGCTTGGCGGCCGGCATGATGTTCGACTCCATGATGCCGCGCATGTACTCCAGCGACAGCTCGAGGGTCTGGTCAGGGTCGGCCGACCAGGTGCGCACGCTCACGATGGGGTTGCGCCAGTTGCGGTAGAGGTCGACGATCGGGGCGAAGCTCCAGTTGCAGCCGATCGCGGCGGCCTCGATGCCCGAGATGCGGCCGAGCTCGTAGGCGTACTTCTTGTCACCCGTTGCGGCGACCTTGATCTCCCAGCCCACGTAGGTGCCGTCGGGGGCCGCGCCGTTGCCGCCGGCCTCGGTGTTGGCAGCGATCAGCATCGGGATCTTCGACGTGGTCTGCAGGATGTTGTTCTGCTCCCAGATCTCCGCGGCGGGGCCGGGCTGGTAGCGCACGGCGGCGATGTGGTACTTCTGCACCATCTCGGTCAGGTAGGCCTCGTCCCGCGAGCTGCCCATGTTCACGAAGAGCTGACCGATCTTCTCGTCGTCGGTCATGCCCGCGAGGGTGTCCTCCACCCAGGCGATCGCTTCGGCATCGAGGTTGTACGGCTGAGCGGTCAGGTCGACCATGTCTGCTCCTTCGCATCGGGACGTCTGCCCACCACGATCTCAGGATTCATCCGGCCCCGCCGGGGGTTTCCCCACATTGCCGCGGGGCGCACCGGAGGCGGGCTGCCGGGAGCATGACGCTGCGGCGAGCCCGCCCTGGGCGAGGGGCGGGCAGGGTCTGGGTCAGACGTGGACGACCATGGGTCCAGTCCTACCCTCGCTCAGGCCGAAGGGCACCTGACTTGGGTGTATGAACTCGTACGAACCCGCTTCAGCGCTCGGCGCAGGGGTCGAAGTGGGCGATGCCGGGCAGCGAACGCTCCCACTCCTCGGCCGACAACGGTGCCCCCCGCACGGCGCAGAGCTCGGTCCGGGCCGCGGCGGGGTCGACGCCCCAGACGCGGACCTCCCCGCTGGCACCGGTGACCGCCAGGTGCCGGCCGCCCCGGATGAACTGGACGTCGTGGACGGCCCCCATCGCGGCGTCGATCGAGAAGTCGGGGTTGGGGTCGTCCTCGGTGAGGTCCCAGGCCCAGAGGTAGTCACCGACACCGCCGGCCACGAGCAGGGATCCGTCCGGGGAGAACGCCACCGAGTTGATGCCGGCCCGTGGGCCCACCAGTCGCCGCACCTCACGGGGGTGGGCCGGGTCGGCCCAGTCCCACAGGTGCACCGACCCGTCGTCGGTGCCGGCGGCCAGGCGGGTGCCCACGGGCGCGAACGCGGACGCCCCGGGGTTGGTGCTCGTCGCCACCGAGCCCGACGCCCTGGGGTGGGCCGGGTCGGCGATGTCCCACAGCTCGACGCGTCCCGCCGCGATCCCCACCTGCAGGTACCGGCCGTCGGGCGAGAAGGTGACGAGTTGCGGCACCTCGGTGGGCACCGTGGCCAGCGGGGTCACCGTGAGGTCGGGGCCGATGCGCGCCAGCACCGTGGAACGGCTGTTGTACAGGGCCGCGGCCAGCAGGCTCCCGTCCGCGCTGACGTCAATGGCCACGAGGTTGCCGTCCTCGGCGACCCGGGAGACGCGCGGGGGGCCGGGGGTGTCGGTGCTGGTGTCCCACAGCACGACCCGGCCGTCCCGCGTCCCGGCCACGAGGAGGTCCCCCGAGGGTGCCATCGCCGTGGCGACCGAGGTCGGGAGTCCCGGGGGCAGGGGCACCAGGCGGGTCGGGCCGGCCTCGGGGCCCGTCTCCCGCAGTTCCACCCGGGCCGAGGCGCGGTCGGTGGCGGCCAGCAGGGTGCCCTCGGCGTCCCCGGCCAGGTAGTAGAGGGGGTGGCCGTCGGGGCGCAGCAGGCGGGAGTCCTCGGGCCAGTGCAGGAGGCTGCCGTCGACCAGCGTGGCCAGCGGCTCGGGGCCGAGCCACGCCACCGACTGGACGATCGCGGGCGCCCGGAGCGCGCGCAGGTGCTGCATGGAGTCGACGTCCCACACGTGCAGGCGCTGCTCGGAGTCGCCGGTGAGGAGGCGCCGCCCGTCCCCCGACCAGGCCACGCCGTTGACCCAGAAGGTCGAGACCGACGTCGTGTCGAGCGGGGTCGCTGCGTCGGGTGTGAGGGACCACCGGGCCACCTGGCCGCTGGTCAGCCCTGCCGCGAGGTGCCCGCCGTCAGGGCTCACCGCCAGCGAGAGCGCGCGGACCCCGGCGTCCACCCCCAGCGGGACGGGGGCGGCCGGGACGAGCCCGTCGGCCGAGATCGTCCACGCCCCGAGGTGGTCGGGGGCCCCTGCGGCGAACAGCAGCCGGCCGTCGGGCGTGAGGGCGATCGCACTGACCTGGCCGTCGAACGCGGCCCGCGACACCTGCCGCGCGCCGGCGTGCCGCACCTCCCACTGCTCCACCACCGACGTGGTCCCGTCGGAGTGTGCGATGACGAAGCACGGGAGGGTCGGGTGGAAGACCGCGGCGAACAGGGTCCCGGCGTCCCCCAGGTCCGCGATGGGGATCGGGTCGCCGGTCACGTCCCACAGCGCGCGGTAGCCGCCCGCGCCGCCGGTCACGAGCAGCAGCTTGCTGCCCAGCCGGCCCAGGGCCACCCCGAACAGCTGGCCCCCGGCCGGCCCGGCCCGGAACTCCACGTCGGGTCCGGTGTGCGCCCCGCCGTCCCGCCACAGCCCCACCCGGCCGTCGCCGTCCGCGCGGGCGACCGCACCCCCCGGTCCGACGGTGGCGAAGGCCGACCCGGGCGCCGTCCAGCGGGTGGGCACGTCCAGCCCGGTCGAGACCAGCAGCGCGCTCACGGCCTCGCGGGTGGGGGACAGCGCCGTGCCGGCCAGGGCCAGCTGGGCGTGCAGGTTGGTGTCACTGGTGCGCACGGTGCTGGCCTGGTTGGCGACCTGGCGGGACTGGGCCTCGCGCTGCACCTGGCGGGCCTGCAGGAAGGCGCTCCCGGCCAGCAGGGCCAGGACCAGCGTGGCCGCCGCGAGCACCGTGGCCAGCCTGCCCCGCCGGCGCAGCCGGGCCGAGGTGCGTCGCTCCTGGATGAGCTGCGAGGTGAAGTGGGCGCGTGACGCGGTCAGGAACTCGCGCTCGGTCGGGCTCAGCAGGTCGGCGCCGCCCTCCGCGCCCAGGCCGGCGAACAGGGGCAACCGGTCCACCGGGATGAGGCCGTCGGGGGCGCGGTCGTTGTCGATCCAGAGGCGGGCCGCCCGGCCGAGGTGCTCGCGGACGCGGAGTTGCTCGCGGCCCTCCTCGATCCAGTCGGCCAGCCGCGGCCAGTGCAGCAGGACGGCGTCGTGGCTGATGACCAGCTCGGTGTCGGTGGTCCCCAGCACCCGGGCGTCCACGAACGGTTGGGCCACCGCAAGCGCGCCCGGGGGGAGCGCCGCGAGGGCGACGGGACGCCGGATCGGCCGGTCGTCGAGCAACCCGACCATGCGCATGAACAGCAGGCGGGCGGAGCGGCGCTGTACCGGGGTCAGCGTGGCGACGATACCGTCGGCGAGGTTCTCCACCGCCGAGGCCAGGCCGCCGGCGCGCACGTAGTCGGCGACGGTCATGCGCTGCCCCGAGCCGGAGCCCCAGGTCAGCAGCAGGGCGTGGGAGACGAGCGGCAGGAGGGTGAGCGTGGCGCGGGGGTCGGCCTCGACGCCGCTGTCGGTGAGCACGAGCTCCACCAGGCCGGGGTCGACCCGGACCCCGCGCAGCGCGGCCGGGCCGGTGATCACCTCGCGCAGTTCGTCGGGTTCCATCGGGCGGACCAGGACCGGCCGTTCCAGCGGCGCGCGGAGGGCGGGCAGCTCGGCGAGCCGGCCGTAGGCGTCCGACCGCAGGGCGAGCACGACCGTGGCCCCCTCGGCCAGCGCGGTCACGCGGGCGAGGGTGGGCTCCAGGTCGTCGCCGAGGGCCAGGAGTTCCTCGAACTGGTCGAGGACCACGAGGTCGGCGTCCGGCACCGTTGCGTCCGCGGTCAGGTCACGCACCGGGAGGACCACGCCGCGGCGGGGGGCGAGCAGCCCGCCGGGAGCGCAGTGGCGGCCGATGAGCCCCGCCGCGAGCAGGGACGACTTCCCGCTGCCGGAGGGGCCGACCAGGGCGACGATGCCGTGCTCGGGGGCATCCCGGGCGATCACCTCGGCGATGCGGGTGGCCTCGCGGTCGCGGCCGAAGAAGAGGGGCTCCTCGTCGGGGGCGTAGGGGCGCAGTCCGACGTACGGTGTCGCGGCACGCCGCAGGGTGCCGAGGGCCTGGTCGATGTCGAGCCACTCGGGGTTGAGCTGGCCCTCCAGTCCCAGCGCGCGGACGAGCTGCTCGAACTGGGGCCGCAGGGCCGGGGTCGGCGCGTGGCGTCCGGACAACCAGCCCTGGACGGTGGCCGGTGGCAGGTCCACCAGGCGCGCGACGGCGCGGATCGAGAGGTGCTGTTCCTGCCGCGCCCGGTCGAGTCGCGCGGCGACCTCCTCGCGCGAGCTGGGGCAGTCCACGCCCCCATCGTCCCACCACCGGGGTGTCGGGTTCGACCGGCGCCGGCCGGTGGGCGCCTCAGCGGGCGATGGTGAAGACCTGCCGCACGCCACCGACGAAGTCGCCGCCCATGAGCCGCGCGCCGATGCCCTCGAACTGCCCCGGGTTGCCGGTGGTCAGGAACTCCCGCGTCACCGCCCGGGGGTGGTCGTGCACCAGGTCGAGGTCGGTGAGCGTCTGGTACGTCTCGCGCGCGCACTCGTCGGCGCTCGAGACCAGCGTGACCTTGTCGCCGAGGACGTAACTGATCAGGCCGGCCAGCAGCGGGTAGTGCGTGCAGCCCAGGATCAGGGTGTCGATGTCGGCGAACTGCAGCGGCGCGAGGTACTGGCGGGTGATGTCGAGCAGCTCCGACCCGCCGGTGATCCCGCGTTCGACGTACTCGACGAACAGCGGGCAGGGGGCCGTGGTGAGCTCGACGTCGGGGACAGCCGAGAGGGCGTCGTCGTAGCTGAGGGCGTTGGCGGTGGCCACGGTGCAGATGACGCCGACGCGCCCGTTGCGGGTGGCGCGCACCGCTCGCCGGGCGGCGGGGAGGACCACGTCGACGACCGGCACGTCGTAGCGCTCACGAGCGTCGCGCAGGACCGCCGACGAGGCCGAGTTGCAGGCGATCACGAGCGCCTTCACGCCGAGGCCGACGAGGTGGTCGAGGCACTCGAGGGCGTACTCGCGCACCTCCGACAGCGACTTGGGGCCGTACGGCGCGCGGGCGGTGTCGCCCAGGTAGGTGATGTCCTCGTTCGGGAGCTGGTCGGTGACCGCGCGCGCCACCGTCAGTCCCCCGAAGCCCGAGTCGAAGATGCCGATCGGCAGGTCGATGCTCACGGAGGCTGAGCCTACCCCCGCCGGCGCAGCGTCAGCGCGACCAGCGCGAGCCCGCGGCGTCCGGGGTCGGGGCCGGTGGCCCCGCAGCCGGGCGTGCCCTCGAGCGTGGCCGACGCACAGCCCCCGCACCCCGAGGAGGGGCACCCCATGGCGAGCTCGCGGGACTCGAGCCGACCCAGGCGCACGAGGTGCTCGACGGACGCCGACACGACATCGGGCGACAGGCCGGTGCGGGATGCGACCTCGGCCAGCGACGCGGCGCCCGCCTCGAAGGCCGCGAGCACGGCCGTCAGCGGGCCGCTCACCAGAACAGCCGCCCGAGCTGGAAGATCCCGACCGCGCCCAGCCAGGCCACGGCCAGGCCGATGGCGACGCCGAACAGCGTCCAGCGCCAGCCGACCTCGCGGCGCTGGGCGGCCAGCGTGGCGACGCAGGGGGTGTAGGCCATCAGGAACCACAGGAAGGCGGCCACCGCGGGCAGCGGGTGCCCGCCCGACGACGCGACGAAGGACGCCGTGACCGCCTCGCCGAACGAGCCGGCGGACTCCCCCTCGAGGGGCTCGTCGACGGCGTAGGTCTGCGCCCAGGAGCTGATCACTGCCTCCTTGGCCACGAAGCCGACCACGAGGGCGGACGCCGTCTGCCACTGCCCGAAACCGGCCGGCGCGAACACCGGGGCGACGGCCTGGGCGGCGACGCCGTAGGCCGAGTCCTGCACGGGGACCTCGTTGAAGCCGGCGCCGGGCTTGGCGGGGATGGCTTGGAGCAACCAGACGGCGCACACGGTGACGACGATGATCCCCGAGGCCGTGCGCAGGAAGCCCTCGAGGCGGTTCCACGCGACCGCGGCGGTCAGCCGGGCGGTGGGCACCTGATAGGGCGGCAGGTCGAGCACGAGCGGCTCGGAGCCCATCGTGCGCCACAGGGTCTTGCGCAGCAGCAGGCCGACGCCGATGACGGCGACGATCGAGGCCAGGTACATGAGGAAGACGGCCGTGCCCGCGAACCGCCCGAAGAAGATCGTGCCGAGCATCACGTAGACGGTGAGCCGGGCGGTGCAGGAGGTGAATGGCACCAGCAGCGCGACGAGGATCCGCTGCCGGGCATCGCCCAGGATGCGGGTCGCGGCGATGGCGGGTACGTTGCACCCGAAGCCGACCACGAGCGGAAGGAACGCCTTCCCGGGCAGGCCGATGGTGCGCATCAGCCGGTCGGTCACGACCGCGGCGCGCGCCATGTAGCCGGAGTCCTCCAGCAGCGCGAGCAGGACGAACATGAGCGCCATGAGCGGCACGAACGTCAGCAGCATGCCGACCCCGGCGACGAGCCCGTCGACGAGCAACCCCTCGACCCAGGAGCCCCCCAGGCCGAGCGCGGCCAGGCCGGCTCCCACGATGTCCGACACCGGGCCGGAGAAGAGGCCGTCGAGCCAGTCCTGCAGGGGTGCGGCGACCGCCGTCGTCACCTGGAACACGCCCCACATGACGGCCAGGAACAGCAGCGGGCCCGCCACGGGGTGCGTCGCCCAGCGGTCGACGCGGTCGGAGGTCGACAGGCGTTCCTCCCCCGAGCGGGTGGTGCCGGCGTCGACCGCGGCCTCGATCCAGGCGAAGCGCTCGTCCTCGCGGGCGAGGTCGTCGGCCGCCTTACGCGGGTACTCGCGCGGGGTGGGCCGCGGCCGGGGCACGGCCTCGCGGACCGTTCGTGTCAGGTTGTCCATGCCGACGCGACGCCGCGGGTCGAGCACGACGACGGGGCAGCCGAGGGCCTCGGCCAACGCGTAGCTGTCCACCTCGACGCCGGCCTTGCGGGCCACGTCGGTCATGGTGAGGGCGACGACCACCCGGTGGGAGGTCTCGCGCAACTGGCAGACGAGGTAGAGGGAGCGGGCCAGGTGCCCGGCGTCGACGGCGACGACGACCGCGTCGGGGAGCTCGGCCTCGGGGGCGTCGAGCAGCAGGGTGCGGGTCAGCTGCTCGTCGGGGCTCAGCGGGTCGAGGCTGAACGCGCCCGGCAGGTCGATGAGCGTGAACTCGCGGACGTTGCCGGCGCGGCAGTCGCCGTCACAGGCGGCGCAGTCGCACACCTTGTCGCCGGGCTTGAACCGCCAGGCACCCCGGGCGACGTCGACGGTGGTACCGGGCCAATTGCCGGTGGTGGCCCGCAGGCCGGTCAGGTTGTTGAACAGCGTCGACTTGCCCACGTTGGGCGCCCCGGCGAGCGCGATGATCGGGCTGCCCGGGCGTCCGGCCTCGTCGATGGCACCATGACAGGCCGCCCCGACGCTGGGCAGCTTGGGCGAGACCGTCAGTTCCCTCATGCCGCCTCCGCCTCGAGGCGGGCCAGCACCGCCCGCTCGATCGCGATCCGCCCGCCACCGACGGCGACGATCCGCCCACCCGAGGCGAGCCTCTGTACGCAGGAGAGCCGGACGCCCCGACGCAGGCCCAGGGTCGCCAGGCGGCGCCCGAGCGCGGGGTCGACCCCAACCGCGAGCAGCGTCAGCGGCGCTCCGAGCGGGGCCTGGTCCAAGGTCATCGACACGAGGTTAGGCTAACCTAACCCGACCTACGACCGCTAGTAGTAGTGCCCGGTCGTGGACCGCAGGCAGTCAGGACAGCCAGTACCCCGCATCGGACACATCCGTGTCGTAGTAGGCCACGAGCGCGGCCGAGTCGGCGGCGTCGAGCCCGCGCGAACGCAACCAGCGGTGGACCTCTGCGGAGGCCGCGGTGAGGGGCAGCGGGACACCGACGCCACGGGCCGCCTCCAGCGCCCCGTCCAGGTCCTTGATCATGTTGGCGATGCGCCCCGTCACCGTGGGGTCGGCAACAGCGAACTTGACGAAGAACTCCTGGAGGAGGGGCGAGTCGGCCCGCCCGCCGCTCAACGCGTCGCGCACGATCTCGGGGTCGAGCTCGTGCGCGCGCACCAGCGCGGCAACCTCGGCGAGGCTGTTCATGGCCGTGCCGACGATGACCTGGTTCAGCAGCTTGACCGTCTGCCCGGCGCCCGAGGGACCGCAGTGCGTCATGCGGGCAGCAACGTCGGCGAGCACCGCGCGGGCGCTCTCGACGGCACTTTCCTCGCCGCCCATCATGAGCGTGAGCCGGCCCGCCAGGGCACCCGGCGCCCCACCGGACAGCGGTGCGTCGACCCAGGCATGGCCCGCCGCCGATGCGCGGTCGGCCAGACGACGAGTCGCACCGGGATCGATGCTGGACATGTCGACCACGAGTGTGGCGTCCGGGCCGGTTGCGGCCCCGTCGGCGCCGAAGGCCGCTGCCTCGACGATCGCTGCGCTGGGCAGAGACAGGATCACCACCCCGTCGGCCGCCGCCTCCGCGGGGGACCCGGCGGCCGTCGCCCCGAGGTCCACGGCGCGCGCCACGGCCTCAGGATCGACGTCGAAGGCGCGGACCCGGCGTCCGGTGGCGACGAGCCGTTCGAGGATGGCCGATCCCATGACTCCCAGCCCCACCATTCCCAGATCGGTCATCCCGCGCTCCTTCGCTTCGTCGAGGTCCCCATCGTCGCAGAGAGTCACGCGTCACGGGCGGCTGGCGGCGCACCCGGGCCCTCAGCCCTCGTGGGCGGCCTCCAGCAGCGACTCCAGGACGAAGCCCAGCCAGTCGTAGAGCGCCACGAGCTGGGTGCGGGGGTCACGGGCCGACAGCTTCTCCAGGGCGGCGTGGTCGGACTCGCTCTCGATGCCCAACCGCACGGCCAGGCTGATCCGTACGCCGTTGAGGGTCCTGAGCCAGGCGTCGACGTCCTCGAGTGCGATGACGAGGGGTTCCTCTCCGTCCCGGGTGGCGGCGAGGTCGGCCAGCACCACGCACGACTGCTCGATCCGCTCGCGGCGCAGCGCGTCCTGGGAGTATCGGCGGTGCTCGGCGGCGGCAGCCTCGTCGTTGTAGGCATCGGGGAACAGGCGTGCCACCACGGGGTCGGAGCGGTCCAGCGGCGCGCTCCCCCGCATCTCGCGCGCCCACTGCGCGAACGGGTCGGAGGACGCCTCGACGCCACCGGAGCCGATCAGCTCGCTGACCTGGGCGACCAGCGAGGAGATCAGGGCCACCTCGAAGTCGTCCAACTCGGACACCAACTCGTGCCCGTCGCGTTCGAAGGGGATCACTCGTCCCTCTCCAGCGTCGCCCACAGGCCGTAGGCGTGCATGGCGTTCACGTGCTGCTCCATCTCCTCACGCGTGCCGGAGGCGACCACGGCGCGCCCCTCGGTGTGCACCTGCATCATCAGCTTGTACGCCTTGGCCTTGTCGAACTTGAAGTACGTGACGAACACGTGGGTGACGTAGCTCATCAGGTTGACCGGGTCGTCCCACACCAAGGTCACCCACGGGGTGAGCGGGGTGACGACATCGGCCGGGCGTTCGGCCACCGCAGTACCGGACGCCGGCCCCACCGGAACCTCGGGCGACGACATGGCGTCCATTGTGTCACGCGCCCCGGAAGGCCTCGAGCCCGCCGATCTCCGTCCGTCGCCCGCCGATCGCTACGCTGAGGACATGCTGGAGACGACAGCCCTGCTCACCGACCACTACGAGCTGACGATGGTCCAGGCCGCGATGGGGTCGGGCACGGCCTTCCGCCGCTCGGTCTTCGAGCTCTTCCCACGCCGCCTGCCCGAGGGGCGTCGCTACGGCGTCGTGGCGGGCACGGGGCGGGCGCTGGACGCCATCGAGCGCTTCCGGTTCGACGACGAGACGGTGTCGTTCCTGGTCGAGAACACGGTCGTCAACGACGAGGTCGCCCAGTGGCTGGCCGCCTACCGCTTCAACGGCGACATCTGGGGCTACCCCGACGGCGAGATCTACTTCCCCGGCTCCCCGATCATGGTGGTCGAGGGCACCTTCGCCGAGGCCGTCGTCCTCGAAACGGTCCTGCTGAGCATCTTCAACTACGACTCCGCGGTCGCCTCGGCCGCGTCCCGCATGACGGCGATGGCCGGCGACCGGCCCTGCATCGAGATGGGCTCGCGCCGCACCAACGAGTGGTCGGCGGCCGTGGCCGCCCGCGCCGCCTACATCGCCGGCTTCGCCTCCACCTCGAACCTCGAGGCCGGGCGCACCTTCGGCGTCCCCACCGCGGGCACCGCCGCGCACAGCTTCACGCTGCTGCACGACACCGAGGAGGACGCCTTCCTCTCCCAGCTCGCGGCGCTGGGCACCAACACGACGCTGCTGGTCGACACCTACGACGTGTTCGAGGCCGTCAAGCAGGGCGTCGAGCTGACCAACGGCCGTCTCGGCGCGGTGCGCCTGGACTCCGGCGACCTCCTCACCCAGGCCGTGGACGTCCGCAAGCTGCTCGACTCCCTCGGCGCGGTGAACACGCGCATCATCGTCACCTCCGACCTGGACGAGTACCAGATCGCCGCCCTGCGCGCCGCCCCGGTGAACGGCTACGGCGTGGGCACCCAGCTCGTCACGGGGTCGGGCGCCCCGACGTGCGGCTTCGTCTACAAGCTCGTCTCGCGCGCCGACACCGAGGAGCCGGACGCGCCCCTCGAGCCCGTGGCCAAGAAGTCGCTCAACAAGGGGTCCGTCGGTGGCCGCAAGTTCGCCCTACGCCGCCTGGACGCCAACGGCATCGCCGAGGCCGAGGTGATCGGCGTCGGCGCCCCGCCCGAGGGCGACCACAACGACCGCCCCCTGCTGGTCGAACTGGTCCGCGGCGGCGAGATCGTCGGCCGCGAGTCGCTGGACACCGCCCGCGAACGCCACCAGCGCGTGCGCGCCGAGCTGCCCAGCGCCGCCTTCAAGATGAGCAAGGGCTACCCGGCCATCGTCACGATCATGCTGGACGCCGAGGGCGACCAGACCTTCAACCCCTACGCACCGGAGGCCTGATGCGCGCGCTCATCGTCGTCGACGTCCAGAACGACTTCTGCGAGGGGGGTTCCCTCGCCGTCCAGGGTGGGGCCGCGGTCGCGGCGTCCATCGCCGACCTGCTCGCGGGCGACCACGGCTACGACCTCGTCGTGGCCACCCGCGACCACCACATCGACCCGGGTCCGCACTTCTCCGACACCCCCGACTACGTCGACTCGTGGCCGCCCCACTGCGTGGTCGGGACGCCGGGCGTGGACTTCCATCCCAACCTGCTCGGCCACCCGGACCTGGGCTCCCCCACCTTCGCGGGCGTGTTCGACAAGGGCGAGTACTCCGCGGCGTACTCGGGGTTCGAGGGAACGGACGCCAGCTCGGGCCTCGGGCTGGAGGCCTTCCTGCGCGAGCGCGGGGTCGAGTCGGTCGACGTGGTGGGCATCGCCACCGACCACTGCGTGAACGCGACCGCGCGTGACGCGGCCGCCGCGGGCTTCGACACCTCGGTGCTGCTCGACCTGACCGCCGCGGTGACGCCGGCGAACGTGCCCACCCTCACCGATGAGTGGGAGGACGAGGGCATCTGGGTCGCCGATGCCCCCGACACCGAGACCCCCGACGAGGGCTGAGGGCCCGCCGGACCCACGACCCGCTCGCTCAACCTCGGGGCGTTTTCGCGAGGACATGTCTGGTCAGGTCTTGACGGTGGAGGTGCCTCGAGCGCCAAACCGGCGGGTGGCTTCTTGACGCTCGGGGTGTGGTGCACCGACAAAGTCTCGAACAGACACCCCCGACCGG
>DUOQ01000066.1 GCA_012838755.1 Propionibacterium sp. | reverse complement strand
CCGCCTCGCCACGCGAAAGAAATCATTCATGGAGAAGTACCCCACCCCGGCCACGGGCAAGGGCCCCGCCGCCACCTTCACCGGTGACGTGTTCGTCGACGGCAGCGACCCGTCACGTCTGGTCGCCGCCCAGGTTCGGTTCACCCCCGGCGCCCGCACCCACTGGCACAGCCACGCGCTCGGTCAGACCCTGCACTGCACCGACGGCGTCGGCTTCGTCGCCACCCGCGACGGACGCGTCCTCGTCCTGCGCCCCGGCGAGACGATCTGGACGCCGCCCGGCGAAGAGCACTGGCACGGCGGCACGACGGACCACCTGGTGTGCCACCGCGCTGCTCGTCGCACCTGAAGAGGGCGACGCCACCACCTGGCTCGAAGCGGTCACCGAGGAGCAGTACGCCTCTGCCCACGCGACCCTGTGGGTGAGAGGCTGACCTCATGGACCTGCAGGCATTCCTGGCACACGTACACCGCGGCGAGTTGATCGAGGGCGGCTCGGAGGCGCACCGGTTCATGCACGGCGCGGCCCAGGAGGCGTTCCAGATCACGGCCCGCCTGAATACCGGGTACCGCTCCCCGGAAGAGGTCCGCGCACTGCTCGAGGAGCTCACAGGCCACCCGGTCGACGACTCCGTCACGGTGTTCCCGCCGTTCCACTGCGAGTTCGGGAAGAACCTCTCCTTCGGCACCGACGTGTTCGTGAACATGGGCTGCCGCTTCCAGGACGCCGGCGGGATCACGATCGGCGAGGGGTCGCTGATCGGGCACGGCTGCACCCTGACCACCCTCAATCATGCGGTCGACCCGGAGCGACGCGCGGACATGCTGCCCGCACCGGTCGTGATCGGCAGACGCGTGTGGTTGGGGGCGTCGGTGACGGTCGTGCCGGGGGTCCACATCGGCGACGGGGCGATCGTGGGTGCGGGTGCGGTGGTCACCCGGGACGTGCCGCCGAACATGATCGTGGCCGGCGTTCCGGCGAGGGTGATCCGCCCCACCGGGTACGAGGCGTGAGTCAGGGGCGCTCGCGAGTGTCGGAGTGGCTCGGCCCGGTCGCGGCGGTTGCTTCGCCGGGTCGCTCCGGGGCGATGGGCGCAGCGGCCCAGCTGGCGAGCAGCAGGAGGGCCCGCTCGGACGGCGATCCGGGTTCGGCTGCGTACGCCGTGAGCGCGACGCCGGTGTCGTCGCGGAGGTCGACGGTTTCGTAGGCCAGGTGCAGGTCGCCGACGACGCTGTGGTGGAAGTGTTTGGTGCCGGAGGTGTGGACGCGGACGTCGTGGGCGCTCCACCGGCGGCGGAACTCCTCGCTGCGGGTGGACAGCTCTCCCACGAGCTCGTGCAGGGCGCGGTCGTGGGGGTGGCGTCCGGCTTCGGTGCGCAGCATCGCGACGGTGATGTCGGCGAAGAAGTCCCAGTCGGGGTAGAAGCGGCGTGCGGCCGGGTCCAGGAAGGTGAACCGGGCGAAGTTCGGTTTGCCGGTGGGGTCGGCGAACAGGTCGCTGTACAGGGCGCGGCCGAGATGGTTCGCAGCGAGCAGGTCGCCGCGTCCGTTGGCGATGATCGCGGGAGCGTCGCGCATGGCGTCGAGGATCCACTGCAGCCCGGCTGACGGCTTCCACGGCTTGTCGCCGCGTCTGCGGGGGCGGGTGAGCAGGCTGCTGCCGTCGGCGGCGCGGGCCAGGTCGTAGAGGTGTTCGCGCTCGGCGACGTCCAGCTGCAGGGCGCGCGCGAGGGCGTCCAGGACGCTGGCTGACACCCCGGCGAGCTGGCCGCGTTCGAGGCGGGCGTAGTACTCGATGCTCACCCCGGCAAGGCTGGCGACCTCGCCGCGGCGCAGCCCGGGCACCCGGCGCTGCCCCACCACCGGCAGCCCCGCCTGCTGGGGGGTGATCTTCGCGCGGCGGGTGGTGAGGAACTCGCGTACTTCGGCTCGGTGGTCCACGGCGTCCACGGTAGTTCGGACGCCGTGGGCGTGGGGTGCCCTGTCGGTACACCTCACCGGGGTGACTTCTCCGGGCTCGGCGTCCGCGCGATGCTGGTCGTGACACAGGGCGTGAGCCCGATTCGATCGATCGAGGAGACTGCGCATGCGTGGAGTGGTGATGTGCGGGCCCGGTGATGTCCGGGTCGAGGAGCGGGAGGTGCCCCAGCTGGTGGCGCCGACGGACGCGATCCTGAAGGTGGTGGCGTCCTGTATCTGCGGGTCGGACCTGTGGCCCTACCGCGGCGCGGACGCCACCGCCGAACCGACCCCGATGGGTCACGAGTACGTCGGGATCGTGGAGGCCGTGGGCGCCGACGTGAAGAACGTCACGGTGGGCGACTTCGTGGTCGGGTCGTTCTTCGCCTCCGACAACACCTGCGAGATCTGCCGGTCCGGCTACCAGACCCACTGCGTGCAGCGCCAGCCCGGCGCCGCGACCGGTGCGCAGGCCGAGTACCTGCGGGTGCCCCTGGCCGACGGCACCCTCGTCGCAACGCCGGGGATGCCGGACGCCGACCTGGTCCCGTCGCTGCTGGCCGCGTCCGATGTGCTCGGGACCGGCTGGTTCGCGGCCGTCGCCGCGGAGGTCGGGCCCGGGAAGACCGTCGCCGTGGTCGGGGACGGTGCGGTCGGGCTGTTGGGGGTGCTGGCCGCGAAGCAGTTGGGCGCGGAGCGGATCATCGCGATGAGCCGCCACGCCGACCGCCAAGCCCTGGCGCGGGAGTTCGGCGCCACCGACATCGTCACCGAGCGCGGCGACGAGGGCGTGGCGCGGATCAAGGAGCTGACCGGCGGGCTGGGAGCCCACTCGACCATCGAGGCCGTCGGCACCCAGGAGTCGATGATGCAGGCCATCCGCGCCACCCGTCCGGGCGGGCACGTCGGCTACGTCGGCGTCTCACACGACGTGTCCCTGCCGGGGCAGGAGCTGTTCTTCTCCGGGGTGCACCTGCACGGCGGACCGGCCCCGGTGCGCCGGTTCCTGCCCGAGCTGATCGACCTGATCTGGACGCGTCAGATCGACCCCGGCAAGGTGTTCGACCTCACCCTGCCCCTCGACCAGGCCGCCGACGGCTACCGGGCCATGGACGACCGCACCGCCATCAAGGTCCTGCTCCAGGACTGACGCACCCGCACGCGCCGACCGGAGATCTCGTCCTCTACTACGGCGACGTCGGCTACTTCAGCGGCATCGTCCGCCTCGGCGTCCTTCCCGACGGCATGCCGGAGATCGCCCGGCTGCCCGACGGCTTCACCGCCACGATCAGCCGACCCTGACCGTGACAACTCGACATCGTCCGCGAAGGCATCGACGGTCACCAGCACCTCGTCTCGTGAGCCGTTACCTTCGAGATGACCGCGCGATGCGCGCACCTTTCGTGAGTCAGGCGGCGTGCAGAGTGAAGCGCAGCCCCAGTGCGTTGGTCACCTTCAGGACGGTCGACCAGGTCGGGTTGCCCTGATCGGACAGCGCCTTGTACAGGCCGTCGCGGCTCATGCCGACGCGGCGAGCGAGTTCGCTCATGTTCTGGGAGCGAGCGATGACACCAAGGGCGCGGGGAACGGCCGTGGGGTCCTCGGCCGACTCCTCCAGCGCAATCTCCAGGTAGGAGGCGACATCATCGATGCCCTCGAGATAGTCGGCCGCATCGAACGGGGTGTACTTCTCAGTCTTCTTCGTCATCCTCGTCCTCCCTCGAACGCCAGTCGGCAGCAAGTTGGTGAGCCTTCTCGATGTCCTGTCGCTGTGTGGACTTGTCGCCGCCACACAGCAGCAGGACCAGACGGTCGCCGTGTTGTGTGAAGTGGACCCGGTAGCCGGGACCGGAGCTCAAGCGCAGTTCAAGCACGCCCTGTCCGACCGACTTCACATCACCAGGATTCCCGTGGGCGAGGCGGTCGATCCGCTCCAGGGTCTGCAGCCTGCCCTGCCGGTCCTCAAGCTTTCTGAGCCAACGGTCGACGCCCTCGCGGGGTAAACCTCGACCATGTGTCGACTATAGCTGACACTACCTGGCCGGGTAACCCCTGAAGGGAGTAGCGAGGACGGCGAGACGGCACGTCATCAAGGGTCACGTCGTGCTCACGGGCGAGCCCTGTGGTGTCAGGTGGCATGGGGCGGGGTGGGGGATCCCGTGGTGTGTCCGAAGCTGTCCACCGGCTGCAGTCGACACCCGTCATGCGGGGTGACTGGCTTGTCTGGGCCGATGACAGGAGGCCGCGATGCAGTGCAAGAAATGCCACTGCAGCATTCGGCGGTCGATGTCGCTCTTGCCCGACCATGTGAAGGAGACCGGTGCCCTTCGCCCCGTCGAACTGCTGCGGGCGGTTGACACCTCCGACCAGATCGGACTGGCCAAGCGCGAGGGCGAGCCGAACGCAGCGGCCGTTGCCGATGAAGCCCGAGAACCTGCGGCACGCTTCCTGACTCGGTGGCTGGATCTCCGCCTCGGCCTCGGTGTCGTCAGCCGCGGGCGGGGACGCCGCGCAGGCTCCCACGCTCGCGTCCCCGTCCGTCGACTGGCTGGCAGCCCTGCGGCCCACCAACCTCTCGCCGGTGAACCGTGGGTGTCAGCCGCCCGTCCAAGCTGAGCCGGGGACGTCGCCGCCCTGCCCGACCATCGAGGACTTGTGGACGTACCCGATCGAACAGCGGCCCACGACATCACGCAGGCAAAGATGCCGACGCCGTGTCGTCAAGAAGACCTGAGGTGCCCCCGCCCGGGCACGGAGGGCCGGACGCCCGCGCGGTCAGGCGCTGGCGTCCAGCACGACCTCGATCTCCTTCTCCTCGCCGTCGCGGATGATCGTGAAGGTGTGGGTGGAACCGATCTCCTGCGAGCGGACGTAGGCGATCACGGCGGTGGAGGAGTCGACGTTCACCCCGTCGATCGAGGCGATCACGTCCCCCTCCCGCAGTCCTGCCCGCGCGGCGGGTGAGTCCTCGGAGACGGACGCGATCCCAGCTCCGCTGACCAGCGCGCTGCCGAGGTTCACCCGGGCGTCCCCGACGCTGACGCCGACCAGCGGGTGCTCGGCCTGGCCGTGGGCGATGAGCTGGTCGGCGATCGTCTTGGCGGTGTTGGCCGGGATCGCGAAACCCAACCCGATGCTGCCCGCCGTGCCCGCCGAGGTCGCGTTCGAGGCGATCGAGGAGTTGATGCCGATCACGCGACCCGACGCGTCCACCAGCGCACCACCGGAGTTGCCCGGGTTGATGGACGCGTCGGTCTGCACCGCGCTCGTCGCCGAGTACTGGGCCTCCGCGGCAGGCCCGAACGGGTTGTTGCCCGACGAGCCCTGTTGCGCCATGACCGGCCGGTGCAGGGCCGACACGATCCCCGTCGTGACCGTGTTCTGCAGTCCCAGGGGTGCGCCGATCGCCATGACGGGCTGCCCGACGACGAGTCGGTCGGAGTCGCCGAAGGTGGCGGGTGCCAGCCCTGCCGGCGGGTTCTCCAGCTTCAGGATGGCGATGTCGGTGTCGACGTCGCTCCCGACCAACGTGGCGGGGTAGGTCAGGCCATCGGGCATGGTGACGGTGATGGTCGCGTTCCTGCCCAGCGAGGCGGCGACGTGGTGGTTGGTCAGGATGTGTCCCTGGTCGTCGTAGACGACCCCCGAGCCGGACGAGGCCGCTTGGCGACCCTGCACCTGGATGGAGGCGGTGCCCGGCGCCACGGCGGTGGCGACCTCGGCCCAGGCCACGTCGCCGGTCGTCGCCGCTGGGGGCAGCTCGGCCGGCGCCTGCCGGGTGATGGGCTTCGTCGGGCCTGCCGGGTCGAGCGCGGTCACTGCGGCGTACGTCCCCGCGCCGCTGAGCACGGAGCACGCCACGGCCGTGGCGATCACGCCCGGCCAGCCGGGCCCACGGCGTCCGGACGCCTGGGGCTGCGACCCCGCCGGTGGTGGGGTGGGGTGCTGGTCCGGTGCCGGCGGCGGGTAGGCCTGTGGGGGGAAGGGGGGCGCTTGGTTGGACACGGAGGCTCCTCGATGTTCGTTCATTGTCGCCACCGTAAGCACGGATCCTGTGTGGTTCTTGTGAATTGCCTGTTCGTGCTCTCGGGTTGTGACCCGCCCCAGAGAGCGTGCGCCCCCAGGGATTGCCCGTCCCGGTCAACCTCACCAGGACGCATGCACGTGCTCGCGGATGCGTCGGTCGTAGAGCCGGGCCACGGCGTCCCGCTGCTCGGCCGACGCGGACGGCAGCGAACCGGCGGCAGCGTTCGCCCGGGCCTGCTCGGGGTTGCGCGCACCGGGGATGGCGACGCTCACGCCCGGGGTGTCGACCACCCAGCGCAGGGCGAACTGGGCCGGCGTGACGCCCTCGGGCGCCAGGCGGGAGAACTCCTGGGCCGCTTCCACCCCGACCCCGTAGTGGACCCCCGAGAACGTCTCGCCCTTGTCGAACGCCTCGCCCTCGCGGTTGAAGCTGCGGTGGTCGTCGGCGGCGAACTCCGTGTCCGTGCAGTAGCGACCCGACAGCAACCCGCTCGCCAGGGGCACGCGCGCGATGATCCCCACGCCCGCCTCAGCGGCGGCCGGCAGCACCTCCTCCAGCGGCTTCAGCCGGAACGCATTCAGGATGATCTGCACGCTCGCGACGTTCGGCCGCGCGATCGCGGCCAGCGCCTCGTCGCAGCGCTCGACGCTCACGCCGTAGGCCCTCATCCGCCCCTCGGCCACCATCGTGTCGAGGGCGTCGTACGTCGACTCCGTCGCGAACACCGACGACGGCGGGCAGTGCAGCTGCACCAGGTCGAGGGTGTCCATGCCGAGGTTCTGGCGGCTGCGGTCGTTCCAGGCCCGGAGGTTGTCGAGGTTGTACTCGGCCGCCACGTGCGGGTTGGCACGGCGTCCCATCTTTGTGGCCACGAACACCGACCCGGCCGGGCGCTCGCGGCGCAACCGGCCGACCAGCTTCTCGCTGCGACCGTCCCCGTAGACGTCGGCGGTGTCGAAGAAGGTGACGCCGGCGTCCGCGGCGGCGTGCAGCGTGGCCATCGCTTCGGCCTCGGCGACGTCGCCCCAGTCCGCCCCGATCTGCCAGCAGCCCATGCCGATGACCGAGGTGTCGATGCCGAGCCGTTCCATGCGTCGGGTGTCCATGGCCCCACCCTGCCCAAAGAGCGGTGAACCCGCCACAATGGGGCATGCCCACGCCGACATTGCCTCGTGGCCCCCGCGCGAAACCGGTTCCGGTGCGCACCATCCCGCTCGGCAAGCTCGCCGACAAGCGCTGGCCCGGCAAGCTGACCGATGCCCGGCTCGACGTCCAGGCGGTGATCGACGACCTCGACCACTACTACGTGCCCAGCGACACCACGGCGAAGACGCGCTGCATCGACGGACGCCACGACCCCGAGCTCGACGAGAACCACCTGGGCCCGCAGGTCCCCGGCGGGGCGCCCGGGGCCGCGCTTGCCCACCGCCTGGGTGTCGACGCCGACGACCTCACGCGCGGCACGTTCCACAACGACGCCGAGACGATGATCCACTCCTACCTGCGCCACAGCCTCGCGCCGGGCGGCCACCGCGACGACCAGCGCGACCAGAACGACGGGATCGGTTGCGGCGCCATCGACGGCCTCGACACCGTCATCACCGTGATGACCGACCCCGACCTCGTCGACGACCACAAGCGCCTCGTCCGCACGCTGATGGGCAGCAGCTTCGACCGCGACAACTACCTGCGCGTGCTGGGGGCGGCCCTCATGCTGCGCGCCCGCGAGGACACCTACTTCGCCGACCGCGGCGGGATCCTCGACCTGCTCGACCGGCTGGCGCCCAACAGCGTCTCCGTGCTCGAGGGCGGGCACCGCGAGTGCCTCGTCGTGGTGAACTTCGTGCCCGACACGACCATGGCGTCCAACCGGTTCGCCGCCGACCACGACGGGCTGCAGGCGTTCGGGTACGACATCTGGCGGTCGCGCCAACTCGCCGAGACCCTGCTGCCCCTGCCCTCCCAGGAGGTCGACCGGCACCGCTTTGTCATGGCGCGGGTCATGATCACGATCGCGACCCTCATGGTGCTGACCGACGGCACCCTGCCCCTGCTGGCCCATGTCCCGGGCTGAGGGACGCTCCTCTCGCCGGCAGGACCTAGCCACGAACTACGCCCAGTAGTAGACTTGGGGGGATCCGCAGGACAAGGAGGTCCTGCGGATCCGTCATCAGGGGGTGGGTCATGGCAATCTTCGACCTGACCGGCAAGACCGTCGTGGTCACCGGGGCTGGGTCCGGCATCGGGAGGGCGACGGCCGTGTTGGTCGCCGCGCAGGGCGCGTCGGTGGTGGTCGCCGACATTGCCGAGTCGGCGCACGGGACCGTCACGATGATCACGGACGACGGGGGCTCGGCCCGTGCGGTGGTCGGGGACATCTCCGACCCGGCCGTGGCCGCGTCCCTCATCGAGGACGGCAACGCCGACGGCACGCTGTGGGGGCTGGTCAACAACGCCGGCGTCATGGACCTCTTCGCCGGGGTGAGCCACGTCGATGACGCGACCTGGGAGCGCTGCCTGCGCATCAACCTCACCGCGCCCATGTACCTGATGCGGGCCGCGGTCCCGGTGCTGGTCGAGAACGGCGGCGGGTCGATCGTCAACATGTCGTCGGCGGCCGGCATGCGGGGTGCGGCGGCCGGGGCGGCGTACACGGCGTCCAAGCACGGGCTGATCGGGCTGACCCGCAACACCGCCTACACCTACGGCAAGCTGGGCGTGCGCTGCAACGCGGTCATGCCGGGTGGGGTCGAGACCAACATCATGGCGTCGATCGACCAGACCAAGCTCGACACCGAACACCTCGGGGCGCTCGGCCCGGTCCATGCGTCGGCGCTGCGCAACGCCAAGCCCGACGAACTGGCCGTGCTGGTGCTGTTCCTGCTGAGCGCCGAGGCGTCCAACGTCAACGGGGCGCTCATCGCCAACGACGGCGGCTGGTCGGCCGGCTGAGCGGGCCGCGCGCGGCGCCTAGCATGGCGTCCATGCGCGTGCTGGTGACTGGTTTCGGTCCGTTCCCGGGGGTCCCGGTCAACCCGACCGATGCGGCGGTGCAGGCCCTGCGCCGCCGCGCGCCCGAGGACCTGCCGGGCCTCGACCTGATCACCGCGATCCTGCCCGTCGACCTCGCCCTCATCCCCGGTTTGGTCGGCGACTTCATCGCCCAACACGAACCCGAGCTCGTGGTCTGCACGGGCGTCGCGTCGGGATCGCGGGTGATCCGTGTCGAGCGGGTCGCGGTCAACCTGGTCGATGCACGCGTGCCCGACGCCAACGGCTTCCAGCCCATCGACATCCCCGTCGTGGCGGGCGCGCCCGACGGGCTGCTCGCGACGCTGCCGGTCAAGGCCATCCACGCCGCGATCACCGCCCTCGGCCTGCCCGCGGAGGTCTCGCTGTCGGCGGGCACCTACGGCTGCAACGCCGCCATGTTCGCCGCCCTGCACGGGGCCGCGCCCGGCGTGCGGGCGGGCTTCCTGCACATCCCGGACGCCGACGTCCTGGACGCCGACGCCGTCGCCTCCGCGCTGGCCGCGACGGTTCGCGCGTGCCTCGAGCATGACGAGGACCTTGCCGTCCACGGCGGCGCGATCGCCTGACGCACCGGACGCCGGGTCACTCCTCTTCGCGCACCCACTCCCGCGCCACGGCCACGGACCCGAGCGTCTCGCCCGCGGCGTCCTGCACGACGGCGAAGGTCATGGTGACGTAGACGCTCCCGCCTGACTTGGTCAGCGACTTGGTGCGGCGTGCCCGCCCGTCGGAGGCCAGGTGACCGGACTCCATCGCGGCGAAGAAGCCGCGGTCGTGGGCGCTGCGCAGCCGCTCGGGGATCATGATCTTCACGTCCTGGCCGACCACGTCCTCGGCGGACCAGCCGAACAACTCCTCGGCGAAGTTGTTCCAGGCCCGGATGATCCCGTCGGTGTCGATGGTGATCAGCGCGTCGTTGGCATGGTCGAAGGCAGCGGCCTTGAACTGCGTCAGGTCGTCGGTCATTGGCCCATTGTGCGCCATTGGGACGGCGTCGTGCCGAAGCGGGTGCGGAAGGCGCGCGCGAAGTGGGCCGAATCCACGAACCCGCACGCGTGGGCGACCTCGGTGATCGTCCGGTCGTCGCCGCGTTCGGGGGAGAGTTCGGCCCAGGCCCGGTCGAGGCGGCGTCCCCACAGCCACCGGGCGAATGGTGTGCCCGTCGTGGCGAAGATCTTGGTCAGGTAGCTCGGCGAGATGTGCAGGCGCCGGGCCAGTTCGGTGGCGTCGAGGTCGGGGTCGCCCAGCGAGCGTTCGGCCTCGTCCAGCGCTCGTTGGAGCAGCGCGGCACGGCCCCGCACGGCGGGTTCGGACGCCTCGACGACCGCCATCGCCACGAGCCCCAGGAGGTGGTCGGTCACCCCGCGGACCTGCCGGGCGTCCAGGGTGTCGACGTGCTCGGCCAGCGAGCGGAGCAGCGCCCCGACCAGCGCGCCGGGCCCCGTGTCGCCACGGATCGCCACGCCGGTGCCCGCGGCGGGGTCGGCCAGCAGGGGGTCCAGCAGCGGGCGGGGGATCACGAGGCACAACTGCTCGAAGGGTCCGGCGAAGTCGAGCCGGAACGGGAGGTCGCCGTCGACGAGCACCAGGTCCCCCGGGCCGCCGGTGACTGACCGGCCGCCCTGCTCGGCGCGTCCGCGGCCGGCCACGGGCATGTTCAGGAAGTACTGGTCCGCGCGGCGGGCGGCGACGTGGGCGGGGGAGCGCTCCACCGTCTGGCGCTGCGAGCTGAGCCCCAGCAGGTGGAGGTCGCCGACGGGGCAGGCCCCACAGTCGGCCGCGAAGCCCTCCCCGGCGTCCGGGCGGGCCACCTCGGCGGGGACGAAGGCGTCCGCGATGATCTGCTGCCACACCGAGAACTGGGTATCGGGGCGGTACCCGGCCGTGCTCCACGTGCGCTGCTGGTCGACCAGTGCGCCCTCGCGGTGCAGCACGGGCCGTCCCCCCGGCTCTGGCATGGGGGAAACAGTAGGCCCCGCGTCCGCGCAGGGGCAGGGGGGCACCTGCCCCGGGCACTGTGCCGGGCCAGCACAGCGACTGTGTCGTCCCGGGCAAGCCGGACGCCGTGGGCTCGGCCACGCTGGAGGTCGGCGTCCTCGATCCGTGACCCGACGCCCCGAACCCTAGGAACGATCCATGACCCACCTTCGCCGTCCCCTCCTGATCGGTGCCGCCACGGTCACCGCGGCCGTGCTCGCCGCGTCGCCGGCGTTCGCGCACCACTGCTTCATCCCGATGTACTCGCTGCAGGGGCCCACCAAGTCCGCCAACTGGTTCGTCGTCACCGCCGAGGCCGGCGCCGAGATGGAGGCGGGCTTCAGCACCAAGTGCCAGGCCGCCCGCGATGCCGGGTACGCCGCCCTGCGCGCCCAGAAGATGCCCGTCGGACTGAAGATCATGATCAGCATGACCATCGCCGACCCCAAGGACGAGGGCCGCATGGCACCCAACGGTGCCAACGGCAAGGGCCTGGAGTACTTCGGGGCCGGTTCGACGCTGCCCGACGAAGTGCTCGGCACCTACATCGCCGCCGCTGCCGCCGTCGGCTGCTGACTCCTTGGGCGCCGCCCCGTCGTTGCCCCGGACCCCCCGGTGGGACACGATGGGGCGGTGCCCAAGGTCCTCCTGCTCGCGCTCGGTTCGCGCGCGGTGACGTCCAGCCGCTGGCCGTCCTGGCCGGCGGACGAACGTCCACGCCCACGGGCCCGCGCCGCACGGGTGGCTGTTCCCGCGGACGGCGGGGGTGATGCACCATGGCGGTGCCGGCAGCACACATGCCGTGCTGGCGGCAGGGGTCCCGTCCGTCGCCGTGCTGTGGGGCGTCGACCAGCCCTACCACGCGCACCGAGTGCATGCCCTCGGGGTGGGCCCGACACCGCTGAGCCTGCCCCACCTGGACGTCCAAGGGCTGACTGCTCGACCGTTGGGGACACCTGGGTTGAGAGGCCCAGCCGACGGGTCCGGCGCACGTAGCGCCATCTGGACCACATCCCGGCAGCGCACCTCCCCAGCGAATCGCTCTGGCTAGGCGTGATGCCCTTCGCGCTTCTTCGGTGGGAGGGACTGTGTGGTCCGGATGGCGCAACGTCAGGCGAGAACGCGCCCCAGGGCGAACCCGACCACGCAGGCGAACACCGATCCGACCAGCATGGCGGTGGTGAGGCCGATCGCAGGTCCCCGGTCTCCGTCGCGCCAGAGTTCGGCCGCCTCGACCGAGGCCGTGGAGAACGTCGTGAAACCGCCGAGCAGCCCGGCGGTGATCGCGGTCGCGACAGGGGAGGGCACGACCTCGGACGTCAGCCCGGCCACGACCCCGATCACGAACGACCCCAGCCAGTTCACCGCGAGCGTGGCCCGCGTCGAGGGCTGGCCGGCCCGGTGCACCCCGCTGTGCACGAGGTGGCGCAGCACCGCGCCGACCCCGCCGGCGAAGGACACCCACAACCAGGTCATGCCGACATCTCGCGCCGGTTCCCAGCGACCGCGAACCCCAGCAGGGCCGCGAGGAAACCCAACGCGGCCGATCCGACCGCGACGGCCAGACCCAGCACGGGGCCGCCGGCCAGCCCCACCTCGGCCACGTCCAGGGCGAGCGCCGAGTAGGTGGTGAACCCGCCCAGGAATCCCGTCCCGAGCAGCAGGCGCAGGGTGTCGTCAGGGCCTTGGGGACCGAGCCACCCCAGCAGCAGTCCCAGCAGGAAGGAGCCCACCGTGTTGACCACGAACACCGGCCAGAGCCCCGGGAGCGCCAGCGACAGCAGGTATCGCGCCAGCGAGCCCAGCGCCCCGCCCGCGAACACGAGCGCGACCGACCGCATCGCCGGCCGCCTCAGAGGTGGTCGTACAGCGACAGCGCCGGGTCGATGACCTTGCCGGGGTTGAGGTTGTTCCCCGGGTCGGAGGCCGAGAAGAGGGTCCGCATCAGCGCAACGCCCTCCTCCGAGACCACCTGCGCCATCCAGGGCGCGTGCTCCATGCCGACGCCGTGGTGGTGCGACAGCGTGCCCCCGTTGTCGACGAAGGCCTGCTGGATCGCGGTCTTCACCGTCGCGTACTCCCGGTCGGCGTCCTCGCCGGCCTGGAACGCGAACGTGAAGTACAGGCACGCCCCCGAGTGATACGAGTGCGACAGGTGGCACATGATGAACCCCTGCGTGCCCAGCGCCTCGAACGCACTGTTCGCGGCGGCGTACACCGCGTCGTGCACCCCGTTGAGCTTCGACCACGGCGCGGCCGTCTCCGACACGTCGCCCATCACGTCCTGCTCCAGGAGGAAGTCGCGCAGGTAGGGGGTGTCGAACTTCTTCTGGTCGTACAGCGCGCCCGGACCGGTGCCCAGCACCAGCGCCCCGTGCGCCTTGGCGATCTTCACGACCTGGCGGCGGCGCTCGTCCACGTCACCGGCCGACCCCTCGAAGCACACGTACGAGATGCACATCTGGTCGGTGTCCCAGCCGCGGCGCCGCATGAACGACCACAGCTCCTCCTGGACGCGCGCCTCGACCTTCTTCTTGAGGGTCACCGGCTCCTTCTGGGTCGACAGCGACATGGCGGTCTCGTGGGCGTCCGAGATGCGCACGAACGTCGTCGGGACCTCGGCCTCGGACATCGCGTGGATCGCCGCCACCGCGGGCTCCCACGACGGGTACATGTAGGCGACGACCACGCGCTCCTCGGGCAGCCGGTGCACGTGCACCCACAGCTCGGTGATGATGCCGAGGCGGCCCTCCGAGCCGATGAACATCTCCCGCAGCGAGGGGCCGGTCGACTCCGAGGGCACCGGCCGCAGCCGCACCACCCCGCCGGGGCGTACCACCGTCATGCCGCGCACGATGTCGGCGATGTCGCCGTACTTGTCCGACTGCATCCCCGACGACCGGGTGGCCGCCCACCCGCCGACGGTCGAGTGCGTGAACGAGTCGGGGAAGTGCCCCAGCGTCCAGCCACGCTCGTTGAGTTCCTCCTCCAGGTCGGGGCCCAACGTCCCGGCGCCGACGAGCGCGATGCCCGACTCCTCGT
>DUOQ01000065.1 GCA_012838755.1 Propionibacterium sp. | reverse complement strand
GCCCTCGACGGTGAAGCTCACGCCGAACCTCTACTTCGCACCTCGTGTCAGGTCGACGCTGGTTCTGCATCCGAGCACGTGTCGCGGCATCTAACGGGGCCGGCACGTCCATGAGTATTTGAGGGTTTGGGAGCCACTGGATACTGAGGTTGGGAGCCACCGTTATTGGCGTTGAGAGCCGGTGGCCGATGGGGTGGGAGCCACCGGCTCTCGTGCGCCGGTCCCGGGGGTTAGTTCACGGCGGTGTGTTCTCGCATGTTGAAGGTGCCGGTTTCGATCCAGAGGGTGTTGTGGACGATGCGGTCCATGATGGCGTCGGCGTGGACTCCGGAGCCGAGGCGCTGGTGCCAGTCCTTCTGGGCGTACTGGGTGCAGAACACCGTCGAGGCGTGTCCGTAGCGGCGCTCGAGGAGTTCGAGCAGCATGCTGCGCATGCCCTCGTCGGGCGGGTCGAGGAGCCATTCGTCGAGCACGAGCAGCGTGAAGGCGGCGTACTTCTTCAAGAACGTCGTCTTGCCGTTCGGCTTGTCTTGCGCCAACGCCCACGCCTCGGCCAGATCCGGCATCCGAATGTAATGCGCCCGGATTCGGTGGGTGCAGGCCTGCTTGGCCAGAGCGCACCCGAGGTAGGACTTGCCGGAGCCGGTGAAGCCCTGGAAGACGACGTTCTGGTGCCGGTCGATGAACGAGCAGGCACCAAGCTGGGCGATCACGCCCTGGTCCAGGCCCCGCTCGTGGAGCATGTCCAACCGCCGCAGGTCGGCGTTCGGATAGCGCAGGCCGGCTCGCCGGATCAGGCCCTCGACCTTGGCGTGGGTGAACGCCGAGTGGGCCTCGTCCACGACGATCTTGACCTGGTCGGCGAACCCCATTCCCAGCATGAGGGTCTCATCACGGGCCTCGAACGCCTCCAGCAGGGCGGTGGCGCCCATCTCGCGCAGCTTGCGCCGAGTCTCAGGGTCGAGCCGGGTCATCGGGCACCTCCGGTGGCGTAGTAGTCGGCGCCGCGCACATATCCGCCGGCGTCCTGGGCGGGCCGGTCCTGGCTGGCCCTACCGGTCGGTGGTGCGGGTTTGTCCTGCCCGGTTTCCAGGATCGGGCGCAGGTGGGCGTACCGCGGAGAGCGGATCGGCCCGGCCAACGCGATCCGGCACGCGGCCTCGACCCGCTCCGCGGAGTAGCGGCGGGTCAACCGCAGGACAGCCAGCGCCGGGTTGATGCCCTGCTCAGCCACGGGCACCGACTCGAAGATCCGATCCACGACCACCAGCGCCGAGGGTCCGACTCGCTCGGCCCATTCGCGGACCCTGCTCTGGTCCCACTGCCGATACTTCGGCCCGGCCGGCAAGTCCGCATCGTGGGTGCGGTAGGCGTTGACTACCGTCTCGGGCAGCAGCACGTGGCTCGAAAGGCGCTGGTGGCCGCGGTGCACCTCCAGCATCGACTCGGTGATGCGCAAGTCGACCTTGGCGCCCACGTGCGGGTACGGCACCGAGTAGTAGTTGCGGGCGAACGACACGTGGCCGTTGCGCCCGACCTTTCGGCCGTAGACCCAGCGACTGATCTCGTACCCGGTGGCCGGCAGTGGTCGCAGCAGGTCCTTTTCCTCCGAGGCGAACACGCTGGCCCGCGAGCCGGCCCGCTTCTGGAACGGCTCGGCGTTGTACGCCTCCAGCTGACCGGAGATCGCGGACTTCAACTCCGCCAGCGTGGCGAACGTCCGCGTCCGCAGGGCGGCGATGATCCAGGTGGCCACGTGCGCGACGGTGTTCTCCACGCTCGGCTTGTCCTTGGGCTTGCGCACCCGGCCCGGCAGGACCGCGGCCGAGTAGTGCGCCGCCATCTCCCGGTAGGCGTCATTGAGGACGATCTCGCCCTCGCGGGGATGGGTGATCACGCCGGTCTTCAGGTTATCCGGCACGATCCGCGGGACCGAGCCGCCGAAGAACTCGAACATCGCCACGTGAGCGCGCAGCCAGGTGTCCTGCTTCATGTCCAGGGTGGGTTCGACGAAGGCGTAGCGGGAGAACGGCAGGCACCCAACGAACAGATACACCCGCCTCGCCTCGCCAGTGACGGGATCGGTCAGGTGCATCGTCGGGCCAGACCAGTCCACTTCGACGGTCTGCCCAGCCTTGTGCCCGACCCGAGAGGCCACCCCGGCGACCTGCACGTGCTGCTGGTACTGCTTGCAGAACCGGTCGTAGCCCATCGCCGGGGAGCCCGAACTGGCGCAGAGGTCGGTGTACTCGCCGTGCAGGAGCTTCATCGTCACCCCGACCCGGGCCATCTCCCGATGCACCTCGGCCCAGTCGGGCTCGGCGAACACGCTGTCGTGCTCACCCCGTCCGGGGAACAACAGCGAGTACACCTCGCCGTCCGGTAGGTCAGCGACGTCGTCCCAGCTGAGCTCGGCGGCATCGGCGGCCTCCAGTACTGCCGCGACGCTGTTGCGCGAGATCCGCTGCGAGGCCGCGATCGCCCGCCCGGACAGGCCTTCGGCCCGTAACTGCAAGACGAGTTTCGCCTTGATCTTCCTTACCATTGGGAACTGCTCCTTCCGCCAGGTGCCCGTTACACCCAGCGGGAGGAGCCTAAGAAGGTGGCTCTGAAGCCGAATAACGGTGGCTCCGACGGCGTCCAACGCGTCAAGCCGCCGCTGGCTCCCAGGCCCGATATGACTGGCCCTCAGAAGAGCGAATACTCACACAGTTCGGGCAATGTCAGGATCGGCACGAATGTGCCTCCGGGGGAATGCGCTAACGGGACGTGGATAAAAGCAGATGATGCCACTCGGGACCCGAGGGTGACTCTGATTGGCCCCAGAAAGGCGGCCTGAAATGACCACCAACTTTGACATCACCTGTGACGCGGATAACGTGGCTGACAGGCTCGAGTCGTCGGCAGCACTGCTGGAATGGCTCAG
>DUOQ01000064.1 GCA_012838755.1 Propionibacterium sp. | reverse complement strand
GGCGAGGCGGCCGGACGCAGGGCGTCCGGCGGTGGGTCAGCTCGGAGGCAGGACCTCGCGGATGCAGGCGAGCGCGTTGAGGGTGCGCGGGTAGCCGATCCACGGCAGCAGTTGGGTCGCGACGTCGACCAGGACGGCTCGGCTGTTTCCCACGTTGGCGTTGCCGGCGATGTGGCCCTTGAGCTGTGACTCGCAGCCGCCGAGGGCGCTCAACATCGCGAAGGTGAGCAGCTCGCGGGTGGGAACGTCGAGCCCGCCGCGGGTCCACGTGTCGCCGAAGCAGTTCGCGCTGAGGAACTCGTGGAGGTGCTGGCCGAGCGCCCTCCCCTTCCCCACCGGGCCGACTCCCGGGCGGGCGACCCAGTTCGTCGATAGCGTTACCCACACGTCCCAACGTGCAACCTTAAGCCTCTATCATTACGAGAAGCCGAGACGTGCGAAACGAAAGCAGACAACATGGCGAGATGGGATCAAGACGAGTGGGCGTCCTCCATCGAATCAGGCCTCCCCCGGCGAGATCGACGCTCGGGCACGTATCGTCGCTACGTTCCGGACACGCTGCTGGGGAGCCCGCTGTTGCTGCCGCCCGATGTCGACCAGTTGGTGGGCCGAGCCGAGCAGGCAGTCCGGGGCCTGTCCGGAGACGCCCGCGACCTGGCCGGCATCGCCCGATTCCTGCTGCGTTCCGAAGCCATCGCCTCATCACGGATCGAAGGCATCGCACCATCGGTGCAGCAGGTCGCACTGGCCGAACTCGGCGCTCAGGAAGCCGTCCCCGACGTGTCCGCCCAAGCCCAGCTGGTCGCGAACAACATGACGGTCTTGCACGAAGCCCGCACCGTCCTGGTCGCCGCACCAGCGCTCACGATCGGCCACCTGCGTGAGCTGCACGCCGCACTGTTGCCCGACGAGCCGCAGCACCACGGCGTCCGCACCGTGCAGAACTGGATCGGCGGTTCCGACCACCACCCGCTGGACGCCGACTTCGTCCCCCCCGCCCCCGAACGCGTCCAGGCGCTGCTCGACGACCTGGTCGACTACCTCAACGGCGGCGGACACTCGTCCATCGTCCAAGCCGGGCTCGCGCACGCGCAGTTCGAGACGATCCATCCGTTCACTGACGGCAACGGGCGTGTGGGACGCGCCCTCATCCACACCGTGCTCACCCGGCGCGGGCTCACCACCGAGGCGGTGCTGCCGGTCAGCCTGGTCCTGTCGACCCTCCGCAACGAGTACGTTGACGGGCTCACTGCCTACCGACACTCCGACCCGGTCGGCTCGGACGGCTTCCACACCGCCCAAGCCGCCTGGCTCCGCGTGTTCGCCTCCGCCGTCCTCACCGCCACCGAACAAGCCGGACGCCTCGCCGCGGACCTGGCCGACCTTCGTACCGACTGGGAAGACAGGCTCAACCGCGCTAGATCCGACCAGGGCAAGGTCCGCGGCGTCCGTAGCGACTCGGCCACCGCCCTCATCGTCCGCGACCTGCCCGCCACGCCCGTCCTCACCAGCGCCACCGTGCAACGCATCCACGACGTGTCACACGTCGCCGCCGACCGGGCCCTCGCCGAACTGGTCGCAGCGGACATCCTCCACCCCCAGGAGCGGCGCGGGGTCCGCTACTACCAGGCACGCGACGTGCTCGACCTCGTCACCGTCACCGAGCGACGCCTCGCCAGTACCAAGTTCGACACCCGAACCAGCGGGCCCATCCGAGCCGTCCCAGCCCGCCCAGACCGCTGAGCCTGCGGCAGACGCCCGCCTCGCCACAACGGGTCGGGCGCGGTCAACGGACCGCCCATGGATGAAGACAACGAAACGGCCCCGGCGGGACGCGGCGTACGCCAGAGACGGGAACACAAGGGGCTGGGTGTCGCCGCCGATCGAAGCAAACCACCCGGGCCGCAACGTGGGGAATACGTGGGGAACACTCCCCCACGCATGGGGAACAAACGCGCCGCCCGAGGGACCGCCGGTCACCTCGGCAACGCATTCTTCCTTGCCAGCCGCACCTCACAGCACCGGGACACAGGAAAGGCGGGAGGTTTTCGCCTCCCGCCTTTTCACTGTATAAACCCCTAGTCAGAGGCGCTTTTTGTGCGCGAGAGAGGAGTTGAACCTCCACGTCCTTTCGGACACACGGACCTGAACCGTGCGCGTCTGCCATTCCGCCACTCGCGCAATGCCCTCTGTCGAGGACAGCCTGAGTACCTTAGCACGCACTCCCCCGATGGTCATATTCGGCGCCCGCAGCCGACCATCCAGCCACCAACCAGCACCCCCACGACCAGGGTGCCGTTCACTTTCTGGT
>DUOQ01000063.1 GCA_012838755.1 Propionibacterium sp. | reverse complement strand
GCCCTTCGGGGCGTGGACCTCGCCCTGGTGCCGGGTGAGCTCACCTGCCTGTTCGGGCCCAGCGGGTCGGGCAAGACCACCCTGCTGCACGCCTTCGCCGGACTGGTCAGCCCCTCCGAGGGAACAGTGTTCGTGGGGGAAACCGACTTGGCCAGCGCCGACGAAGCCACGCGAACGGCGCTCCGCCTCCACACTACGGGCATGGTCTTTCAGGACAGCAACCTGATTGCCCAGTTCACAGCCCTCGAGAACGTCGAATTCATCCTCCGTTGCCAGGGCTTCCCTCACCCACGGCCCGTCGCCCGCGCCCTGCTGGACGGGCTCGGGGTAGGAGACCTCGCCGATCGCCTCCCCACCGCCATGTCAGGCGGCCAACGCCAGCGAGTGGCTGTAGCCCGAGCGTTGGCGGGGAACAGGCGCCTCATCCTGTGTGACGAGCCCACAGGAGCGCTCGACACCGACAACGCACGCCACCTGTTCAGCGCGCTCGCCCTGCTCGCAGTCCAGGAGAACGTCGCGGTCCTCGTGGCGACCCATGACCAAGAAGGCCGTGAGCACGCCCACCGCGTTCTGCGCATCACCGACGGCATGCTGGGATGAGGAGCGCGCACCGTCGGACGGCTCTCGTCGCCGCGCAGCTACTCCCCCGCACACGCGTCCTGCGGCCCCTCTGGTGGGGAACCGTCCTCGCGGCCCTCCTCGTGACCGTCGCCACCACCTGGATCCAGGCACTCTCCCTCAGCGCCGAGCAGCGCCTGTCCTCGACACTGGGAACGACGGCCGCGTCGATCACGCCGATCAACCAGGCACCAGAGCCCCCCGGTCGCCCGGCCCTCGGTGTCCCGGCCTGGATCACCACAGTGGCCACCGAGAGCCACGCCACCATCCACACCGAACGCAGATCCCAACTGCCCGCACGACTGGCACATGGCACCCAACTCGTCCTGTACCGGGAGGCGACCCTCCCCTCCCCCTTCCTCGCCGGAGGACTCGAACTCGTCTCCGGGCAATGGCCCGCGCGAGCCGGCGAATGCGTGAGCAACGGTGCCGCAGCCACGTTCCAGGGCCCCGCCCTCGGGACCTGGCCGATCCACATCGTGGGAGGCACCCGGACGCCGTACCAGCCGAACCTCGCACAACTGACGTGCGCCCCGGGCACATGGGAGGGGTGGACGATGCCCAACCACGAGGTCGCAGTGTCCGGTACGAGCGCCAATTCGCTGTACTACATCGAGGGCGACACCGCGGCGGTTGCCGGCAGCCTGACTCGCCGAGCACCGACCGATGCGGCATCGGTCGAGGTGGTCACGGCCGCTGACTTCCGGGACACGGTCAGCGCCCAGCGCATCCTCGCCGACAGGATGCCCTTCCTCCTGATCCCACTGGTCGTCGCAGCCGTGTTCTCCAGTCTGGTGTCCCGCTGGGCCACCCGCGTCAGTCACCATCTCTACCTTGCCGGCCTCGCGCGGCCGGTGGTGCGCCGCACGATCCTCGCGGCCACGCTCACCGTCGCCGGCCTCGGAGGGTTGCTGGGCGGGCTTGCAGGGCTCCTCCTGGGATGGTTCAGCCGTCCCCTCCTGCAAGCCTTCCACCACATCCCCCTCAACAACGTGCAGCCCGATCCGCTCACGGGCGCTGTCACCGGCGCGAGTTGCCTGCTCGGCGCCGGGCTCGGATACTGGGCTGCCTCAGTGCGACAGCCGTCGCCCAAGCACCCCGACGTCGACCAGCCGCCCAGTTCATGGTCCCCCCAACGCCAGGCCTTCGCCGCAGTACTGCTGGTCGCGCTGGGCGCGCTCCTCATGATCTTCTCCGACGGCCGGTACCCGACCATGATCGGCGGGGCCACGACCCTCACCGCCGGCTTCGCTGCCGGCGCCCCCGTCGTTCTGACGAAAGTCATCCGCCGGGGTTCGCGCCCTGTCAACCATCCCACCGTCCTGGCAGAACGCCTCCTGCGTGCCGACGACCGCCGCTGGGCCGTCAACGCCTTCCTGTGGGCCATGATCGCCGGCCTCATGTGCGCCGTCGTCACCTTCAGCACCTCCAGCGTGGCCGGCACGCAAGCACTCACCACGTCCACCCTCCCCGCCGGGTCAGCCATGCTGGCCACGCAGGTGCCCGAAGGCTCGACTGCACCCTCGGACGCCGTGATCGCGCGCTTCGAACGTGAGCTCGACCTGGCCCATCCCGTCGTGATCCGCCAAGCCCTGGCGTGGCCCGGAGTGGGACTGGTGTGGACGTTCGGATCACTCAGCGACGTCGAACGAGTCCTTGGCCCCCTGTCGGGGCCTGATCGCGACGCGCTGACCGGTGGGGGCGTCCTCTCCTCCCACGTCACGAAGCCCACCACGATCGACCTGATGGCGGGGGACTCCGTCATCACCGTCCCCGCCCGCCCCACTCCCGCGAGCGCACCCCGCTACGTCAGCGCCGGCTTCGCCCTCACCGGAATCGCCCCGACAGCAGAGGCCAAGCCGTACTGGACGCAGAACCTCTACCTGAGGCTGAGCCCGCAACAGGACGCCGCCGCTCGCTCCTGGACGACCGAGACCGGTCTGCGCGGAGTCTTCGTCGAGTCATACCGCGATGTCCCACTGCTCAGCCTGCCCCTGTGGACCATCATCAGCTTCGTCGGGTTCG
Source organism: Propionibacterium sp. (assembly GCA_012838755.1). Lineage (GTDB taxonomy): Bacteria > Actinomycetota > Actinomycetes > Propionibacteriales > Propionibacteriaceae > Propioniciclava. Next base: position 881 of record DUOQ01000063.1, on the reverse strand, counting down.
GAGTCCTGGCCACACCCTTGCTCGCCTACAGTTCGCGACGCGAGGCCCGCGCGCTCCGCCCCGTCTTCGCCGAACTGTGGTGCCTGGGCGTCCCCTCGGGTTTCCAGTCCGCCGTACTCGCCCGGCTGATCGGAGCCATGGTCCTCACCGCCTTCACACTCGCCATCACCTCCAGCGTCACCACCCAGGCCATCCTCGCGCTCACCTACCCCGGGCAAGTGTTCAACCCTGCAGGCGTGCCGTGGTGGACCTTGGCGGTCTTCGGAGCAACGCTCACCGGCGCCGCGATCGCCGCAGCCTGGATGGCCAGCACGCGCTTGTCCCGAACCGAGGTCGAGCAGGTCGTGTAGCCCGCTGAGCACGCCCCAGAGCGCGGGCCGCAGGCACGTGCCGCCGGGCATCTCTGCGCTGTTGGGAATCCGTGGGGAATGCCCCGCGGCGCGCAGTGCGCGCCAAGAACCCGACCAGACCGTGGAACCAGTGGGGAAATACGTGGGGAACACGCCCGCACGCGTGGGTTACGCACCGACCACGACGGAGTGCGCTGGTCACACCAGCAACGTGTTCTCCGTCGCCAGCCGCACGTCACAACACCGGGACACAGAAAAGGCGAGAGGTTTTCGCCTCCCGCCTTTCACTGTATAACCCCTGGTCAGAGGCACATTTTGTGCGCGAGAGAGGAGTTGAACCTCCACGTCCTTTCGGACACACGGACCTGAACCGTGCGCGTCTGCCATTCCGCCACTCGCGCAACGCCCTCTGTCGAGGACAGCCTGAGTACCTTAGCACGCACTCCCCCGATGGTCATATTCGGCGCCCGCAGCCGACCATCCAGCCACCAACCAGCACCCCCACGACCAGGGTGCCGTTCACTTTCTGGT
>DUOQ01000062.1 GCA_012838755.1 Propionibacterium sp. | reverse complement strand
GCTGGCCGGCGTCGCCGAGGCCGCGGCGGCCGCGGCGGCCGACGCCGCGACAGAGGGCGACGACGACCCCGGCGACCTCGTCGACGTGCTGACCGTCATGGCCGGCACCCTCGCGCGGGCCAACGAGCGACTGGTGAACCTCGTCGAGGACGATCCCGAGCTGTCGGGCCTGGGCACGACCGTGTGCGGCTTCGTGCTCGACGACGACCGGCTCGCCGTGGTCAACATCGGCGACTCGCGGGCCTACCTCGTCCGCGACGGCGAGCTGCACCGCGTCACCCGTGACCACAGCTGGGTGCAGACCCTCGTCGACGACGGGCGGCTCAGCGAGGCCGAGGCCCTCCAGCACCCGCACCGCTCGCTGGTGCTGCGGGTCCTCAACGGCTCCACCCAGTACGAACCCGACCTGGGCTGGCTCGACGTCGTCCCCGGCGACCGGCTGCTGGTCTGCTCCGACGGCCTGTGCGGCCTGATGACGGACGCCGAGATCGCCCAGGTGGCCACCGCCGGCCTGCCGCGCGACGAGTCGATCCGTCGGCTCGTGGCCCTGGCGCACCGGGCGGGCGGGCACGACAACATCACGATCGTCCTCGCCGACGTCGAGCAGGATGGACCCCTCGGCGAGGTCGCCGTCCTGGGCGCCGCGGCGTCCGTCACCGACCCGGGAAGGATCGAGCACACGGCGTCCTTCGCCGGGCTCGAGGACGAGGGCCCGGTCGACGAGCTCGAGGCGTCCGAGCGGCCGGTCACCGAGGAGGAGCGCTACGCGCTCTCCGGGCGGCGCCGGGCGTCCACGTGGCTGAAGCTCGCCGCGGGCGTGTTCCTGCCGATCGCCGTGCTCGCCGGGGCCGCGTTCGGGTGGTACCAGTACACCCAGACCCGCCTGTTCATCGGACCGGCCGACGCCAACGTCGCCCTGTACCGCGGCATCCCCGACCGGGTGCTCGGCCAGGACCTCTCGAGGCTGCTCGAGACCGACACGACCCGCATCGCCGACCTGCCGCCGTACTACGCCGAGAAGGTGCGCGACAGCATCCCCGTCGACGACATGCCGGCGGCCCGCTCCACCCTCATCGAGCTGCGCGACAAGGCCAACCAGTGCATCGCCCAGCGCAAGGCCCGCGCCGAGGCGAGCGCCGCGCCCACCCCGGCCCCCAGTGCCACACCCGACCCGGGCAGCACCCCGGCGCCGTCGGTCTCCGCGTTCGACCCGCAGGCCTCCCCCACGCCGGAGGTGACCGCACCGGTCACGGCACCAGAGGAGTGCTGACGTGGCCGAGGTGGTGGTCTACCGCCGGCGCACCGTCGTGTCGCTGGTCATGATGCTGTTCGCCCTCGCCCTGGGTGCGGGCGGCTACCTGATGACGAGCCTGAACCAGAACGGGACGTTCCCCGCCGACTGGGTGATGACGGCCGGTCCCCTCCAGTTCGGCGGGCCGTGGTTCGTGGGCCTCGCCGCGTGGTTCGTGCTCGGCCTGACCTGCTGGGGCGTCACTGCGTGGCGGCTGCCCTATGCCGACCCACTGATCCTGCCAACGGCCTTCCTGCTGGTGGGGCTGGGCGTGTCGATGATCTACCGCCTCGACCAGGCTGATGGCCGGCGCAGCGCCGAGTTGCAGATGCTGTGGCTGTTCATCGCCGTGGCGGCCTTCATCGCGCTCGTCGTGTGGCTGCGCGACCACCGCCGCCTTCAGCGCTACACCTATCTGTGGTTCCTGGTCGGCTTCCTGCTGCTGCTCGCCCCCCTCGTGCCGGGGCTCGGCAAGGAGAACCACGGCGCCCGCATCTGGATCGAGGTCGGCCCCTTCAGCTTCCAGCCCGCCGAGATCGCGCGCATCGTGCTGTCCATCGCGTTTGCGGCCTACCTCGTCGAGAAGCGCGACGTGCTGGCCCTCGCCGGACGCCGGTTCCTCGGCATCGACTTCCCCCGGCCCCGTGACCTCGGGCCCATCCTCATCGCGTGGGGCTTCTCGCTGGTCATCCTGGTGTTCCAGAAGGACCTCGGCACCACCCTGCTGTTCTTCGGCCTGTTCGTGGCCATGCTCTACGTGGCCACCGAGCGACCCAGCTGGGCCATCCTCGGCACGCTGATGATCCTCGTGCTCGGGGTGATCGGCTACAACGCCTTCGGGCACGTCCAGACCCGGTTCGAGTCGTGGCTCAACCCGTTCACGGACTACGACCGCAACGGTCAGGTGATCAACGCGCAGTTCGGCTTCGCGTGGGGCGGCTTGTTCGGCTCGGGCTGGGGCGACGGGCGCCCCTACCTCACGCCCCTGGCGAAGAACGACTTCATCGGCGCCGCCATCGGCGAAGAGCTCGGCCTGTTCGGCCTGTGCGCGATGATCCTGCTCTTCGGCGTGATCGTGGCCCGCATGCTGCGCGCGGCCCTGGGCTCGGGCGAGGGCTTCGGCAAGCTGCTCGCCACCGGCCTGGCGTTCGTCTTCGCCCTGCAGGTGTTCACCATCATCGGCGGCATCACCCGCCTGTTGCCCCTGACCGGCCTGACGACGCCGTTCGTCTCCCAGGGCGGCAGTTCGCTGGTGTCGAACTTCCTGCTGCTCGGGCTGATGCTCACCGTGACCCACCAGGTCCGGCGTCCGGTCGTCGAGCACGCCGACTCGGGCGAGTACGTGTCGCTCTCGGCGGAGTCGACCCAGGCGCTGCCCGTGGTGACCGCGGCCCGGTCCGGCACGGGCGCCACCGCCGCCGGCGAGTTCGAGGGCCCCCGCCCCGACCCGGCCGACTTCGGGGCCGGGACGCCCGAGCCCATGGCCAGCCCGGTCGACCCCGGGGAGGAAGCCCGATGAACGGTCCGATCCGCCGCGTGTCCGTGGTCGTCATGGTGATGTTCCTCGCGCTCATGGTGAACGCGTCCTACTCGTACGTGTTCCGCACCCAGTCGCTCAACAACGACCCCGCCAACCGCCGCGTCCGCGACGCCGAGTTCGGCACCGACCGCGGGGACATCCTCGTCGGCAACACCCCGATCGTGGCCTCGACGCCGGTGGACGACCGGTTCGGCTTCCAGCGCACCTACGAGCAGGGCCGGCTGTACGCCCCGGTCACCGGCTACTACTCGTTCCTGTACGGCGGCGCGGGCCTGGAACGGCACTACTCCTCCGAGCTCGCCGGCACCTCCGACGTCCAGTTCCTGCAGAACATCGTCGACCTCGCCACCGGCAAGCGCCCGCAGGGCGCCAGCCTCGAGACCACGCTGGACGCCCGCGCCCAGCAGGCCGCCGCGCAGGCCCTCGGCGACCGCCCCGGCGCCGTGATCGCCCTGGACTGGGAGACCGGCGCCGTCCTCGCGATGGTGACCTCGCCGACCTACGACCCCAACGACCTGGCGTCCCACGACCTGCGCGCCACCGAGGAGAGCTGGAAGGCGCTCAACGACGACCCGGGGCGTCCGCTGGCCAACCGGGCGGTGCGCGAGGTCTACCCGCCGGGGTCGACGTTCAAGCTCGTGGTCAGCGCGGCGGCGCTCGAGTCGGGCATGACCCCCGACACGGTGGTGTCCTCGCCGGCGAGCCTCACGCTGCCCAACTCCTCGTTCCAGATGACGTACAACTGCGGCGGCGAGGAGATCTCGCTGCGCCAGGCGCTGCAGGTGTCGTGCAACACCGCCTACGCGCTGATCGGCGACCAGCTGGGCGACGACAAGCTGCGCGACCAGGCCCAGAAGTTCGGCTTCGGGGCGACCCAGCTGCCCGAGCTGGGCGGGGTCGCGTCGCGGTTCCCCGACGACCCCGACCGCGCGCAGACGATGCTGTCGTCCATCGGCGGTTTCGACGTCGCGGCGTCCCCGTTGCAGATGGCGATGGTGGCAGCCGGGATCGCCAACGACGGCGTCGTGATGGCCCCCCACCTGGTCAGCCACGTGCGGGGGGCCGACCTCAACGTGATCTCCACGACCCGGCCGCGTCCGCTGTCCACGGCCATGTCCGCCCCGAATGCGCGGGCACTTCAGGACATGATGGTGAGCGTGGTCGAGAACGGAACCGGCCGGCGCGCCCAGATCCCGGGCGTCCGGGTGGGCGGCAAGACGGGTACGGCCCTGACGTCCTCGGGTGGGGGCGGCGGGCGTGCCCCGTATGCCTGGTTCGTGGCGTTCGCCGAGGAACCGAAGATCGCCGTCGCCGCGTTCGTGCAGGACGCGGGGGTCGACGGCTCCGAAGTCACCGGCGGGCGCTACGCAGCGCCCATCGCCCAGGCAGTGATCGAGGCGGTGCGATGAACGAGGAACATGTTCCCCGCCGGTTCAAGCGCGGACCGGACGACACAGCGCAGGACCGCGGGTACCCTCCCGACGGTCCGCACAGCAGGGAGGCACGGATGACCGACCGACCCAGGGTCCTGGGTGGCCGCTACGAGTTGGGCGGGGTGATCGGTCGTGGGGGCATGGCCCTGGTCAGCCAGGCCCGCGACCTGCGCCTCGGCCGTGACGTGGCCGTCAAGGAACTGCGCATCGACCTGGCGACCGACCCCACCTTCCAGGCCCGCTTCCGTCGCGAGGCGCAGGCCGCCGCCGGGCTGAACCACCCCAACATCGTGTCGGTGTACGACACCGGCGAGGAGATGGACCCGTCCAGCCAGACGCCGGTCCCCTACATCGTGATGGAGCTTGTCGAGGGCCGGACCCTGCGCGACATCCTGCGCGAGGGACGCCCCATCCTCCCCCGGCGCGCGCTCGAGTTCACCGTCGGCGTCCTCGAAGCGCTGGCGTACAGCCACAAGGCCGGCATCATCCACCGCGACATCAAGCCCGCGAACGTGATGCTGACCTCGACCGGCATCGTCAAGGTGATGGACTTCGGCATCGCCCGCGCCGTGGCCGACACCAGCTCGACCATGACGCAGACCGCGGCCGTGATCGGCACCGCCCAGTACCTGTCGCCCGAGCAGGCGCGCGGCGAGACCGTGGACGCCCGCTCCGACATCTACTCGGCCGGCTGCCTCATGTACGAGCTCATGGTCGGACGCCCGCCGTTCCAGGGCGACTCGCCCGTGTCGGTGGCCTACCAGCACGTGCGCGAACAGCCCGTGCCCCCGTCGCAGCTGGACGCCGAGATCACGGCCCCGATGGACGCCGTCGTGCTCAAGGCCCTGGCCAAGGACCCCGACGACCGCTACGCGACCGCCGGCGAGATGCGCGACGACGTGCAGCGGATCCTCGGCGGGGAACGCGTCACCGCGACCTTGCCGCCGCCCGTGCCGCCGCTGGTGGCGGCGTCCACGGCCGCGGCCGCCGGGGCGGCCACGGAGGTCCTGCCGGGCTCCCCCATCCCGATGGGGACGCCGGGGGCCGGCGACACCCTGGGGGGCGCCTACGCCGGGACCATGGGCGGAACCCTGGGCACCGGGCAGATGGCGCCGGTCCCTCCCCCGCGCAAGAGCCGGGCCGGGTTGTGGTGGACGCTCGCGATCGTCACCCTCCTGGTCGTCGGCCTGCTGGCCGCGTGGGAGCTCATGCTGCGCAACCAGGAACCCGCCCTGCGCCAGGTCACGGTCCCGGCCGGGCTGGTCGGCAAGTCCGAGGCCGTGGCGCGGGCGATGGTGGAGGAGGCCCTGCTCACCCCGGTGGTGGAGCAGGAGCAGACCACCGACGCCAGCACCATCGGTGACGTGCTCCGCACCGAACCCGCCGGGAGCGCCCTGGTCGACGAGGGTTCCGAGGTGCTCCTGGTGGTCAACGTCGGCCCCGAGATGAAGACCATCCCGACCGGGCTGACGGGACTGGAGGAGCAGGAGGCGCTCGACAGGCTCAAGGAGGCCGGCCTGACCGGCGCGTCCGTGGCCGCGACGGACGAACCCGTCGACGCCAAGAAGGGCACCGTGCTGCGGGTCACCCCGGCCGAGGGCGCCGAGGTC
>DUOQ01000061.1 GCA_012838755.1 Propionibacterium sp. | reverse complement strand
GTTTCTATCGCGGGAGCGATAGAAACGCCGCCTCGAAGTGCACTCCCACCGGGTAGCGTCGGGGGCATGCCTGCGCACGTCGAAGTCGACCCGTTCCACCCGGGCGCCTTCCGCGTGATGGCGGGCCACACGGCCCAGTCGTGGGTCGACCCGACCGACCCCCTCCGCATCGAGTTCGAGTACGTCCAGCGCGTCTGCGAGGCCTTGGACGCCACGGTGCTGACCCGGCCCGTCGGCGAGCCCATGCGCATCGTGCACCTCGGCGGGGGAGGGCTGTCGATCCCGCGCTACGTGGCGGCGCGGCGCCCGGGGACGCAGCAGGTCGTCTGCGAGCCCGACGCCGACCTCGTCGACGAGGTCCGCCGCCTGATGCCGCTGCCGCAGCGCTCGGGCATCCGGGTGCGCGTCACTCCCGGACGCGAGGGACTCGAGGCCATGCCCCCGAACTACTTCGACGCGCTCATCCTGGATGCCTTCGACGGTCCCCGCGTCCCCGAGTCCCTGGCCACCGCGGACTTCCTCGACGAGGTGGTCGCACGCCGGCGTCCCGGCGCGGTGTTCATCGCGAACGTCACCGACCGTGCGCCCTTCCCGTGGGCCCGCCGGTTCTGTGCGGCCGTGAAGGAGCGGCACCGCTCGATCCTGATCAGCGCGGAGACCGCGGTCTGGAAGGGCCGCCGGTTTGGCAACCTGATCGTGGTCGCCGCCGACGGGAACCTCCCTGCGACCCAGCTCTCGCGCCACGCGGCCCGCGCGGCGTTCCCGTACCGCTACCTCACCGGACGCGAGGCCCTGAACTGGATCGGCAACGCCGAGCCCCTCATGGACGCCGACCCCCAGCCCTCACCCGTGCCCCGGAAGGGCATCTGGTTCGACTGACGCCCGCGGGGGAGTGCAGCCCCTGGGGGGCTGGTCGGCGCCTTGACATACTGGGCCCATGACCGCAGACGCCACCCCCCGCCGCGCGTTGCCCGAGAAGGGCGGACGCCGCGGGCGCGGCCTCACGCTCGCGGGTGTCGTCCTCCTCCTGCTCGGGCTGGGGGCGCTCGGCTGGTCCGGCTACGAGCTGTTCTGGAAGCCGTCGGTGGACCCGGCTGTCACGACGTCCCTGACGGCCGAGCTGCGGCAGGAGTGGCAGGCCGGGCCCACGGCGTCCGGGAAGGAGGCCGAGGTCGCGCGACCGATGCCGGGAGAGGCGGTGGCGCTGCTCCGGGTCCCGAAGCTGGGGGAGTCGTTCGAGCACGTGGTGCTGGCCGGCACGGACGGGACGAGCCTGGACCGGGGCATCGGCTGGTACGAGGGCACCAGTGCCCCCGGTGAGGTGGGGAACTTCGCCGTCTCCGGGCGGGGTGTCGTCACCGGTCCGCTCGCGCGGATCACCGACCTCGTGGCCGGCGACCAGGTCCTCGTCGAGACCCGCGAGGCCGTGTACACCTACGAGCTGACCAACAACCCCGCCGAGACGATCGTGAAGGACACCGACACCTGGGTGATCCAGCCGGTTCCGGGCAAGCCCGAGGTGCGTCCCACCGAGTCGCTGATCACGCTCACGACCTCCCACGACCTGATCCGCACCGATGCTCGCACGGTCGCGTTCGGGACGCTGGTCTCGACGCAGGACAAGTAGGGGAAATCGGCGGGGCCGGCCGGCGATAAACTCCGGCCCATGGCCGACCGCGAAGACCTGATCAAGCACATCCTCGACCTCGCCGTGGTGCACGGGAAGGTCACGCTGGCGTCCGGCAAGGAGGCCGACTACTACGTCGACCTGCGCCGCGTCACGCTGGACGGGGCAGCCGCGCCCGTCGTCGGCCGCGTGATGCGCGACCTGGTCGCCGACTGGGACTTCGAGGCCGCCGGCGGGCTCACGCTCGGGGCCGACCCGGTCGCCGTCGCCATGCTGCACGCGGCCGCGGCCGAGGGCGAGCGCCTGGACGCGTTCGTGGTGCGCAAGGAGTCGAAGGCCCACGGGCTGCAACGCCGCATCGAGGGCACCGAGGTTTCCGGCCGCCGTGTCCTGGTCGTCGAGGACACCTCGACCACCGGCGGCTCGGTCATGCAGGCCGTCGAGGCCGTCCAGGAGGCCGGGGGCGTCGTCGCCGGCGTCGTGACGATCGTGGACCGCAACACCGGCGTCCGGGAGAAGATCGAGGCCGCGGGCCTGCCGTACCGCTACGCCGTCGGATTGGACGACCTCGGTTTGTCGTGATCGCCCGCTAGTCTTGCGACCATGGAATGGATCGCGATCCCTCTGATCATCGTCCTGCTCGTCGTGGTCGGCGGCATCGCCTGGGCCGTGGGCGGGTACAACGGCTTCGTCAAGCAGCGCAACCTCATCCAGGAGTCGTGGCGCCAGGTCGACGTCGAGTTGAACCGCCGCTACGAGCTCATCCCCAACTTGATCGAGACCGTGCGGGCCTTCGCCGCGCACGAGCGCAACACCCTCGAGGGCATCGTGCGGCTGCGGTCGCAGGCCCAGCAGCTCGCCGCGTCCGAGCATGGGAACGCCCCCTCGCCCGAGCGGGCCGCGGTGGAGGAGCAGCTGACCCAGCAGGTCCGTGGCCTGATGGTGCAGGTCGAGGCCTACCCCGAGCTGAAGAGCAACCAGAACTTCCTCGAGCTGCAGCGCCAGCTCGCCGAGACCGAGGACCGCATCGCCGCCGGTCGTCGCTACTACAACGCGAACGTGCGCAACTACAACACGCGCATCGAGTCGGTGCCGACGAACTTCATCGCCAACTCGTTCAAGTTCGAGAAGGCGACCTACTTCGAGGTCAACGACGCCGAGGTGCGCCGTGCGCCCGACGTGAACTTCGGCGAGATCTCCTACCGCGGTGACCAGCCCGAGCAGCAGCAGCGTCCGGCCGGCCCGGCGTCCGTCGAGGGGTCGAGTCCCAACGAGCTGCCCAACCCGCAGGCCTACCGCGAGCGCCCGGCCGTCGACTTGGGTGAGGGCCAGCAGCCCCAGCAGCAGCCCGCCGAGCGTCCGCGCACCGACGGCCAGTACGAGCCGCCGTCCTACGGCAACCAGCAGTAACCGATCCAGTTCAGGGCCCGTCCACCGCGAGGTGGGCGGGCCCTGGTGCTGTGTCGACGTGCGGCCCTTGACTCAGACCGTGCGGTCGTCGGGGCCGGGTTCGGGGCCGGTCGCCGAGCTGGTCGGGGCGTGCTGGGGGCCGCGGCCCACGAACAGCAGGGTGAGTAGGGTGAGCCCGCAGGCCCCGGCGAACAGGATGTACAGGTCGCGGAAGCCGGCGTTCAGCCCGCCCTGGAACGCCGCCTCGAGGCGCGGGCCCCGCTCGTCGATCTGGGCGAGGTAGTCGGCCTTGGAGGCCTCGAACGCACCCGGGACGGCGTCGTGGAGCTCCTCGAGCTGGCCGAGCGTGGTGACCATCTCGGCGCGGCCGCCGCGCAGTTCCTCACGCGCCGACTCGAGGTCGCGGCGTGCCTGGGACAGGTCGATCCGCCCGGCGCGCAGCTCCTCCTGGCCCGCCTCCAGCTCGGCGCGGGCCGAGGCCAGCTGGTTGCGACCTTCCTGCAGGCTCGCCCGCTGGGTCGCGAGATCGTCGCGCTGCGAGATCGTGGTCGCCAGCTGGGACGCCAGCGCGTCCCGCTGGGCCACCGCCGCCTGTCGCTGGCCCGCCAGCGTCGCCTCGGCCGCCCGCAGCTGGTTCAGTTGGGCCACCAGCGCGTCGCGCGACGGCATTCCGCCGGGTGGCATCCCGCCGGGCGGCATGACACCCGGGGGCGGACCGGCCGGCGCGACGAACTCCACCGCGTCGCCCACCTCGGGCGTGGGGGTCGGGGTGGGCTCGGGGGACGCGGTGGGCTCGGGGGACGCGGTGGGCTCGGGGGACGCGGTGGGCTCCGGGCTCGGGGTCGGGTCGGGCGTCGGCGTCGCGGTGGGGTCCGGTGTTGCCGTCGGGTCCGGCGTGGGGGTCGGCTCGGGTGAGGTGGTCGGCTCGGGCTCCACCGGGTCCACGGGGTCCGGGTCCACCGGGGGCACCGGCGGTGTCGGGATGGCCGCGAGTGCCCGCTCGAGCTGGGTGATGGCGGTACGCAGCTGGGACAACCCGGAGTCCATGCCGGTGATGGCCTGGCCGATGCCGGCCAGCGCCTCACGCATGCCGGCGACGCCGTCACCGATGCCGCTCAGGGCGCGGCCCATCTCGGCGAGGCCGCGGTCCATGCCCGCGAGGCCGTCGGCCATCTCGGCGCGGGCCAGGTCCATGTCGACGAGGCCGGCGTCCATCTCGGCCAAGCCCGAATCCATCTCGGCGAGGCCGTCGGTCATCTCGAGTTCGCCCTCGTCGATCTCGGCCAGCGCGTCCTCGAGGCTGGCGATGCCCGAGCGCACCCCGGACTGGATCTCGGCGACCCGGGCGGGCGTCTCATCGGCGAACATGCGCTCGGCGACCAGCGTGCTGCGCTCGGTGATGTTCGTCACGTCGGCGGTGCGGAGCAGGTCGACGAGGTCGTCGGGCAGTTCCCCGTCCCCCGACATCTCGGACAGGTCGATCTCGGCCATGTCCAGGTAGCTGGTGTCGAAGTCGGGGATCTGGTCGGCCAGGTCGGGATCGGCCTGCCAGTCCTCGAGGGTGGCCTTCAACTCCGCGGCGTGCGGCAGCGTCGGCGCGGCCACGGAGTCGGGCAGCTCGTCCATGATCCGGTCCTGCATCGTGACGCCCGCATTGGCGAGGAAGCCGACCATGAGCGCGGGGGCCAGGGTGGTGCCGATGGCCCGCACCAGCGAGAGGGTGCCCAGGGCCGAGCTGGACTCCTCGTCGGGGACGCGCTCGAGCATCATGTAGTTCAGCGGCGAGCCGACGATGAAGCCCAAGCCGAGGCCCAGTCCGATCAGCCCGGTGAGCACGGAGGCCATCGAGGGCTGCGGGATGGCCCACAGGATGATCACCACGGCCGCGAGCAGCGAGATCCCCGCGCCGAGGCCCAGCACCGCGCGGGGGCCGTACTTGTCGGTGAGGCGTCCCGACATGGGCGCCCCGACGCCGGAGGCCAGGCCCAGCGCGATGACGAGGTAACCACCCGAGCCCGCGGGCAGCTTCAACGAGTTCTCGGCGAACTGGGGCACGAAGACGACGCCCATGAGGATCACGCCCGACAGCAGCGACAGCACGAGGGTCAGGGCGATGCCGCGATCGGTGAAGTATCCCAGGTTGAGCACGGGGTCGGCGGCGCGCTTCTCGACGAGCACCAGCACCGGCAGCAGCACGGTGACCAGGGCCAGCCAGGGCCAGACCTCGAGCGAGGTGAGGCTCGCCCCGAAGTCGAAGAAGTCGAGGTTCCGGATGCCCCACAGCAACGACAGGATCATCGCCACCAACACGAAGGAGCCCCAGATGTCGATGGGGGCGACCTCGTCGGCGCGGCGGTTGGGCAGCCAGATCAGCCCGGCGACGATGATGCCCAGGGAGATCGGCACGTTGATGTAGAAGATCCACTGCCAGTTCTCGACGCCGACGATGTCGAGCACGAGCGAGCCGGCCGAGGCGCCGAAGACGTTGGCGATGCCGTACACGGCCCCGACCAGGCCCAGGGCCATGCCGCGCTTCTCGCGGGGGACCGCGGTACCGATGTCGGCGGTCGCGATGGGCAGGATACCTCCCGCGCCGACGGCCTGCAGCGCACGCGAGGCGATGAGCATCTCGTAGGAGCCCACGTCCTGGCTCAGCCCGCACAGCAGCGAGCCGACGCCGAACAACACTATGGACAGCAGGTAGATCGACTTGCGGCCGTTGCGGTCGGCGAGCTTGCCCATGACCGGGATCGCGGCGGCGTAGGCCAGCGTGTAGATCGTGATCATCCAGATGCCGGTGGCCTCGTCGACGCCCAGCTGGGTCTGGATGACGGTGCGGGCCGGGGTGATGATGCCGGTGTCGATGGCGCCCATGAAGATGCCCAAGAGGTAGAGGGCCATGGCGACGCCCCACCGCTGCGGGGTCTTCGTGCTCACGGGCCGCAAGGCTAGCACGAAGATTCAGCAGCTGAATTATTCAGCTGCGCGAAGACCTTCGTCGAACTCGTGCAGGCCCTGGTTGACGTCCTCGAGGAAGCGGAGGCAGACCCGCAGGTCGGCGTCCGAGTAGTTCGCCATGGCACGCGCATGCGCCTGGCCGAGGGGGCCGAAGAACGCGAAGGCCACGTCACGCCCGTGGTCGCCGAAGCGCAGCAGCACCCGCCGCCGGTCGCTCGGGTCGGTGTCGCGGAACACGTGCCCGGACGCCGTGAGCCGGTCGACCAGGTAGGTGACGGCCCCGGGGGAGACCTGCAACTGGTCGGCGAGTTGGCGGGCCGTGAGGGGCTGGCCCTCGCGTTCGGCGCGGTAGATCGCCGTGAGCGCACGGAAGTCGGTGGTGTGCAGGTCGTGTTGGCCCGCGAAGTACGCGCCGATGCGGTCGGAGGCCAGGGCCAGCACCTGCACCTGGGAGACGAGGTCCGTCACCAGTTCGTCGTGGTGGGTGCGCGCCTCGGTCATGGGCGCATGCTACCGCTGGCTACCGGGACGGCTGAAAAGGTCTGCCCTCGGGGGTAGTGTCCGGAGCGTGACGTCACAGCCGGAGCAGTTCGACTTCGCCAGGATCCGCTGGATCTACTTCGGGCTGATGATCGGCATGTTCACGTCCTCGATCAGCCAGACGATCGTCAGCCCGGCGATCCCGCGGATCATCGCCGACCTCGGCGGGGTCGAGTTCTACTCGTGGCTGTCCACGATCGTCATGCTCGTCTCGGCGATCGTGACGCCGATCAGCGGCAAGCTCGCCGACATGTTCGGCCGCCGGCTGTTCTACGTCCTCGGCCTGGTGCTGTTCATGGTGGGCTCGGTGCTGTCCGGCCTGGCCACCAGCTTCGCGTTCCTCGTCGCTGCGCGTGCCGTGCAGGGCGTCGCGATGGGCATCCTGATGCCGCTGTCGCAGATCATCCTCGGCGACATCATCCCGCCCCGCCAGCGCGGCAAGTACGCCGGCTACATGGGTGCCCTGATGGGGGCGTCCCAGGTCGCCGGCCCGCTCATCGGCGGCGCGATCACGGACGCCTCGAGCTGGCGGTGGCTGTTCTACGTCAACCTCCCCGTCGGGCTGGTGGCGCTGTTCCTGGTGCTGCGGTTCATGAAGGTGCCCGAGCTCGACATCCCGCGCAAGGTCGACCACGCGGGCATCGCGGCCATGACGGTCGGCGTGACCTCGGCCCTGCTCGGCATCAGCCTGGGCGGCACCCGCGGCTGGCTCGACCCCCTCGTGCTGGGCCTGCTCGCCCTGGGCGGCATCGTGCTGGTGGCCTTCGTGTTCATCGAGCGCCGGGCGGCCGAGCCGATCGTCCCGATGTACCTGTTCCGCAACTCGATCTTCACCTGGTCGGTCATCGCGTCCTGCTTCATGAACATGGCGCTGATGGCCCTGATCATCTACACGCCGGTCTACGCCCAGGGCGTCCTGGGGGTGTCGGCCACCGAGTCGGGCCTGATCCTCATCCCGATGAACGTCGGCCTGTTCCTCATGGGCGTGGTGATCGGCAACCTCACCACCCGCACCGGGCGTTACAAGTCGTACGCGGTGATGGGCGTGGTGCTGATGGGCATCGCCTCGGTGCTGATGCTGCGCCTGGGCAGCCACTCCACGCCGTGGGAGCTGACGCTGTGGACGACGATGTTCGGCCTCGGCACCGGCATGTCGTTCCAGATCTACACGCTGGTCGTCCAGAACGCCGTGCAACGGCGCGACCTGGGCCCGGCGACGTCCTCGCTGCAGTTCTTCCGCAGCGTCGCCAACACCCTGGGTACGGCCGTCGCCGGCACGCTGATGACCACCCAACTGGTCTCGGGGCTCGACCGCAACATGACGCCCGAGGCGCGGTCGCAGGTCCCGGCCGGGGGCCTCGACCCCAACGTGGTGCTCAACCCCAACGCCCTGGCGGGCATGCCCGACGCCGTGGTGGCCGTCCTGCGCGAATCCTTGGCCGATGCCATGCACAGCGTCTACCTGCTGCTGCCCTGGCTCACCCTGGTCGTGCTGGTCGCGACCATCCTGATCCGGGCCATCCCGCTGCGCGACACACTCGCCCCGCCCGACCCCGGCCAGGCGCTCGAGGCGGCAGCCCGCAGCAACGTCGACCCCAACGTGCTGGTGCTGACGCCCGAGGAGCACCACGACCGCGCCAAGGAACGCATGATGGCCGCCCACCTCGCGCTGCTGGCCGTGCAGGTGGAGCAGGGCGACAACCCGATCCTGCAGGCCGCGGTGACCGAGTTCGGCGACGGGGAACTGGCGCGGGGGCTCCACCTGCTCCGGGCCACCGGCGCCATGCTGCTGGCCGAGGACCCCGAGACCATCGACGAGCACGAGGCGTTCGCCGTGGAGCTGTCCGAGCGGGGCAAGCGGCGCGCCATGCTGAGCGACGACATCACGGCGCGGCTCCACGAGGTGGCCGCGCAGGTCGCCGAGCGTGCCGCGGCCCGGACGCCGGAACGCCCGGTCAGCCGCCCGCGGTTCGCCTCGGTCGAGGGAATCGACGCCGACGCACTGCGGCGGGCCGTCTGGATGCTCGACACCGCGCTGGTCGCCGACATAGCGGTACGCCGCGGGCTCGACTTCGTCCCCGAACTACCGCACCCGGCTGCCGCGGAGAGCGGCGAGCCGGGTGGCGAGGCGGCCGCGGACGACGAGGGAGACGGCTCAGCCGGCTGACTCGATGGCGCCGCGCTCGGTGGAGTAACGGTCCTCGACCTTCGAGAACAGCCACGAGGCGATGACGCCCAGCACGAGCATGACCGCGCAGGCGCCCAAGAACGCGCCCCAGCCCAGCCCGGTGCGCTCGACCCGCTCGGGGTCGAGCACCACGGTCGGGAAGATGGCCAGCGACGAACCCGCGACCATGCCCAGGATGAAGTGGTACATGCCCGCGTAGTGCCGGTCGAACGCCCAGTTGGCGGCCTTGGCGAGCAACACCACGCACAGCACCAGGCCGATGAACAGGGGGATGAACACGGCCGGGTCCACGTCCTTGATGCCGTCGGTCATCTTGTTGTAGAGCCCGAAGTAGATCAGGAAGTTCGACGGGCTCATGCCGGGCACGATCACGCCCAGGCCGATCAGGGCACCCGAGCCGAGCCAGACGGGGATGCTGGGCGGCACCTCGAGGTTCATGGACCCGCCCAGGAGCATGATCGCGAAGATCACCACCGCCGAGACCACCAGGATCAGCCCGTGCTTCGCAGCGCGGCCCTGCTGGCCGGCCTGGCGCCACAGGCTGGGGAAGGTACCGATCACGAAGCCGATGAACAGGCAGACGAAGATCGCCTCGTAGCGCCCGAATGCGGCCGACACGACGACCGAGAACAGGAACACGCCGATGAGGCCCCCGATGCCGACGGGGAGGAAGTACTTCACCTGGCGCCAGAGGTTCCGGAACGGGTTGGCCAGGAACTTGATCAGCGGGTCGTAGATCTTGAAGATCACCGCCAGCACGCCACCCGACAGGCCGGGGAGGATGAAGCCGACGCCGACCGCGATGCCCTTGAGCAGCCGGACGAGCCATGCGCCGACACTGTCGGGGGCGTGCAGGTCGGTCACGTCGGGGGCGTCCGGGCGGACGGGAGTGTCTTCGGTGGTCATGCGTGTTCTTCCGGTGGGCAGCGGGGTCCGCCGGTCAGGCTACCGTGGGCAGGTGGACGCCTTCGAACCAGTTGCCGTGCACGGCGACGAGCCGGACGACCCGACGGCCCCCACGGTGGGCGTCGGGCCGCACCCCGAGCCCTGGCCCGACGACCCGCGGCTGGACCCGGAACTGCTCGCCGCCGGTGACCGGCGCAACGTCCTCGACGGGTACCGTTACTGGCGCCTCGAGGCGATCGTGGCCGACCTCGACACCCGTCGTTCGCCCTTGTGCGTCGCGATCCAGAACTGGGAGCACGACTTCAACATCGGATCGGTCGTGCGCACCGCCAACGCGTTCAACGTGGCCGGCGTGCACATCCTCGGACGCCGCCGCTGGAACCGCCGCGGGGCCATGGTCACCGACCGCTACCTCCACGTGCACCACCACGCGACCGTAGAGGGCTTCGTGGGGTGGGCGTCCGGCGCCGGTGTGACGCTGGTGGGGGTCGACAACCTCCCCGGCTCGGTGCCGCTCGAGACGGCCGACCTGCCCCGGGACTGCTGCCTCGTCTTCGGCTCGGAGGGGCCGGGTCTCACCGACGAGGTCGTGGACGCCTGCGCGCAGGTGGTGGCGATCACGCAGTACGGGTCGACGCGGTCGCTGAACGCCGGCGCGGCCGCCGCGATCGCCATGTACCACTGGTCGTTGCAGCACCCTCGCTGACGCCGTGGGGTGGGCCCCCGGGTGTGGTGTGCGTTTCGAGGCGGCGTTTCTATCGCTCCAGCGATAGAAACG
>DUOQ01000060.1 GCA_012838755.1 Propionibacterium sp. | reverse complement strand
GTTTCTATCGCTCCAGCGATAGAAACGCCGCCTCGAACTGCACACCGGCGACCTCAACTCTTGAGTCTGACCCCCTGAGGGCGTGGGGGCGTTGGCCGGCCGTGCGAGCATGCTCGGCGTGGATGCCGCACTCTTCGTCAAGGCCCTCGGCGCCTTCTTCGCCGTGATGAACCCGTTCGTCGCCCTGCCGATGTTCCTGTCGCTGACCAGTGCCCACGACCACGCCCGCCAGCGGGGGACCGGCCTGCGCGTCGTCGTCTACAGCCTGATCATGAGCATCGTCGTCATGGCGAGCGGGTCGGCGATCCTGGTGTTCTTCGGCATCTCGGTCAGCCACTTCCGGGTCGCCGGCGGCATCGTGCTGATGACGATCGGCCTGGGCATGCTCAACGGTGGCAGCCCCGCCCACGAGGGCACCGCGAGCGAGAAGGCGAACATGCGGACGCGGGCGCTGGCCTCATCGGGCTCGTCGACCACGGCGTCGGCCGGGTCCCCCGCCGGGCCGGCCACGGTGCCGACCTCCGCGCCGGCCACGGCCGCGGCGTCCGGTTCGGGTGCGGTGGACGCCCACGACGCACGGTCGGACATCTCGTTCTACCCGCTCACCTTCCCGATGATCCTGGGGCCGGGCACGATCGCGTCCATCATCGTGTTCACCGGCCAGGCGGACGGCGTTGCCGGCCTGTCGGCCGTCGCGCTCGCCCTGGCCGCGGTACTCGCGGTGCTGTTCGTGGTGCTCTGGTTCGCGCCGGTGATCGGGCGGAGGATGTCGGAGACCCTGCGCGTGATCATGACGCGCCTGATGGGCATGATCGTCGCGGCGATCGCGGTGGCGATGGTCACCGGCGGGCTGCAGGAGCTGATCCCGGTCCTGCGGTGACGGAGTGCACACCAACCGGGGGGAGTCAGCAACAGCGCACGCCGCTGGTCGCCTCGCCGAGGTAGTCGCGGGCGAGGTCGAGGGTCGCGGCGACGGCGGTGTAGTGGGCCCAGCGCCCGCGCTGCTCGCGGGTGACGAGGCCGGCCTCGGTGAGCTTCTTGAGGTGGTGGCTCAGTGTGGGCTGGCTGACGCCGAGCATGTCGGGCAGGTGGCAGGCGCAGGCGGTGCCGTCGGGGGACGCCGCGATGTGGTCGAGCAGGCGCACCCGCGTGGGGTCGGCCAGCGCCTTGAAGATGTCGGCCAGGCACGCGGCCCGGTCGGCGGCCATGACCTCGGTCGCGCCGGTCGCGCAGGACTCCACCGGTGCGTCGGTGGCCTCGATCAGGGTCAGGTTGCTCCGTGCCATGGGCCCACGTTACCCCACGTATTGACAACCGTCGATGTTTTCGACCACGCTGGGTATCGACAACCATCGATACGACAAGATCCCGAAAGGTGGGGCCGTGGCGTCCACCCAGACCACTCCCTCTCCCACGACCGTCGCCGGCCAGATGAGCACGCTGGACCGCTACCTCGCGGTCTGGATCATCGCCGCCATGGCCCTGGGCCTGCTGCTCGGCCGGTTCGTCCCCGGCCTCAACGAGGCGCTGGACGCCGTGAAGATCGGGTCGGTCTCGCTGCCGATCGCGCTCGGCCTCCTGGTGATGATGTACCCGGTCCTGGCCAAGGTCCGTTACGACGAGACCCGCCGCGTGACCGCCGACAAGCGCCTCATGGGCCTGAGCCTGGTCCTCAACTGGATCGTAGGCCCGGCCCTGATGTTCGCCCTGGCCTGGCTGCTGCTGCCCGACCTGCCCGAGTACCGCACCGGCCTGATCATCGTCGGCCTGGCCCGCTGCATCGCGATGGTGCTCATCTGGAACGACCTGGCCTGTGGCGACCGCGAGGCCGCCGCGGTGCTGGTGGCGATCAACTCGGTGTTCCAGGTGATCGCGTTCTCCGCCCTGGGCTGGTTCTACCTGCAGGTGCTGCCCTCGTGGCTCGGCCTGCCCACGACCTCGGCGGAGTTCTCCTTCTGGTCGATCTTCGTCTCGGTGCTGGTGTTCCTGGGCATCCCGCTGCTGGCGGGCTTCCTGACCCGCCACTTCGGGGAACGCGCCAAGGGCCGGGAGTGGTACGAGAACACCTTCCTGCCCAAGCTCGGCCCCTGGGCCCTGTACGGCCTGCTGTTCACCGTCGTGCTGCTGTTCGCGCTGCAGGGTGACGAGATCACGTCGCGTCCCTTCGACGTGGCCCGCATCGCGCTGCCGCTGCTGGCCTACTTCTCGCTGATGTGGCTCGGCTCACTGCTCGCCTCGCGCGCCGTCGGCCTCGACTACGCGCACTCGGCCACCGTGGCGTTCACCGCTGCCGGCAACAACTTCGAGCTCGCCATCGCCGTCGCGATCGGCACCTTCGGCATGACCTCGGGCCAGGCACTCGCCGGCGTCGTGGGCCCGCTGATCGAGGTGCCGGTGCTCGTCGGCCTCATCTACGTGAGCCTCTGGCTCGCCCCCCGCCTGTTCCCGAACGACCCGACCGTCCCCGTCCGCACGACCGACTCCACCGCGACCCGATGAGGAGCCCCATGACCACCGACCGTCCCACCGTCCTGTTCGTCTGCGTCTCGAACGGGGGCAAGTCCCAGATGGCCGAGGCCCTCATGCGGGCCCACGTCGGCGACGCCGTCGCCATCCACTCCGCCGGCACGAGGCCCAAGGGCACGATCAACGCCGAGTCCGCGGCGTCCGTCGGCCGGGCCGGGGCCAGCATGGCCGCGGCCACGAGCAAGCCGATCGACCCCGAGCTGCTGCGCACCGCCGACCGCGTCATCATCCTGGGCGGCGACGCGCAGGTCGACCCCGTCGAGGGCATGCGCGCCGAGATCGAGCGCTGGGAGACCGACGAGCCGTCGGTCCGCGGCGTCGAGGGCGACGAGCGCATGGACCTCATCCGCGACGACATCCGGGCCCGCGTCGAGCAGCTCGCCACCGAGCTCGGCGTCGAGCCCCGCCCGTCGGTGCTGTTCGTGTGCGTGCACAACGCGGGGCGCTCGCAAATGGGTGCGGCCTACACCCACCACCTCTCGGGCGGACGCGTCGAGGTCCGGTCCGCCGGGTCGGCCCCCGCCGACACGATCAACCCCGCCGTCCGCGAGGCACTGCTCGAGGAGGGGATCGACATCTCGGCCGAGACGCCGAAGGTCCTCACCAACGAGGCCGTCGAGGCGTCCGACGTGGTGATCACCATGGGGTGCGGCGACACCTGCCCCTACTACCCGGGCAAGACCTACCTCGACTGGGTCCTCGACGACCCGGCCGGCCAGGGCGTGGACGCCGTGCGCCCCATCCGCGACGACATCAAGCGCCGGGTGGGCGAGCTGCTCACCGAGCTCGGTGTCGAGGTCCAGCCCGTTCCCGCGGACCGGTAGGAGGGCGCCATGAGCCAGCTGCTGGACCCGCGTGACGCCTACGGCACCCTCAGGACCGACCTCGGGTACGCCTACCGGGGCGTCTTCGCCGCCGAGGAGATCGCCGAAGCGGTCGAGGCCGCCCGCGAACTCCTCGAGCCCCGCGCCACCATCGCGACCTTCCTCCCCGTGCTCGTGGCCCGTCAGGCCCGCGAGCAGCTGATGGCCAAGGCCCAGGCGGAGGGGCGGGTGGCGAAGAAGGTCCCCGAGATCCTGTTCGTGTGCGTGCACAACGCCGGCCGCTCCCAGATGGCGGCCGCCCTGGCCGAGCACCTGTCGGCGCGGCGCGTCCACGTGCGGTCGGCGGGGTCGAAGCCGACCGGTGAGATCAACCCCGTCGTCGTCGAGGCCCTCGCCGAGCGCGGCATCGCGCTCTCCGCCGCGTACCCCAAGCCGCTGACCGACTCGGTGGTCCAGGCCGCCGACGTGGTCATCACCATGGGGTGCGGCGACTCCTGCCCCTACTACCCGGGCAAGATCTACGAGGACTGGCAGGTCAAGGACCCCGCCGGCCAGCCCCTCGCCGTGGTCCGGGACATCCGCGACGACCTGCAGAACCGCGTCACCGAGCTGCTGCGGAGGGTCCTGGACTGAGCGGCCGGCCGGTCGCCGCCGCCACGAACTCACCCAACCGGACGCGGTACTCCTCGGCCAGCCCCACCCACGGCTCGACCACCAGAGAGTCGAGC
>DUOQ01000059.1 GCA_012838755.1 Propionibacterium sp. | reverse complement strand
TCCCCCACCTCGGCCAGGCGACCGGACGCCGCGGCGTCCAGCACCTCACCCAGCGGGGACTCCAGGAGGGACAGGACCGCCTGGGTCTCGGGGTCGCCGAAGCGGCAGTTGAACTCGACCACGCGCAACCCGCGCGAGGTGAGGGCGAGGCCGGCGTAGAGCAACCCGGTGAACGGGGTGCCACGGCGGGCCATCTCGTCGACGGTGGGCTGCACGACGTCGCGCATGATCGCGTCGACGAGCCCCTCGGGGGCCCACGGCAACGGCGTGTAGGCGCCCATGCCGCCGGTGTTGGGGCCCTCGTCGCCCTCGCCGACGCGCTTGAAGTCCTGGGCGGGCTGCAGCGGCAGCGCGGTGGTGCCGTCGGTGATGGCGAACAGGCTCACCTCGGGGCCGTCGAGGTACTCCTCGACGATGGCCGGCAGGGCGTCGGTGGCGTGCTCGAGCGCGGCCCCACGGTCGGACGTGACGATGACGCCCTTGCCGGCGGCCAGCCCGTCCTGCTTGACGACGTACGGGGGGCCGAAGCGGTCGATGGCGGCGGCGACCTCGTCGACGGTCGCGCAGTAGACCGACGCCGCGGTGGGCACGCCGGCGGCCTCCATGACCTCCTTGGCGAACTGCTTGCTCCCCTCGATCTGCGCGGCCTCGGCGCTGGGGCCGAAGCACGCGATGCCCGCCGCTCGCACGGCGTCCGCGACGCCGGCGACCAGGGGTGCCTCGGGACCGACGACGACCAGGTTCGCGCCCACCTCGCGTGCCCGCGCGACCACGGCGTCCCCGTCGTTCGCGTCGACGGGGTGGTTGGTCGCGATCGCGGCGGTGCCCGGGTTGCCGGGGGCGCAGTGGAGGGCGACGACGCTGGGGTCGCGGTGCAGGGCGAGGGCGAGAGCGTGCTCACGGCCGCCGTTGCCGACGACGAGGACGGTCAGTTCACGGGACACGCCGTCAGCCTACCGACGAGTCGACCGTGCCGCGGCGGACGGCCAGTTCGTCCTGCATGGCCCGGCAGCGGGCCAGCGTGAGCGGGTAACCGCGTGAGATGAGCCACCCCAGCGACAGCAGCACGGCGACGGCGAGCAGGAGCGTGAGGCGGATCCCCCACTGCACCGTGTCGGTCTGGGTGACGACCTCGGTGCCGACGGGGGCGCGGTAGCCGGTGAGCTGCAGCACCAGCGCGATGAGCTGGATCGTCAGGGCCGTCGCCATCCCCCGGATGAACGTCATCAGCCCCGAGAACGCGCCCGCGTTGCGCTGGCCGGACGCGAGCTCGGCGGCGTCCAGCACGTCGGGGAACATGACCCAGCTCATCAGCTGGGCGCCCACGAAGCCGATCGCCATGACGAAGGTCGTCCCGTAGAGCAGCACCGGGTTCGCGCCGCGCGGGAACAGGGCCACGACGAACACCGTCCCGATGGCGATCGGCAGCAGCGTGCGGTAGATGCGGTGCTTGTCGACGCGCCCGACGAGCCAGTTCACCAGCGGGAACGCCAGGACGGTCACCGCGATGAAGATGCCCAGCAGCACTTGGGCGCTGACCCCGACCACCACGTAGAGCGTGTAGTACATGACCGTGGTGGTGATCACGTCGAACGCCAGCGCCTGGCACAGGTACATGCCCAGCAGGCGGCGGTAGGCGCCGAGCTCCAGCGGGGCGAGGAACCCCGCGAGCGTGAACGGCTCGATGCGCGCGGGCATCGGGACGCGCTCGCGGGTGAACAGGCCCACGCCGAGCATGATCAGCACGAAGACCCCGCCGAAGCCGAGCACGATCGTGAGGTAGAGCTCGGTCAGCTCGAGGCGTCCGTTGCGGTAGTCCTCGAAGAGGCGGGCGGCGAGCAGCGTGGTGCCCGCGCTGGCCACGGTGGAGAACAGCAGGCGCAGCACGTTGACCTTGTTGCGCTGGTCGAAGTTGACGCTGATCTCGGTCGACAGGCTGGCGTACGGCACCGAGATCACGGTCTGCACCGTGTTGTAGGCGATGTACGTCAGCGCCGCCCAGACCGCGAGCCCGACCTGCGAGGCGGGAGGCGGGTCGGGCAGCCAGAACAGCGCCATCACCGGGAGGAGCAGCAGTGCCCCCACCACGATGAACGGACGCCGCCTCCCCCAGCGGGTGCGCACCCGGTCGGAGATCGAGCCGGTGAGCGGGTCGTTGATGGCGTCCCAGAGCTTGGCGACGAGCACCGCCGTGCCGGCCAGGCCGGGCGCGAGCTTGACGACGTCGGTGAGGAAGATCAGGTAGAGGACGCTGAGCAGCGAGGCGCCGCCGCCGACGAAGAAGTCACCCGCTGCGAACTGGATCCGCTCGCGCACCGTGATCTCGGCCGTGGCCCCCATGACGCCCCCTGGAGTCGGTTGCCGCCACCCTAGTGCCAGGCCTCGAGCTGGGTCCGCCAACCGGCTGCTCGCGCGGCGGACGGCCCGCGCGCCGTCACCTCACTCCCGCAGCTCACTCCCCCAGCCGGCAGGCTCCCGTGCCCCCGGGCAGGTGGTGCCGGTAGCGCGCGACGACGCGGTAGACCAACGCCGCCGGCCACGCCAACGGGCCCCGGATGAGCCACCCGGCGACTCGCAACCACGCCGGTCCGAACCGCAGCGCCTCGCCGATCGCCCTCGCCCCGTACACGACGTGCCCCGAGTCGAGCACCGCCGGGATCTCGCGGACCGCTCGGTCGGCGTCCACCCCCAGCGCGGCGAGGTCGGCCGACTGCAGCGACCGCACCCCCGGGACGCCCCGCCGGGCGAGCCACGACGCCGACCGCGAGCAGAACCCGCAGTCGGCGTCGTAGAGGAGGTGCATCAGATCAGGTCGTGGATCATGACCGCCTGTTCGCGGCCGGGGCCCACGCCGATGCCCGAGATGCGGCAACGGATGAGCTCCTCGAGGCGCTTGACGTACGCCTGGCAGGTCGCCGGCAGCTCGTCGAAGGTGCGGCAGTGGGAGATGTCCTCGCTCCAGCCGTCGAGGTACTCGTAGATCGGCGTGGCCTTGACGATGTCGTCCATCATCACCGGGTAGTGCTCGACGCGCTCGCCGTCCACCTCGTAGGCCACGCAGACCGGGATCTTGTCCCAGCCGGTGAGGATGTCGAGCTTGGTCAGGAACACGTCGGTCACGCCGTTGTACGTGCAGGCGGCCTCGACCACGAGCGGGTCGAACCAGCCGCAGCGGCGGGGGCGTCCGGTCGTGGTCCCGAACTCGCCGCCGTCGTTGCGCAGGCGGTCGCCGTCGGCGTCCAGCAGCTCGGTCGGGAACGGCCCCTCACCCACGCGGGTCGTGTATGCCTTGGCGATGCCGACGATGCGGTCGAGCCGGTTGGGGCCCACCCCCGAGCCGGTGCAGGCACCGGCGGCGATGGGGTTCGAGCTCGTCACGTAGGGGTACGTGCCGTGGTCGACGTCGAGGTGGTGCGCCTGGGCGCCCTCGAACACGACGAGCTTGTCGGCCTCGAGGGCGTCGTTCAGCTCGCGCGCGACGTCGCGCACCATCGGGCGGACGCGGTCGGCGAAGGACAGTAGGTGGTCGGCCACCTCGTCGGCGTCCACCGCCATCTGGTTGTAGACCTTCACCAGCAGCTGGTTCTTCTGGATCAGCGATGCGGCGACCTTGTCGCGCAGCAGCTGCTCGTCCAGCAGGTCCTGGATGCGGATTCCCACACGGTTGATCTTGTCGGCGTACGCCGGGCCGACACCGCGGCCGGTGGTGCCGATCTTGCGCTTGCCGAGGAACCGCTCGGTGACCTTGTCGAGCACCTTGTGGTACGGCGCGATGATGTGGGCGTTGGCGCTGACGATCAGGCGCGAGGTGTCGATGCCGCGGGCGTTCAGGGCGTCGATCTCGCTGAACAGCACCTCCAGGTCGACGACGACGCCGTTGCCGATCACGGGGATGCCCGGGTTCAGGATGCCGCTGGGCAGCAGGTGCAGCGCATACTTCTCGCCGTTCACGACGAGGGTGTGGCCGGCGTTGTTGCCGCCCGAGTAGCGCACCGTGTAGTCGACTTGGTCGCCGAGTTGGTCGGTGGCCTTCCCCTTGCCCTCGTCACCCCACTGCGTGCCGATCACGACGATCCCAGGCATGCCGTTGCCCCTTCTTGCATAACGAAAGCCCGGGCAAGGCTTGCCGGGCTCTTACCCCGTCAGCCTAGCCGAAACGGTGTTCGGTCGCCGGGGGGTTTGTCCTGCGGACGCGCCGGCCCGTCGCTCAGAGGGTGAGCGGACGCGACCGCACGAGTTGCACGTAGGCCTCCTCGGACGCCTCGAGCAGGAACAGCACGCACCGCTCGTACTCGGCCTGCTCGCCGATGCGGCGCGCCGCGCAGGCGAGCGCCCACAGCGAGCGGAGGAAGCCCTGGTTCGGTTCGTGCTCCCACGGGATCGGCCCCTTGCCCCGCCAGCCGGCACGACGGAGGGCGTCCAGCCCCCGGTGGTACCCGGCGCGGGCGAACGCGTAGGCGGAGAGGTCGCCCTGCACGGTGCGGGCGCTGAGCGAGGCCTCGGCGAGCAGGGCCCACGCCAGCGGCGACGCCGGGTGGCGGGCGACGACCTCGAGGAACGAACCGCCGTCCCCCAGCGCCAGGATCTCGCCGAGAGCCTCGTCGGCGGGGAGCTCGGTGCGCCCCACGGGGGCGGCCAACAGCAGGGTGCGCGCGTCACTCGACATGGCCGCCAGCCTAATGCGGTGCATGATGGGATCGTGGCAAGCGACGCAGCGGCGGGTTGGCGGCCCGGGGACCCGGAGTACCGCCGCATCACCTTCGCCCTGTTCCTGGCCGGGTTGGCCACCTTCGCGCTGGTCTACTGCACCCAGCCCGTCCTTCCCCTGCTCGCGGCCGACTTCGACCTCACCCCCGCCATGGCGACGCTGTCGCTGTCGGTCACGACGGTGTCGATGGGCGTCGCCCTGATGATCTTCGGCCCCCTCTCGGACGCCGTGGGTCGCCTCACCCTGATGCGGCTGACCCTGCTGATCGCGGCCCTGGTGGCGGTGGCGTCCGCGTTCGCGCCCTCGTGGGGATTGCTGCTGGCGCTGCGCGCCGTGCTGGGCTTCGCGGTGGCCGGGCTCCCGGCGGTGGCGGCGGCCTACCTGCGCGAGGAGGTCTCGCCCACGTGGGCATCCGCCGCGACGGGGCTCTACATCGGCGGGACCGCACTGGGCGGCATGTCCGGACGCCTGTTGACCGGCCTGCTCTCGGACTTCTTCGGTTGGCGCATCGCCCTGGGCGCCATCGGGGGCATGGGCCTGCTCATCGCGGTGCTGCTCGGCCTGCTGCTGCCGGCCGCGCGCCGCTTCGTGGCCACCCCGCTGCACCACCGCGAGCTCGCCGACAACGCCCGGCGCATGCTGCTCGACCGCGGACTGGTGACCCTGTACCTGATCGGGTTCGTGTCGATGGGCGGCTTCGTGGCCGCGTTCAACGGGCTGGCGTTCCGGCTGGTGCTGCCGCCGTTCTCGCTGTCGGTCGGGGTGGCCTCGCTGGTGTTCGTCACCTACCTGCTCGGCTCGTTCAGCTCGCCCCTGGCCGGACGCCTCGCGGTCGAGCGGGGCTACCGGACGGTCGTGCCGCTGACGCTGGTGCTGTTCGGCGCGGGGATCGCCGTGACCGTGATCGACCACCTGGCCGCCATCGTCGTCGGGGTAGCGATGATCACCTTCGGCTTCTTCGCCTGCCACGGGACGGTGTCGAGCTGGGTGACCGCCCGGGCGGCCAACAAGGGACGCGGCACCGGCATGGCCGGCGCGATGTACCTGGCGTTCTACTACTTCGGCTCGTCGGTCTTCGGGGCGATGGCCGGCTCCGCGTGGTCGGCCGCGGGGTGGCCGGGCGTGGCGGCGCTCTCGGGGGCGCTGGCCGTGGCGGCCCTGCTGCTGGCGCTGTCGATGCGCGGGGTGCCGCCGGTCCCCGACCCGATCGCGCGTTGAGTGCGGTGCCCCGTCAGAACCGATTGAGGGTGTCGACCAGCACCTTCGCCGCGACGAGCGTGAGCCGGGGTTCGGCCTTCCGCAGCACCTTCATGGCGTAGCCGGGGTCGGCGTCGGCGTCCACGCCCTCCTCGTTCAGGACGCCCAGCGCCCACACCCGCGCCTTCCGGCCGGGTGTCGGGGTCGAGCGCTCGTCGAAGATCGTCTCGAGCACCTCCGAGGCAGGCCTCGTCTGGCGCTGGGTCATCACCGCGAAGATCAGGAAGCCCAGCAGGAGGACGAGGATCGTGATCTCCATGGGTCCGAACCGCATGGGGACCACGGTAGCAACCGAGCGCGGCTGCGCCGACACGCGGGTTCGTCACTTCCGCGGCGGTTCCTCACGCGTCGCCCGGGTGACAAGGGTGAGTGTCGGCGCCTCCACGAGCAGGCGAGCAACCCGGGTTGACAACGACGAGTTCGTCAACCTAGGTTGCTGCTCCATGCAGGACGAACCCGGCCCGGACGGCGTGACGCGCGCGGCGTCCGATCGCAGCGACCCCCTGCGGGCGTTGTCGGCGGTGGTCGCCCTGCGTCGCCTGGCCGACCAACTCGAGCACCAGCAGGTCGAGCAGGCCCTGCGCGACGGCCACTCCTGGCCCGAGATCGCCCAGGCCCTCGGCGTCACCCGCCAGGCCGTCCACAAGAAGTACGCCCGCCGCATCGCCCCCGAACTTCGCGAGAGGAACCCTCGATGAGCATCCAACTCTCCAGCCTGTGGACGACCGCCGCCTGGCGCGAGGCGGCTCGCGTCCGCGCCGCCGAGGTCGACCTGGAGCACCTCTACCTCGGCCTGATCACGGTTGGCGGCGCGGCAGCGCGCCTGCTCGGCAGCCACGGCATCACGCTGGCCGGCGCACGCCGCCGGGTGCGCGAGGCGATGTCGGTCGACCTCGCCGCCCTGGGGGTGGACATCGCCGACCTGCCCTCCCCCATCCACTTCATGCAGCTGGGGGACCCGGCTTGGAAGGCGACGCCGCGCGCCGAGGCGTTCCTCAAGGAGCTCAAGGCCGCCGACACCTACGGGATGCTGGTGGCCCTCCTCAAGGAGCCCTCCGGCACGGTCCGGCGCCTCGTGCACGCCGACGGCGTCACGCCCCAGGACCTCGTGCCGGAGCTCAAGCAGGGCGCCGACGACCCCTACGCCCCCGAGTCGGTACCCGCCGACGACGCGATCCTCCCCCGGCCGAACCGGGCCCAGCGCGTCCGCCGGTACGTCTCGGCACCGCCGGACGCCGTGGTCGATGCCCTGGCCGACCCCGCCCTGCTCGCGCTGTGGGCGTACGACCCGGTGACGTCCCAGGTGTCCGACGGCGGCCTGCGCCACCGGATGGAGAAGGGCGGCCGCTCGCTGACCGTCACCCTTGACTGCACCCGCACGCACGAGAACGGCGTGGACGTGGTCACGTGGACCCACACCGCCACGGACGGTCAGCATGCCGGCGAGACCCTCACCTACGACCGGTTCGCGGTGAACCCGGCACCGGGGGGTTCCGAGATCGTCCGCACGGCCGGACGCCGCACCTTCGGCCTGCTCGGCCGGCTGCTCTCCCCCGTCCACGACCTGTTCGGCTCGTGGGGGATCCTGCACACGATGCAGGCGATCACCTTCGGGATCGCCGATCGCCAGCCGTCCTGAGAGGATAGGGCCCATGCCCCGATCCCTGCGCCAGGACCCGTGCCAGAACCAGTGCGACTGGACCCCCACCGGTGAGACGCGCGACGACCTCCTCGTGTTCGCGTGCGCCGCGTGCCGCTCCGAGTGGGTGCGCACCGAGGGCTGGACGCCCCGCAACCTCGACGGCTCCATCGCCGCCGCGGTGGTCGAGGAGCTCTCGCGCCGCTGACCCCCCTTGTTGCACTTCGAGGCGGCGTTTCTATCGCTGGAGCGATAGAAAC
>DUOQ01000058.1 GCA_012838755.1 Propionibacterium sp. | reverse complement strand
GCCCGGGCCCGCGCGACCGGGACGCCCCTCGACGTCGGCGCCGTCACGGCCGCCGGCGCGCAGGTGCTCACCGATCGCGGCGTGACCGGTCAGGTCACCATCACCGACGGGGTGGTCCGTGTGACCACGTCCACGACGACCAGGACGGTCTTCCTCAGCCTCGTCGGCATCACCACGCTGTCGGCCTCGGGGGAGGCCACCGCGGTGCTCGAGCGTTGAGCGCCGGCGGCTCAGCGCAGGCTGGCCGCCATCCGCTCGACGGCCTCGGTGATGAGCGCCGGGGACGCCGCCAGGTTCAGCCGCACGAACTGGCCGTACCCGGGCCCGAAGTCCGACCCGCTGTTGAGCGCCACCCGGGCGTGGGCCAGGAAGTGGGTGCGCGGGCTGGCCAGTCCGAGGGCCGAACAGTCCAGCCACGCCAGGTAGGTCCCGGGCGCGCGCCGGTAGGTGACGCCGGGCAGGTGTTCGGCGAGCAGGTCCGCCAGGAGGGTCTTGTGGTCGGCGACCTCGGCCATCACGGCGTCCACCCAGGCCTGGCCGTGGCGCAGCGCGGCGGTGTGGGCGATGGTCGCCATCTGCCCGGTCGACTGGTTGGCCAGGGGCGGCAGGGCGTCGACGAAGCGGGCGGCGTCCGTGCCCCGGACGTAGAGGCCGGCCTTGAAGGCGGGGAGGTTCCAGCCCTTGCCGGCGGAGAACGTGACGACGGCGTCCTGGGCGTCCGGCAGCGACAGGATGGGTGTGAAGGTGGCCCCCGGGTCGACGAGCAGGGCGTGGATCTCGTCCACGACGAGCAGCACGTCGTGCTCGCGGCACAGGCGGGCGACGGCCGAGAGCTCCTCGGGGGTGTGGATCGTCCCGGTGGGATTGTGGGGCGAGCACAGCAGGTAGGCGGTGGGCGCAGCGGGGCCGGTGAACGCGTGCTCCAGGGCGGCGAGGTCGAGGCGCCCGGCGTCGGTGAGGGGCACCTGGGTCACGTGGCGGCGGTAGCCCTCGATGACCTGCCAGAACGGCTGGTAGACCGGCGGGTTCAGCGCGACGTGGTCGCCCTCGGCGGTGTTGCCCAGCAACAGGGACAGGATCGCGTTCATCACGTCGCCCGAGCGGCGCAGCTGGTCGGGGGCCGGACGCCAGCCCCACCGTTGGTCGGCCAGCTCGGCGTAGGCCTCGGCGTAGCGCGTCCCCCAGGGGTAGCCGGTGTCGCCCAGCTCGAGCGCCTCGGTCACGGCCTGCACGACCTCGGGCAGCACCCGGACGTCCATCTCCGCCACCCACAGGGGCAGGACGTCGGGGTCGAACACGTTCCACTTCAGCGACGTGCGCCGGCGCAGCTCGGACTCGGTGAGGTTGAACAGGGTCATGGGGCGATTGTCGCACCCGCTCGTTAGGGTGGCCCCATGGCTCGCTACTTCGACGTCCACCCCGACAACCCGCAGCCGCGCGCACTGGCGCAGGTGGTCGAGATCCTGCAGTCCGGGGGTCTGGTGGTCTACCCGACCGACTCCGGCTTCGCGCTGGGCTGCACGATGGGCAACGCCGAGGGGCTGAACCGCATCCGGGCCATCCGCCACCTCGACCGTCACCACCACTTCACGCTCGTGTGCTCGACCTTCGCGCAGCTGGGGCAGTACGTCGAGATGGGCAACGACGTGTTCCGGGCCATCAAGTCGTCCACGCCGGGTGCCTACACGTTCGTCCTGAAGGCGACCCGCCTGGCGCCCAAGGCGATGCTGCACGACAAGAAGCGCACGGTCGGGGTCCGCATCCCCCAGCACGTCACGGCCCAGGCGCTGCTGGACGCGCTGGGCGAGCCGCTCATGTCGAGCACGCTGATCCTGCCCGGCGACACCGTCCCGCAGGCGGACGGCTGGACGATCGCCGAGGAGCTGGCCCACCAGGTCGACGCCGTGCTCGACTCCGGCGACGTGGGGCTCGGGCCCACGACGGTCGTGGACTTCACCGACGACGAGGTCGGCATCGCCCGCGTCGGGACCGGCGACCCGTCACCCTTCGAGGAGTAGGCCCCGGCGGGTCGGTCAGCCGTCCTCGGGGTCGCGGTAGGGCTGCACGTCCTCCGAGCGCGGCAGGTCCGAGGCAACGTCCGGCACGATGCGCTGCAGTGACTTCGCGGTGCGCTGGTAGCCGGTGCCCTTGGGGCGCTTGGGGAAGACGAGCTCGGGCCGGTCCACGTGCCGGTAGGGGATCGAGGCCAGCAGGTGCGTGATCATGTTGATCCGCGCCTTCTTCTTGTCCTCGGCCTCGACGACGTGCCAGCGGGCCGGTTCGACATCGGTGTGCACGAACATCTCGTCCTTGGCGCGGCTGTAGTCCTCCCAGCGAGTGATCGACTCGATGTCGGTGGGGGAGAGCTTCCACATCCGCATGGGGTCGGTCATCCGCGAGCGGAACCGCTTCTCCTGCTCCTTGTCGGAGACCGAGAACCAGTACTTGAGCAGGATGATGCCGTCGTCGATCAGCATCCGCTCGAAGATCGGGCACTGCCGCAGGAACCGGATGTGCTCCTCGGCGGTGCAGTAGCCCATCACCTTCTCGACGCCGGCCCGGTTGTACCAGGAGCGGTCGAAGAACTTGATCTCGCCGGCGGCCGGCAGGTGCTCCACGTACCGCTGGAAGTACCACTGCGTGCGTTGGCGCTCGGTGGGCGCCGGCAGGGCGACCACGCTCGCGACGCGCGGGTTGAGGTACTCGGCGATCCGCTTGATGGACCCGCCCTTGCCCGCGGCGTCACGCCCCTCGAAGATCACGACGATGCGGGCGCCGCTGGCCTTGACCCACTCCTGCATCTCGACCAGCTCGGCCTGCAGGCGTGTGAGCTCGGCCTCGTAGACCTCGGTGTCCAGCTTGCTCTTCTTGGCCATGCCCCATCGTGGCAGAGATCAGCCGCCCAGCCGGCTGGTGAGGGTGAATCCGGCCTCGATGTCGGTGATCGCCGCGGTGACGATGCCGTGCCGGTCGACGACGTAGGTCTCCTCGATCTCGGGGCCGTCGCCGATGCGCTCCACCGCGACCGAGGCGAGGTCCTCCACGTTGCGCAGCGACCGGTCGAACGGGAAGACGACCTCGGCCAGGGGCAGGACGTCGCCGGTCGGCTGGCCCGAAGACCCCAGCGCGGAGTACTCCACGAAGCGGAACACCCCGAGGTTGTGGACCGGGCGGTAGCGCCGGGTGACGACCACGTCCTCGTCCGGGGACATCCGCTGGTCGCGGTCGAGGATCGGGTCGAAGGCGAGGCGTGCCCCGGAGTCCCACTCGCGGAACACGCCGAAGCCGCGCGACAGGCGGTCGGTCAGGTGGAAGCCCGAGTCCTCGTCGGCGGCGATGGCCAGGCCGATGGCGGTGGACGCCGCGGGGTGCGGCGACCGGTGCACGCGGCGTCCGAACCGCTCGCGCAGCACGCGGGCGACCAGCGGCAGGCTGGACGCCCCGCCCACCAGGTAGATGCCGGCCACCTCGGCGGCCTCGAGCTGCTCGCCGTCGAGTCCGCCCAGCAGCGGCTCGAGGGCGTCGAGCGACTGCTCGACGAGCGGGGTGGTGCGCTCGTAGAAGTCGGCGACCTCGACCACGACGGGGGCGTGGCCGACCTCGAGGGCGATGCGGCGGGTCTGCGGGGACAGGTTCTCCTTGGCCACGCGGCACTCGTCGAGCAGCGAGGCGCGCTCGCGGGCGGTGAGCTCCACGCGGGAGCCGACCTCGTCGCGGGCCAGGGCGGCCAGCTCCTCGTCGAAGTCGTCGCCGCCCAGCCGGTTGACCCCGACCGAGCTGACCACCTCGTGGCTGAGGTCGTCCACCCGCACCAGGGACGCGTCGAAGGTGCCACCGCCCAGGTCGTAGACGACGACGCGGGTGCGGCGGCTGTTCACGCTGCGCGGCTGGCGATGGGTGAACTCGAAGCCGGCCGCGGACGGTTCGTTGAGCATGCCCAGCACGTGGAAGCCCGCGCGCCGGAAGGCCTCGAGCGTGAGGAAGCGCTGCGCGGAGTGGGCGTGCGCGGGCACGGCGACGACGGCCTCGAGGGGCTCGTCGTCACCCAGCAGCCCGGCGATGTTGGAGTTCGTGCGCAGCTCGTCGGCGAGGGTGGTCAGGAAGCCGGTCACGACCTCGAGCAGCCCGACGGACTCACCGTCGACCTCGATCGCGGTCTGGCCGACGATGCCGCTGGAGGCCAGCGCTCGCTTGAAGGAGCGGATGGGGGTGGCGCCGTTGGCGGCGGCGCGCTCGGCCTCGAAGCCGTAGACGAGGTCCCCGTCGCGGCGGGCGACGACCGAGGGGAGGTGGTCGACCGGGTCCCCGTTGGCGTCGGTGAAGCTCACGACGGGGTAGTTGCCCCGGTCGACGAGTGCGACGATCGTGCGGGTGGTGCCAAAGTCGATGCCGAGCTTCATGTCGGCGAGGCTACCCGTCCGTCGGGTCCCCACCCTCGGGCTGTCCGTCGCCGAGATCGGCCAGGAACTGCTCGAACTTCTCACCGATCTCGTCGGCCGACGGCAGCTGGGAGTGCTCGACGTTGCGCAGGTGGTGCTCCTCGGAGAACTGGTCGTAGCCGCGCTCGAGGGCGCCGACCATCTCCTGGAGCTCCTCGCTCTGGGCGACCTGGCTGTCGATCTGGGCACGGACGATCCCGGCGGACACGTCGAACTCGTCGACGGGCACCGCGAGGCGGGAGACGTCACGCAACGCGGACACCAGGGCGCCCGCGGCGGCCGGGTAGTCGTTGTCGGCGATGTAGTGGGGCACGTGGGCGACCAGGCCGAGGGCCTCGTGCCCCGCCTCGCCCAGGCGCAGCGCGAGCACGCCCGTGAACGAGGCGCTCAGCTGGAACGTGCCGAGCATCGGCACCTCGTCGGCGACCAGGGCGGGGTCGGAGGCGAACCGGGTGACCGCGACCGGACGCGTGTGCGGCGTGGGGGCCGGCATCGACTGCAGCAGGATCGTGCGCTCGACGCCGAGCTGCTCCACCACGTATCGCACGGACGCCGCCATCCGCTCCCACTGGAGGGCCGGCTCGGGGCCGTCCAGCAGCAGGAAGTCGGTGCCGTCACGGTCGGTGACCAGGCGCAGGTTGATCTCGGGCCGGCGGTACTCGCTGAAGTGGTCGCGGTCGAAGGTGATGAGGGGGCGTCGGCCCGCGTAGTCGAGTAGCTGGTCGGCGTCGAAGCGGCCCAGCACGCGGTTGGGCAGGTGCTCCAGCAGGTGGGCGTCCAGGAGGCGCTGGGTGTGCCCGGCATCGACGTAGCTGCCCAGAGTCACCACGAGCGTCCCGGCGCGCAGGGTCCGCTGGTCGACGTGGGGCTCCCACGTGAACAGGCTTGTCGGGTCGAGCACGTCAGTCCTTTCCACTCATGACACTTTTCGTCACCAGCCTCAACGCGGACGCCGCGGGGTTCATTCCCCCAGGCGCTTGGCCACGCGGCGCGCGATGCGGCGCTCCCGGCCCGCGGCCGTCAGTGCCCGGTCGATGGCGGCCCGTCCACCGCCGGTGAACACCAGCGGTAGGGCGAGGGCGGCGAACAGCAGTTCGGGCTCGCCGCTCAGGCCGCCCGTGACCGGGTCCAGCAGGGGGGCACCGGCCAGCGTCCAGAAGACGAAGATGCCGATCATCAAGGTCGCCTGCAGGAGCCCGGCGACCCGCGTGGCCAGGCCGATGGCGATCAGGACGGGCAGGGCGATCTCGCCCCCGACGACCAGGACGCCGAGGAGTTCCGGCGCCTGCGCCGCGAACGCGTTGTCGCGCAACGTGTCGACGAAGCCCGGGAAGTCGACCAGCTTGTGCAGCCCGCGCAGGACCAGCGGCAGTGAGCACACGCGCAGCAGGAGCAGGCCGACATCGGTCAGCGGACGGTTGTTGGCGCGGGCCTCGACCAGCGCCCACTCGACGGTGTCGCGGTGGTCGACGCGCGCGACGTCGGGCGCGGGAGTGGGGCGCGGCGCGGCCCAGGTGGCGCCGACCGGCTCGGCTCCGCGGATCGGGAGGGGGTCGGGTGCCGGGGCGGGCTCGAACGCGAGGGTCCGTTCGGCCGGGGGCTCCGTGGGCGGGGCGAATTCCCGGACGTCGAGCACCTCGGTGCGCTCGGCGTCCGGGTCCTGCTCGGGTGGCAGCGGGTGGGCCATGCCGGTGAAGCTACCACCCGCGGGGAGGCGCCCTTGTGGCGCGCCGCCGGGGCTGGTAGTCAAGGGGCATGAAGCTCACCGAGGCGATGGCGTCCGCCTTCGACGCCCAGATCACGCTCGAGCTGGAGGCCTCGCTGGTCTACCGGCAGCTGGCCATCCAGCTGGACACGGCCGACCTGCCCGGCATGGCGTTGTGGCTGCGCCGGCAGGCCGACGAGGAGATCGTGCACGCGAACAAGTTCATCGACCACGTTGTCGACCGCGACGGGCACCCCACGATCGGCGCGATGAAGGCCCCGCAGGTGGAGGAGTCCGCCACCCCGGCCGACGTGTTCGCCGCCGCGCTGGCGCACGAGCAGAAGGTCTCGGAGTCGATCCGCGAGCTGTACCGCACGGGGGAGGCCGAGGGGGACCTCGACAGCCGCCCCCTGCTCAACTGGTTCCTGGAGGAGCAGATCGAGGAGGAGGCGACGGTCAGCGAGATCCTCGCCCAGATCAAGATGGTGGGCGATGACGGCCCCGGCCTGCTGCGGCTGGACGCCGACCTCGGCACCCGCCAGTTGCAGGGCACCGAGGCCGGCGCGGCCTGACGCGAAGGTCACTCGTCCTCGGACGGCTCCGGTTCCCGGACGCCCAGGGCCAGGCCACCGAACGGGGGGAGGTCGACGGTGAAGCCGCCCAGGTCGTCGACGACGCCGACCGGGGTCAGCGTGGCGAGGTCGACGACACGTCCCGCCGGGATGTGCTCGCTCTGGACCCGTGCCGACATGGTCTCGTCGGAGAAGTTGAGGGCGGTCACCTGGGTGGTTCCGTCGACCAGGCGGTTGACCAGGACGAGCAGCCCCTTGTGGGGGACGTCGGGCACCGCGACCAGTTCGCCGGTCGCCAGGTCGTTGCGCTTGCGGATCTCGAGGATCTGCGACAGCCGCCGCACGAACGACCTCGGGTCGCCGAGCTGCTGGGGCAGCGACCCGTACAGGGAGGTGGCCCGGGGCATGCCCGAGGCCGACCTGGCGGCGTCGGGCGCGGCGTCCATCAGGTCGTAGGCGCCACGCTCGATCCAGCGCGTGTCGCCGTCCCGGATCAGGCTCTTGACCTGCGAGCGGTCCAGCGGCAGCGCCCCGACGAGGTCCCAGCCCGACAGGGCGAACACACCGGGCTGCCAGGCGTTGTACATGCACAGCAGCAGGTGGGCGTCCATGATGGCCCGGGTCTCGGCGGGGCTGATGTCCTCGAGGTCGGTGATGCCCAGGGTCGCGGTGATGACGGACGCCGTGGTGCAGGCGATGCCGTTCTGGACGAAGACGGCGTTGTAGGGACCGGCCTCCCCGGTGAGCTCGTCGCGCAGGGTCTGCCGCACCGATTCGGCCAGCTCGGAGCCGGTCAGTTCCTCGCCGCCGTAGGAGTAGGTGTCGTTGGCGTGGCGGGTGGCGAAGTGCACCAGCTCGTAGGTGAGCTCGTCGTGGTTCTGCAGCGCGTGCACCAGGGACGCCTGGTCGACGCCCAGCGCGATGGCCTCCCGCAGCGTGAGGCGCAGGAACTCGGTGTCGCCGGTGGCCAGGGCGAGCTGGTAGGCCGGGCGGGTGATGAAGTCGTAGCTCAGGTCGGGGCCGACCGAGCCGGTGTTCTTGATGTCGTCGATGGTGAGGTTCAGCTCCTGGAAGGTGAACCCACCGACCTTGCGGACCATCGAGCCGATGAGCTGGTTGGCCGCCTGGCTGAGGGGGTGGCCCTCCGACCAGGCGGGGGAGTGCTCGAGCGACTTCTCGACGCCCAGGAAGCCATTGGCGTCCAGGCGCAGGCCACCCGAACCGAGGTCGAGCAGGGAGTGGAGGGCGTCGCCCATGACCAGGCGCATGCCCGCGAACGTGGGGTCGAGCCAGTTGATCGAGGGCTGGCCCTCCTTGAAGTAGTGCAGGTAGACCCAGCGGCGCTCGACGCCCTGGTGGTCACGGATCGGCGGGGTGGCCGACCAGTTGGTCTCCTTGACGCGTGGCTCGTAGAAGATCACCCGCTGGAGGGCGCCGATGATGAAACCCTCCTCGGCCAGGGCCTGCTCGGCCTCGGGGGTGAGGTTCACCGCGTCCCTGCCCTCGGGGACGTCGGGCAGCAGGTGCCAGGCGTCCCGGGGGATGTCGACCATGTGGTAGATGCCGGGGTAGTCGTGGTAGTTCAGCTCGGCGAGCCGGAAGTCGGCACCCTTGCCGGTGTGACCGGGGACGATGTCGTCGATGATCGTGCCGCCGTGCGAGGCCGCGTTCTCGCACATGTCGCGGAACTCCTGCTCGGTGCCGAACAGGGGGTCGATGGCCATGCTGATCCGGTCGAAGTGGCCGTCGACGGACGGGGTGGGTTCCCAACCGGAGATGCCCCCGGCCAGCTTCACCGGCCCGGTGTGGATCGCCTCGATGCCGATTTCCTCGAAGGCGCCCCAGAGCTCCTCGGAGCCGAGGGCGCCCAGGAAGGACTGGCGGGGCGCCGTCATCAGCGACAGCGGGTAGGCGGTGTACCAGACGGACGCCTGCTCGACGGCGGCGCGCGGGTTGGGCGCGGCGAAGGCGTTGGCCCACATCAGGTGGTGGCCGGCGAGCTGTCGCCCCAGGAGTGTCGCGTCGGCGAGCATCGACTGGTCGACGAGCCACTCGACGTAGGCGCGGTTGCGGCCGTCGGCCTCGAAGGGCCGGGCCATGATCTCGTCGGGCCCCGGCTGGCTGCGCCGCGCGCGCGGGCGCAGGCGGGCCGGGCGGGCGGCGAAGCGTTGCTGGTCGAAGCTCGGCTCGGGGGTGGCCTCGGAGTCGGTCAGCGCGTCGGGCTGAATGGGCTGCTCGATGGTGGTCACCGCTCCACGGTAGCGACCGCCCGCGGCTCAGGGGAGAGGCGCGCTCAGCGGAAGAGGCTCTCCACCGGCCGGGGGCCCACCAGCACCGAGCGCCTGATCTGGAGGTAGCCCTTGTCGTCGGGCTCCACGCGCCACCCCACCAGGGACAGCGCGCCGTCGGTCAGCTCGAGCCCGGTGATGTAGCTGGGGAACACGCAGGACCCCGTGTTGAAGTAGGGGAGGTCCTTGCCGCGGGGGAACCGCTCGCGGTGCGTGTGCCCGCAGATGAGCGGGATGCCCGTGCGCCGGATCCACTTGTTGTAGTTGCGCTCCACCTTGTGCCGCTTGAAGCTGTTCTGGACCGGCGAGGAGGGGCTGCGGATGCCGAAGGCGTGCATCCGCTTCCAGAACAGGCGGAACGTGAAGCGCGTCATCCGCCAGTTCTGGTCGTTGCTGAAGTCGCCCTGGTGGCCGTGGACGGTGAGCAGCTCGCGTCCGGTCACCCGGTGCCGCAACAGGATCGCCTCGTGCACGACCAGGCCGGGCAGGAACGGTTCCATCTCGCCAGTGGCCGGGTGGGGGGCCTCGTCGAACGCCGCGCGCACCGCGTGGGGGTCGGCGAGCTCGAAGTCGTGGTTGCCGAACATGCGGTAGTAGCGGCCGGAGGCGTGGAAGCGGCGCAGCTGGTCGAACACGATGCCGTTGGCCTTGATGACGTGGCGGGCGTCATACTCCCACAGCTCGTCGTTGTCGCCGGCCTCGATCAGCGTGTAGCCGCCGTCGTGGTACTCCTTGAGTGCGGACACGAAGATGCTCTTGTTCTTGAGGAACTCGTCGCTGATGCTGCCGTCGCCGCGGTGGCTGTCGGAGAGCCAGACGAACTTCGACGTGTCGTCGAACTCCACCATCGTGGCATCCCGGAGCGCCCCGGTGAGCCGCTGCATCGTCCTCATCGCCACCTCCGAGATCGATCCTGCCCTTACCCTAGTCGCACCGGAGGTTGACGGCTACGGGACGGAGGTGGGCGCCAACCACACCAGCACGACCACGAGCGTGCCCAGAACTGCCACCATGGGGGTCGTGGACGGAATCGTGTCGGTGGTCATCCTCGTCGTCGTGGCCGTGGTCCTCGGCCTTGTCGGCTGGCAGGTGTACCGCGTCGTGCGAGCGAGCCAGTTCGAGAAGCTCGGGTGGCGCTACTCCCGCGACCCCGGCGAGGCGTCCGTGTTCGGCCTCAACCGGCCCCCGTTCGGGCTCGGCCGGGAGCGCCGCGTCCGTGAACTGGTCGAGGGCGAGGTCGGGGGCGTGCCCTTCCGGGCGATGGCCTACCAGTCCAGCGCGGGCCGGGTGCCCGGGTTCGTCGTGACCGTGCCCCTGACCCGGTCGCTGCCCCCGCTGGTGGTGGGTGGCCCGCACGCGCTGCCGGAGGCGGCCCTGGGCGAGTCGGTCCCCGCGCCGAACGGCCTGGCCGCCCGGGCCGACGACCCCGCCTGGGCCGAGGCGGCGCTCCGCGAGGCCGGCAGCGCGCTGGCCGGGTGGGCCGGGGCGTCCATCAGCGTCGACGGGAGGGCCCTGGTGGGACTCGGCTGTGACGACCGCCCGGAGGCCGTGACCGCGTTCGTCGGACGCCTCGGTCGCGTCGCCGCCGCCCTCGAGGGCCCGGCTCTGGCCGGCTTCACCGGGCCCGCCGTGCCGCCCGAGATGGCCCTGGTGCACCACCCGGACTGGGTGTACCGCAGCCGGGACGCGAGCATGCTGGACCACGTGCGCGCCCAGCGCGGCGGCCACGACCACGAGGCCGTGGACGTCATGTTCCTCTCCAGCGACGAGGTGGGGTTCATCGCCCTGACACACCGTTGGAAGACCAGGCGGACGGTCACCGAGTCCGGACCCAACGGCACCACGACCACGCGGACGGTGGAGGACAGCCACAGCGAGGACATCTTCGAGATCACGCTCGGCTTCCCGTTCCCGACGTTGTCGGTGAACAAGGCCTTCGACTGGGGGCGCGGGGAGCGGGTCCACTTCGAGTCCGACGACTTCAACCGCGACTTCGCGGTGCGCTGCGCCGATCCCCGTTTCGCCTCGCACGTCTTCCACCCCCGCCAGATGCAGTACCTGCAGCAGGCACGCCCGCCGGGCTTCGTCCTCGAGGACGGACGGATCCGCATCGACTGGGACGCCCGGGTGGCGACCATCGACTGGTGGCTCGACTTCACGCGGGGCTTCTTCGGGCGCGTGCCCGGCTTCGTCTGGAAGGACCTCGGCGTCGAGCCACCCCGGCTGATGGTGCGCTGGCTGGCCTGAAGACAACACTTCGGTCACAACCGTTGACAATCTCAACGAAAGAATGCTCCAATCATCCCATCGTGAGTCACGGGATGGAGGAGCCCCAACGTGAACCTGGGAATCGGTACCTGGCCGCAACGACGCGCCAAGGTCAGGCCCCACGACGTCGCCGTCGAGTTCGAGGGCGTCGAGCACACCTACGCGGAGTTCTCGGAGCGTGTCACCCGGCTCGCCAACGCCTTCGCCGCCGCCGGCGTCGAGCGCGGTGACCGCGTCATCCACCTGGGCTTCAACCACCCCGCCGCCCTCGAGGTCTTCTTCGCCGCCGGCCTGATGGGGGCGACCAGCGTGCTGCTGAACCCCCGGCTGAAGCTGGCCGAGCTGCAGTACATCGTCCACGACAGCGCCCCGAAGGTGCTGGCCTTCGGCGCCGAGCAGGCCGACAACTGCGTCGACCTCGCCGCCGAGCTCCCCGACGTCACCTTCCTGTCCATCGACGGGCCCGGCCCGGGTGGGGCGTACGAGGAGTTCCTCCGGGCCGGCTCCACCGACCCCGTCGTCATCGACCTGGACCTCGAGGAGACGTGCATGATCATGTACACCTCGGGCACCACCGGTCGCCCCAAGGGGGCGATGCTCAGCCACCGCGCGCTGTTCTACCAGTACGTGAACGCGATCATCGGGCAGGACCTGCGCCAGGACGAGGTTCACCTCGCCGCGGCCCCGCTGTTCCACATCGCCGGGCTCAACATGATGACCCTGCCCACCTTCACCCTCGGGGGGCGGATCATCATCCACCGCGGCTTCAAGGCCGACGCGGTCCTCGACGCCATCGAGGACTCGAGGGTCACCTCCGCCTTCTTCGTGCCGGCGATGCTCGACCTGCTCAGCCACCACGAGCGGTTCGCCGACGCCGACCTCAGCTCGTTCCGCGCGGTCATGGTCGGTGGGTCGCCGCTGCTCGAGCCCACGATCAAGACCTGGCAGGCGCGCGACGTGGCGATCATGCAGGGCTTCGGCATGACCGAGACGTCCCCGGGCGTCACCATGCTGGAGCCCCGCGACGGCCTCACCAAGGCGGGCTCCGCCGGCCGGCTGCACTTCTTCTCCGAACACCGGATCGTCGACGTCGTGGGCAACGACGTCGCACCGGGCGAGGCCGGGGAGGTCGTCATCACCGGGCCGAACCTCATGTCGGGCTACTGGAACAAGCCCGAGGAGACCGCCCGCGCGGTCGAGGACGGCTGGTACCACTCCGGGGACATCGCCGTGCTCGACGAGGACGGCTACCTGTGGATCAAGGACCGGATCAAGGACATGTACATCTCGGGCGGGGAGAACGTCTACCCCGCCGAGGTGGAGAACGCCCTGGTCTCCCTGCCCGGCATCCGCGATGCCGCCGTCATCGGCGTCCCCGACGAGCGGTGGGGGGAGACCGGCAAGGCGTTCGTCGTGGCCTCCGACCCGGCCGTCACCCCGGACGCGGTCGCCGAGGCCCTGAAGCCCCTGCTGGCCAACTACAAGCTGCCCCGCCACATCGAGCTCATCGACGAGCTGCCCCGCACCAGCACGGGGAAGATCCAGAAGCAGGCGCTCCGCGAGCGCTGAGCCCACCCAACCCTCAAGTCTCCACCAAGTGAAGGGGAACACCATGAAGAAGATCACCGCCATCGCCGGAGCGTTGCTCGCCGGCGCCCTGGCCCTGACCGGCTGCTCCTCGGGTTCGCCCGCGGGCAGCACCGCTGCGCCGGGTACCGGCGCCCCCGCCGCCTCCGCCCCCGCGGGCAACGGCGAGACCAAGGCCGTGACGGTCGGTACCCTGCCGATCCTGCCGACGGCCGTCATGCACATGGGCATCGAGAAGGGCTTCTTCGCCGAGAACGGGCTCGACGTGACGATCGAGACCGGTCAGGGCGGCGCCGCCCTGGTCCCGGCCGTGCAGTCCGGCACCATGCAGTTCGCCACCGGCAACGTCACGTCGCTGCTCACGGCCCGTGACCGCGGCCTCGACATCCGGGTGATCGCCTCCTACACCTACGACACCGACGACGGTGTCCACGCGGTGCTCGCCAAGGAGGACAGCGGCATCAACTCGCCCAAGGACCTCGCCGGCAAGAAGGTCGCCATCAACACCCTGAAGTCGATGGGTGACCTCCACATCATGGATGCCATCGAGAAGGACGGCGGCGACCCCGCGTCGGTCCAGTTCGTCGAGATGGGCTTCCCGCAGATGGGCGCCGCCCTCGACGCCGGCCACGTGGACGCCGTCTGGACGCCCGAGCCCTTCATGACGATCATCTCCGGCACCGGCAACAAGATCGTGTTCTATCCCGGCGTCGAGTCCGTCAAGGGCCACCCCACGATGATGTTCTTCACCTCGGGCCAGCTGGTCGACAACGACCCGGGCACGGTGGACGCGATGAAGAAGGCCATCAACCGGGCCATGGACTACGCGCAGGAGAACCCCGACGAGGTCCGCCAGGTGGCGATCGACAAGCTGAAGACCGACCCGGCGCTGGCCGAGAAGGTCGTCCTGGAGGACTTCGGCGGCCCGGTCCGTACCGAGCAGGTCCGGGCCACCGGTGACCTCATGAAGAAGTTCGGCTTCATCGAGAAGGACGCCGACGTCGACGGCCTGCTCGCCAGCGCCGGCTGATTCAGCCGAAGGCGGCCAAGCGGAGCAGCGCGAGGAAGTCCTCGCGCTGCTCCGTCGTCAGGGCCGAGAGGGAGTCGGAGGACGCGGCGTCCACGACCTTCTTCGCCCTGCGGTAGAGGGCGCGCCCGGCCGCGGTGGCGACCACCATCTTGGAGCGGCGGTCGCGCGGGTCGGGCTCGCGCTGCACGGCGCCCAGCGCCTGGAGTTCGTCGATCAGCGCCACGATCTGGCTGGGGTCGAGCAGCAGGTAGTGGCTCAGCTCACGCTGCGTGGGGTGCACGTCGCTGCACGCGAGGGCCAGCACCGAGTAGTGGCGTACCTTGAGCCCCAGCTCGGCCAGTCGGCGGTTCGCCGCCCCGGAACCCTGACCGGACACCCGCGCGGCCAGGAAGAAGGGTTCGGAGGCCAGCGTGGTGCCGGCGAGGCGGTCCAGCGCCTCGGGGCTCTCGACGGGGTTCGCTCTCATGCCGCCAACATACCGGAAATCATGCTTTGGTTGCCATCCAAGACCATTGACAATCTCAACGATATGCGGTGGGATGGGCCACACCGAGCATCGACCAGAGGAGTTCACCGTGACCGAGACCGTCACCCCGCTCGCCGGCAAGGTTGCCGTCGTCACCGGGTCGGGCCAGGGCCTGGGCCTGGCCTATGCGCAGGAGCTGGCGCGCCGCGGCGCCGCC
Source organism: Propionibacterium sp. (assembly GCA_012838755.1). Lineage (GTDB taxonomy): Bacteria > Actinomycetota > Actinomycetes > Propionibacteriales > Propionibacteriaceae > Propioniciclava. The sequence continues at coordinate 3,693 of DUOQ01000058.1, read as the reverse complement.
GTCATCATCAACGACGTCAACGAGGCCGCGGCCAACGCCGCCGTGGACTCCATCACCTCCGCGGGTGGGCGGGCCGCCGCGGTCGTGGTCCCGGTCGGCACCACCGAGGCCGCGCAGGCCCTCGTGCAGGGCGCCGTGGACGCGTTCGGTCGCCTCGACATCCTGGTCACCAACGCCGGCGTGCTGCGCGACAAGTCGCTGCTCAAGATGACCGACGATGACTTCGACACGGTCATCAACGTGCACCTGCGCGGCACCTTCACCTGCGTCCGCGAGGCCTACGCGTACTTCAAGGAGAACGAGGTCGCGGGCCGCATCATCACCATCGGTTCCCCGACCGGCCAGTACGGCAACTTCGGCCAGACCAACTACGCCGCCGCCAAGGCCGGCATCGTCGGCATGGTCCGCACCTGGGCCCTGGAGATGAAGCGCGCCGGCGTCACCGTGAACACCGTCGTCCCCGTCGCCGCGACCGCGATGACCGCGACCGTGCCGTACTTCGCGGCCGCCGTCGAGGCCGACAGCCGCGGCGAGGCGATGCCCGACTTCTTCCGCAGGACGCTCGGCTTCGGCACCTCCGCCGACGTGGCCGGCCTGGTCGCCTACCTCGCCTCCGACGAGGCCGCCGGCATCACCGGCCAGGTCATCGGCGCGGGCGGCGACCGCCTGCAGCTGCTCAGCCACTCGACCCCGGTCGTGACGGAGTACGCCGAGGGCGGCTGGACCTACGAGGAACTTGCCGCCACGTTCCCGGCGCTGGTCGAGGGCAAGCTCCAGCCGGTGGGGGAGAAGTTCCCGCCGCTGCCCGATGAACTCGCCCCGAAGAAGGAGCAGTGACCGTGCGGTACGAGTACGGGGCGGGACTGGCCCACCGCGACGCCATCGACATGCACGTCCACGTCGAGCAGTCCGACGACGGCCACCCGTCGCTGCCCGACGCGCTGACCGAGGCGTCCGCGAAGTACTTCAAGGCCGAGGACCGCGCCCCGAAGCTCGACGTGATCGCCGAACGCTACCGGGAGTGGAACATGGCCGCCGTCGTGTTCACGGTCGACGCCTCGACCGCCCTGGACCACCAGCCCAACTCGATCGAGGAGATCATCGAGGGCTGCGTCCGCAACAACGACGTGCTGATCCCGTTCGGGTCGGTCGACCCGCGCCAGGGCCCGGCCGCCGCCGGGCGCGCGTACCAGCTGGTCGAGGAGCACGGCGTCAAGGGCTTCAAGTTCCACCCCTCGCTGCAGGGCTTCGACCCCTCCGACCAGCAGTACTACCCGCTGTACGAGGCCATCGAGGCGGCCGGCGTGCCCGCACTGTTCCACACCGGCCAGAACGGCATGGGAGCCGGGCTGCCCGGCGGGTACGGCATCAAGCTGGCCTACTCCAACCCACTGCTGCTGGACGCCGTGGCCGCCGACTTCCCCGACCTCCAGGTCGTCATGGCGCACCCGAGCGTGCCGTGGCAGGACGAGGCCAACTCGATCGCCACCCACAAGTCGAACGTCTGGATCGACCTGTCGGGCTGGTCGCCGAAGTACTTCCCCGAGTCGTTGGTCAAGGCCGCCGGGCGCCAGCTGCAGGACCGCGTCCTGTTCGGCACCGACTACCCGCTCATCGAGCCCGCCAAGTGGATCGCGGCCTTCGAGGCCCTGCCGATCCCCGACGAGGTCCGTCCGAAGATCATGAAGGGCAACGCCCTGCGCCTGCTCGGGCTGGAGGCCTGACATGCCCGCCGACCTGTACACCACCTGTGACCCCTACGGCGCCTCCGACCGCCTCACCGAGGCCGAGCTGGCACCGCTGCGCGCGCTCCGCGCCGTGCTCGACCGCGAGGTCAAGCCGCTCCTGGCCGAGTACTGGGAGGCCGGCGAGTTCCCCTACCAGGTGATGCCCCACCTCGTGGAGCTCAACCTGATGACCCCCGACGCCATCGACGGGGAGCCCCGTTCGCTCTACCACGGCTTCCGGGTGTTCGAGCTGGCCCGCACCGACGCCTCGCTCGTCACCTTCTACACCGCGCAGGCGGGGCTGTTCCGCACGGCCTGCCGGGTCGGTGGGACGCCGGAGCAGTTCGCCGCGTGGGACCCGAAGATCCGCACCTTCGAGATGACCGGGGTGTTCAGCCTGACCGAGCCCGAGCACGGCTCCGACATCGCCGGCGGGCTCGCCACCGCGGCCCGCCGCGACGGCGACACGTGGGTCATCGACGGCGCCAAGCGCTGGATCGGTGGCGCCTTCACCGCCCAGTACCTCGTGGTGTTCGCCCGCGACGAGGCCGACGGCCAGGTCAAGGGCTTCCTCGTCGACCGCGAGGCGCCCGGCACGACGCTGGAGAAGATCACGGGCAAGACCGCCCTGCGCATGATGCAGAACGCGCACATCACCCTCGAGGGCGTCCGGGTCCCCGAATCCCAGCGCCTCGGCAACGTGAACTCCTTCAAGGATGTCGCCGCCATGCTGCGCCAGATGCGTTCCGACGTGGCGTGGATCGCCACCGGCATCCAGGCCGGGGCCTTCGAGGCCGCGCTGGCCTACGTCACGCAGCGCGAGCAGTTCGGACGCCCCCTCGGCCAGTTCCAGCTCGTCCAGGAGAAGCTCGCCCGGATGCTCGGCAACCTCACGGCGTCCCTGTCGCTGTGCGCGTCGCTGGCCGAGCAGCAGGACGCCGGCATCTACCGCGACGAGGACTCGGCACTGGCGAAGATGTGGACGTCCCTGCGCATGCGCGAGACCGTCGCCCTGGCCCGCGAGGTCGTGGGCGGCAACGGCATCACCCTGGAGACCGATGTCGCTCGGTTCCACGCCGACGCCGAGGCCGTCTACTCCTACGAGGGCACCCACGAGATCAACGCGCTCGTCGTGGGCCGCGCCCTGACCGGCAAGAGCGCCTTCGCCTGACCACCACCACCATCAAGGAGAACACCACCATGGCCCAGACCGTTGTCGCCTTCGAGGACATCCAGAGCGTCGTGGGGACCACCCTCGGCCCCTCGGAGTGGATCGAGGTCACCCAGGACCGGATCGACACCTTCGCCGATGCCACCGATGACCACCAGTGGATCCACGTGGACCCCGAGCGTGCCGCCGAGGGTCCCTTCGGTGCGCCGATCGCGCACGGGTTCTTGACCCTGTCGTTGTTGATCCCGATGTGGAGTGAGCTGTTCGACGTGTCGGGGGTCTCGACCAAGGTGAACTACGGGCTGGACAAGGTCCGGTTCACCAACCCGGTGAAGGTCGGTTCCCGCATTCGCCTCACGGTCACGATCAAGGAGGCCGGCGAGGTGAAGGGCAACGGCATCCACCTGGTGGCCGATGGCACGATCGAGATCGAGGGCCAGGAGCGCCCCGCGGTCGTCGCGACCTTCCTCAACCGCTTCTACCAGTGAGCCGGCCGCTGCCTCACCACGGGTCCAGCCCCCAGTGGGGGAACACCTTGCGTGAGGTCGCGACCACCGGCGGGTCGGGCCAGGCGTGCAACGGCACCCCGGGCTCGAACGCCTCGAGCTCGGTCGACCTCCCGTCCGACAACGTCGCCGACCCCCGGTCACCCAACCAGCCCTGCGGGGTGCGGGTGGCCGGGGGTACGTCGTCCCCGGCCACGGTGGCGACCAGGTGCGTCCACGCCCGCGCGGTGCTGTCGAGGTCGTAGCCACCCCCGCCGACCGCGACCCAGTGGCCGCCGGCGTGCCGGTC
>DUOQ01000057.1 GCA_012838755.1 Propionibacterium sp. | reverse complement strand
GCTCGTCGACCCGGCTGGCCTGCCCCGGCTGCGGCAGCTCATGGACGCCCACGTCGGCGTCCTGCGCACGGCCGAGGGGCTGGCGACGGCACTGGCCGGGATGCAGGGTCCTGCCAACCACGCCCCCGGCAGCACGGCGTCGCCCCTGACCGAGGCCGCCCTCGACGCCACCAACCTGCTCACCATCGCCGAGCTCGTCACCACGGCCGCGCTCGCGCGCACCGAGTCGCGCGGCTGCCACCGCCGCGCCGACCACCCCGAGACCGACCGCACGTGGGCGCGCCACCTCGTGCACGCCCTCGACCACGCCCACCTGGAGGCCACCGCATGACCACGTTCCCCTGGCCCGCCGACGTCACCGCCGCCCTCGAGGCCGCGGGCCTCGACCCCGCCCACGTCCACGACGTGGCGAGCCGCACGCTCGCCGAAGACCTCCAGTGGGGTCCCGACGTCACGTCCACCGCGACGCTGCCCGCCGACGCCACCGGCACCGCCGACGTCGTCGCCCGCGAGGACGGCTGCCTCGCCGGCGTCCCGGTCGCGGCCGCCGTCGTGCACGTCCTGGCCGCCCAGCAGGACGCCGACGTCACGGTCGAACTCTCCGCCGCCGACGGCACCCGCGTCGCGCCGGGCGATGTGGTGCTCACGGCATCCGGGCCGCTGCGCACCCTGTTGACCGCCGAGCGCTCGATGCTCAACCTGCTGTGTCAGCTGTCGGGCGTCGCCACCGGCACCGCCGCGTGGGACGACGCCTTGGCCGGCACCGGCACCCGCGTGCGCGACACCCGTAAGACCGTGCCCGGGCTGCGGGTGCTGCAGAAGTACGCCGTGCGCTGCGGCGGGGGTGTCAACCACCGCATGGGCCTGGGCGACGCCGCCCTCATCAAGGACAACCACGTCGCGGCGGCAGGGTCGGTCGCGGCCGCGTTCCGCGCCGTGCGGGAGCAGGCGCCCGGCATCGAGGTCGAGGTCGAGTGCGACACCCTCGAGCAGGTCGCCGAGGCCGTGGAGGCCGGCGCCCAACTGGTGCTGCTCGACAACATGGACCCCGACACCATCCGCGCCGCGGTTGAACTGACCCGGCCGGCCGGGGTGCACACCGAGGCGTCCGGCGGGCTGACCATCACGGACGCACCCGCCTACGGCGCCACCGGCGTCGACTACATCTCGGTGGGTGCACTCACCCACTCGACGACGGTGCTCGACCTGGGGTTCGACCTGCGGGTGGACTGACTCAGGGCACCTCGACTGGCGGGACCATCTTCTCGGGCGCCGGGTCGAGCGCGACGACGTCGACCTCGATGATCGACGGCCCGGGGTTCTTCACCGCCTTCTTCAGGGCCTTGTCGAACGACTCCGGGTCGTCGACGAGCTTGTGCCGCAGCCCGAACGCCCGGGCCAGCTTGCCGAAGTCGGGGGTGGCCAGATCGACCGCGCGCGCCTGGTCGCCGGCCGCCCGCTGCATGTTGCGCAGGACGCCGTAGCCGCCGTCGTTGAACACCACCAGCACGACGTGGGGCTTCTCGCCGGCCAGGACCCCGAGTTCGCCGAGGTGTACCGCCAGGCCGCCGTCGCCGACCATCGCCAGCACGGGCACGTCCGGACGCCCGAACGCGGCACCGACGGACATGGCCAGCCCCTGCCCGATGCCGCCGCCGGCCGCGAACACGTTGTCGGTGGCGTCGTGCACGTCCAACAGGCGGTTGCCCCACGAACTGCCGGGGACGGTCACGTCCCGCACGATCGGGGAGCGGTGGGCGAGGCGCCGGCGCAGCGAGTCCGCGATCGGGCCGTAGGCCCCCATCGAGTCGCGCAGGCTCGCGCGCGCGGACGCCGCGGCCTTGGCCACCCGCTTGCCCCAGTCGGGTTCGGTCGCGCACTCGCCGAGCGCCTCGACGAGCGCGGGGACGGCGACCGTCGCGTCGGCCTGGAGCCCGACCTCGATCGGGAAGTTGCGGCCCAGTGCGTCCTCGTCGAGGTCGATCTGGACGTGGGCGGCCGGCAGCGGCAGGTCACCGCTGCGGGTCTCGCTGGGGCGCAGGTGGCTGCCCACCGTCAACAGGCAGTCGGCCTCGCCGATGAGCTCGGCCACCGCCTCGTCGGAGGCGAAGTTGCCGATGATCAGCGGGTGGTCCTCGCTGACCGAACCCCGGCCGTTGGTGCCCGTCAGGACGCCGGCGCCCCAGACCTCGGCGAGCACGGTGAGGGGGTCGCCGACGCGGCGGGCCCCGCCCCCGGCCCAGATGAGGGGACGCTTCGCCGCGCGCATCAGCCGGGCGGCGCGCTCGACGTCGCGCTGGTTGCCCTGGCGGACGGCCGCCTGGCGGTCGTCGACCTTGTTCTGGGCCGACGGGTCGGCGGTGTACTGCAGGTCGATCGGCCAGTCGACGCTCACCGGGCCGTGCGGGGCGGTGTCGAGCAGCCGGACCGCGTCGGTCAGCACCGCCCGGGCCTGGCGCGGGGTCTCGATGCGCATCGCGTGCTGCGAGACGGAGTCGAGCATCGCGAGCTGGCGGGGCACCTCGTGGTAGGCGCCGGTGTGCTCGCCGATCAGGCCGACGTTCACGTTCCCCGTGATGTGGAGCACCCGGCTCTGCGCGGTGAGCGCCTCGAGCATCGACCCGGCGGCGTTGCCCGCGCCGGTGCCGGTCGAGGTGAGGGCGACGCCGATGCGCCCGGTCGTGCGGGCGTACGCGTCGGCGGCGTTGATGACGGCCGCCTCGTGCCGCATCGGGACGAACCGCAGGTCGCGGTCGACCGCCTGGACCAGCGGGAGGTTGTGGATGCTGACCACGCCGAACGCCACCTCGACGCCCGCCGCGCGCATCACCTCGACGAGGATGTCGCCGCCGTTGGCTCCCTCGCTGCCGAGCTGGTCGGGCGTGACCTCGCTGCCCTCGGTGGAGGTGTGCATCTCGGGGGTGTTCACGAGCGGCCCTCCTCGCGCTCGGCCTTGACCCGCGCATTCTCGGCGAGCACGTCGCGGTGGATCTCGCGCTCGCGCTCCAGCCACGCGGGCGGGTCGGCGAGCAGGCGGCCGATCTCGTCGGCGTCCACCGGATCGGTGAGCCCGCCCCGGGCCAGGCCCGACTTCGAGACCCCCAGCTTGGCGGCCACCACATCGCGCGGGAACGGTCCGTTGCGGCGCAGGTGGACCAGCCACCCGGGCGGGTCGGCGCGCAGGGCGTCCAGCTCGTCGCGGGTGATCGGCGTGGTCTGGAACTCCTCGGGCGCCGCGCCCAGCAGGATGCCCAGCTTGGCTGCCGCGGTCGCCGGCTTCATGGTTTGGCTCACGCGTTCAGCGTAGCCCGCGCGGTAACCTGCCGGGGTGAGCGAGTCACCAGCCGCCGGTTCGCCGGACGCCCTGCGCGTCGGCCACGTACCCGGCGTGACGCTGACCAAGTGGCGGACGCGGTGGGCCGAACGCCTCACCGCCCGGCTCGACGTCGCCGAGGTGGCGGAGGCCGACCAGCGCCGCGTGCTGGTCGACGACGTGGTCGACCTGTGCTTCGTCCGGCTGCCGATCGACCGCGAGGGGCTGCACGCGATCCCGCTCTACGACGAGGTGACCGTGGCCTGGGTCAGCAAGGACCACCCGGTCGCCGCCTACGACGACGTCACCCTCGCCGACCTGACCGACGAGACCCTGCTGACCGACCTGGACGCCGTGGCCCTCGACCGCGTCAACGCCGGCGCCGTCCTGTTGGTGCCCTTGTCGGTGGCCCGCTCGGCCAGCCGCAAGGACCTCGCGCACCGCCCGGTCACCGACGCCGAGCCGACCACGGTGGCCCTGGCGTGGCGCACCGACAACGGGCACCCGCTGATCGACGAGTTCATCGGCATCGTCCGCGGGCGGACCGCCAACAGCTCCCGGACCCAGGCCGAGCGGGCGGCCAAGCCGAAGGGGGCCCCGGTGAAGTCGCCCGGCGGGCCCGGTGTCAGCGGGGGACGAACACGAAGGTCCCGGTCAGGCCCTCGTCGATGACCTGCAGGATCCCCGCGGCGACGTCCGCGCGGGAGATCCGCCCCGTCGGCGCGCCCACCTCGGCCTCGGCCGTGGAGACCAGCCGCACGTCGTCGGCGGCCGGCTCGTCGGAGAGCCCGCCGGGCCGCACGGACGCCCAGTCCAGCTGCGCGTGCTCGACCAGGTCCTCCTGGGTCCGGTGGTCTGCCAGCGCGATGCCGAGCGCGACCCTCGCGAGGGTGCGCACGGGCTCCTTCATCAGGCGCAGCGAGTCGCCGACCCCGAGCGAGGAGTGCACCACGATGCGGCGCACGCCCACCCGGCGCATCGCCGCGACGACGGCCGCGGTGACCCGGGTGCGAAGCCGGTCCCGGTCGAAGCCGGGGGAGCCCACGGCCACCACGACCGCGTCCGCGCCGGTGAGCACGGCGTCCAGTTCGTCAGAGGAGGTGGCGTCGAGCCGCACGTCGGAGAGGCCGTCGGGGGCGTCGGTCCATCCGCCGCGGGAGACGCTGACCACCTCGTCACCCCGGGCCAGTGCCTGCCGGACCACGTGGGCCCCCGTTCCGCCGTTGCCGCCGACCACCACGATGCGCATGCAGCCAGTCAAGCAGCCGCAGGCAAGGGATCAAGCGGGTTCGCCCTGGTCCTCGGGGGGCGCGGGCCGGGGACGTACCGTTGGGAAGCAGGTGGGGATCAGGCCGTCGGGGCGGCGACCTCGCGGATGAACCGCTGGACGCCGGCCTGCCAGGTCGGGTCGTCTGCGGCGAGGAGCCGGTCGTAGGCAGCGGTGATGTACTCGCGGACGGCCGGTGCGGCGTCCAGGCCCTCGTCGGCGAAGAGGCGCTCGACGAAGGTGGCGACCTCGGCGGGGGTGACGTCCGCGGGCGTGATGCGGGTCATCGCGTAGAGCGCCGCGGGCACGCAGTTGACGCTGTGCTGCTTGATCAGCAGCACCGACTCGGTGATCGCGACGGCGTCGCCGAACAGCTCGGCGTCGAGGGCGGCGCGCTCGGCGTCCGGCACGCCGAGTCCGGTGAGCGCGCGCCGGTAGAAGGTGTACGTGAGCACGCAGATCATCACGTGCAGGCTCGGCACGCACAGCAGGTGCGGGTCGAACAGGTGGATCGCGAGGAAGCGCCCCCGGTAGTGGCGTGGGCGCCGCGTCGTGGTCATGGCGGCGCGGTACACGTCGGCGGCCTCGCGGTAGCAACGGTCGATCAGCCGGAGGAACGCCCCGCCGTGGTGGGCGAAGGCGCGCATGCCGTGGTGGCGGGCGATCCAGCCCAGGGGGCGGATCCAGAACGCGATGAAGTCGAGGTACACCCCGATGCGTTCGGGGGTGAACGGGATCTGTTCGTCCAGCGGGTGGTCGACGTTCACCACCGGTGTCTTGCGCAGCCCCAGCCGCACCGAGAACTGCAGGGCGAAGAAATCCTTGAGCACCGTGCCGACGAAGCGCGCGATCGCCGCCGTGGTGTCGGCGCGGGTGAGTGCGCGGGCCACGGCCTCGGGCACCGGGACGTCGCGCATCGAGGCAGTGGTCGGCACGTCCTCACCCTAGGGCCCCGCGGGACGTCCCGCTCACCAGTCCCAACCTGCTCCGTTGGGCGGAGCAGGTGGGGAGCGACGGGGAGCAGGGACGGCAAGTCGGCTGATCAGCCAGCGCAATCGGAGGGTGGCCAATCCATGCAAACCGGCCCCCCGGAGGCGTTGCGGGCCCACACTGTCCTGTTCGACAAGCTGAACCTGATGCTCGCCATCGGGTGTGCCCAGGCAGCACCGTCGTCTCGCGCCGGCGCCACACACCCAGCACAGCGGTCAGCTGTCGTCGCGCAGCACGGTCCACGCGTAGAGGTGGTCACGGCAGGTGAGTTCCAACAGCGACAGGGTCGGCTCCACCACCACCCCGGACGCCTCGCGCGCCGGGTCGGCCAGCGCTGCCGCGACCTGCTCGACCGGGACGGCCGCGTTGAAGTAGCCCAGCGACGCGTGCGGCCAGAAGTCACGCCACTCCCGGGCGCCGAGGTGCCGGTCGACGGTCTCGCGCTGGAGCCGGACCAAGTCCCCGAGCCACGCCGGCACGGGTCCGCACAGCAGCACGCCCTCCGAGCCGACGAGCACGGTGTCCAGCGCGAGTTCGGGGTGAGCAGGACGGCGGTCCGCCCACGCCGTGAACACCTCGTCGGCGACGGCACCCGCGGCGTCCCGGTCGACCTCGTCGGTGAAGCCGAGCGGGGTCATGGTGAGGTGCAGCCACTCCGGCGGCACGACGTCCACGAGGGGCTCGAGGGCGGCACGCAGTCCGGCGGTGGCGTCCGCGAGGCCGGTGCCGGCGAAGGTGAGGTGCAGGGTGAGTTGGCGGCGCCCGCCGGCCCACTGGTCGCGGTCGGCCCAGTGGTTCGTCGTGTGGGTCACGCCGTCGCCGGTGCGCAGGAACATGGCGCCAGTGTGGCACCGCCCCCTCCCCGAGGGCTTCTGTTTGCCCTTATCGTCGGGGGGACACTGCTCGAGGAGGATCCGTGAACAACCAGCCGCTCGCAGCCGAGGGAACCAGCCGCGGCATCGCCGAACTCGTGCTCGTCCGCCACGGGGAGAGCGTGGGCAACATCGCCGACCGCGAGGCCATCGCCGCGAAGGCGCACCACCTCGACCTCGAGGAGCGCGATGCCGACGTCGTCCTGTCGGAGGAGGGCGAGAAGCAGGCCGACGCCCTCGGCGAGCACATCGCGTCCCTGCCCGAGGACGAGCGCCCCACCATCGTGGTGAGCTCGCCCTACCAGCGGGCCCGCTCGACGGCCGAGCGCGCGCTGGCCGACCTCGGCCTGGACGTGGTCATCGACGAGCGCATCCGCGAGCGGGAGCTCGGCATCTTCGACGGCATCACCTGGTACGGCATCGAGGCGTCCCGCCCCGAGGAGTCGGCGCGCCGCGCCCGGGTCGGCAAGTTCTACTACCGCCCGCCGGGCGGGGAGAGCTGGGCCGACGTGATCCTGCGGGTGCGCTCGATCCTGGTCGAGCTCCAGGAACGCTTCGCGGGCGAGCGCGTCTGGCTGTTCAGCCACGAGGCGGTGATCCTGGCGTTCCGGTACGTGGTCGAGGGCCTCGACGAGAAGCAGGTCGTCGCGCTGCAGAAGTCCGAGCCGCTCGCGAACTGCTCTATGACCCGCTACCGCGCCGTCGACGGTGCCCTCCAGCTGGTGCGCCGCGACGACACCGAGGCGGTCGAGGAGTCCGACGAGGCCCACGTGACCCGCGAGGAACCCGTCGGCGAGGAACGCGTGGGCGACGACCCCGCCGAGGGCGACGCCTGATGGCCAGCGACGGCACCGTCATCACGCCCTCGGTGCTGCGCGACTGGCCGCTGCCGGGCATCGAGGGCGGCAAGGAGGCGCGCGGGCGCGCGATCGTGGTGGGCGGCAGCGTCCAGAACCCCGGCGCGATCATCCTCGCCGCCGAGGCGGCGCTGCGGGCCGGGGCGGGCAAGGCGCAGGTGGTCGCGCCCGAGCCGGTCGCGATCCCGGTGGCGGTGGCCGTCCCCGAGGCGATGGTGCAGGGCGGGCCGGTCACGGCGTCCGGCGACCTGGCGGCCGAGGCGTCCACGCAGGTGGCCACGCTGTGCCCCGAGGCCGAGGCCACGCTCATCGGCCCGGGGCTCCTCGACTCCGACACCGCACCCGAACTCGTGGCGGCCTGCGTGCCCCACGTCGAGACCCTGCTGGTGCTGGACGCCCTTGCCCTGGCCTGGGTGACCCCCGACCACTCCCGGTTGCACGACTTCGCCGGGCGCTGCGTGATCTCGCCCAACATCGACGAGCTCGCGATCATCCTCGGCGAGGACCGTGACGCCGTCGAGGCCGCCCAGCACGAGGCCGTGGCGAGGCTGGCCAAGGCGACCGGGGTGGTCGTCACCTCCGGCGGCGCCACCACGTGGATCGCCACCCCCGACGGCGACCTGTGGCGCGGGGAGGGCGGCGGCCCGGGCCTCGGCGTCAGCGGGTCGGGCGACGTCAAGGCCGGCATCATCCTCGGCCTGTGCGCCCGCGGGGCGGACCCGGTGCAGGCGGCGGTGTGGGGTTCCTACCTCCACGGCGCGATCGGCGGCCGCCTCGCGTCCGAGTACGGCCCGTACGGCTTCCTGTCGCGTGAGCTGCCGGGCGAGATCCCGCGGGCGCTGCTCGAGGTGGGCCGCTGAAAGCACCTCCCGGTGCGCACGTCGGGGCCCGGCACGGGATGATGGGTCCATGACGATTCTGAAGATCAACGCCATCACCGTGCCCGCCGACAGCGGCGACGAGCTCGCCCGCCGCTTCGCGGAGCGAGCCGGTGCCGTCGACGGACAAGAGGGCTTCGAGGGCTTCGAACTGCTCAAGCCGCTGGACGCCGACCGCCCGATCTGGCTGGTCGTGACGCGCTGGCGCGACGAGGAGTCGTTCCAGGCGTGGCTGAGCTCGCGCGACTTCACGGCGTCCCACGGCGGACGTGACACCGAGCTGGCCCGCGAGCACCGGCAGGGCGAGGCCCTGGCAGCGGACCCGGCCGGGGGAGACCTCCCGCCCGAGGGTGGGCGTCCCGCGGCGACTGGACAGCCGGCCGCGTCGCAGCGCCCGGTCGGGACGGGGGCCGAGCTGTGGAGCTACGAGGTCGTCGACCTGGGCTGACCCGGGGCGTAGGCTGGGGGGTGCCTCAGGAAGGTTCGCCATGACAGCCCCGGATCGACGCAACCACCGCTTCATCGCCCTGTTCGCCGCGCTCGTGCTGGTCCTGGCGGCCCTGGGTCCGGGGGCGGCCGCCGCACCGGCCGAGCCTGAACCCCCACCTCCGACCGCCGGCACGTTCAGCGACGTGCCGGCCGACAGCCAGTTCGGCCCGGAGATCGAGTGGCTGGCCGGCCGGGGCGTGACCACGGGCTGGCTGGAACCTGACGGCACCCGCACCTTCCGCCCGCTGGAACCCATCGCGCGCAACGCGATGGCGGCGTTCCTGCACCGGCTGGCCGGCCAGCCACCGGTGACCCTCCCGGAGGCCTCACCATTCGCAGACGTGTCGCCTACCACCCCCTTCTACCCGGAGATCATGTGGGCCCACCAGGAGGGGATCACCACCGGCTGGACCGAAGCGAACGGCACCCGGACCTTCCGCCCCTGGAACCCGATCGCCCGGGACGCGATGGCCGCCTTCCTGTTCCGCTACTCGGGGGAGCCCGAGGTCGTCACCGAGGGGCCGCTGCCGTTCGGCGATGTGCGGCCCGGCGACGCGTTCCATCGCGAGATCGCCTGGCTGGCCACCCGGGGCGTCACGACCGGCTGGCCCACCGCCTCGGGATGCCGCGAGTACCGCCCCCTGAGCCCGATCGCCCGGGACGCGATGGCCGCCTTCCTCCACCGGTTGGTCAACGGTGGGGTGGAGATGCCGCCGAGCGAGTGCGGGGTCCCCACACCCACCCCGGTGGACTGTGCCGAGACCCGATGCGTGGCGCTGACCTTCGACGACGGTCCGGGGGTGCACTCCGAGCGACTGCTCGACCTGCTGAAGCAGGAGGAGGTGCCGGCCACCTTCTTCGTCGTGGGCCAGCGGGTGCCGACCCGGGCGGCGTCCGTGGCCAGGATGGTCGCCGAGGGCCACCAGGTCGGGAACCACTCCTACACGCACCCGGAGTTCCCCAAGCTGACCGGAGAAGCGCAGCGCGCCGAGATCGAGCGCACCGACACCGTCATCGTCGCGGCAGGCGCACCGAAGCCGACCGTGTTCCGGCCGCCGTTCGGGGCCTGGGACGCAGCGACCAGGAGGGTCGCCGCGATGCCGCTGATCCTCTGGAACGTCGACACCCTGGACTGGAAGCACCGTGACCCGGCCCAGACGCTGGCGATCACCCTGCGTGACACGCGGCCCGGTTCGATCGTGTTGATGCACGAGACCCACGCCACGACCATCGAGGCGGTCCCGGAGGTCATCGACGCCCTGCGCGCCCGCGGCTACACGTTCGTGACCATCGCGGACCTGTTGCCGAACGCCCGTGCCGGCTCGGTCTACTACTCCCGCACGAGCGTCGCGCCGGCGTCCGAGGTCAACGTGGATCGGCTGCTCACCGGAGACCTGCAGCCCTCGACCGGCGTGCCGGGGCCGTAGCGCCTCGGGACGGATTCCGAGGAGCTACGAGGTCGCCGAGCCGGGGTGGCCCCGGATGAGGTGGTCGGGCACGAACTCCCGCCCGACCACACCGGCCAGGAGCGGGGCATCGATTTGTTCGCCGGGGCGCATGACCGTGAGCCCACCGCGCGATTCGAGGATGACCAGGGACGCGTCCGACAGCTTCCGCACCCCCGCGGCCCGCAGGCGGGTGAGCAGGTCAGCCTCCGTCACCACTCGCTCCCGGATGGCTCGCGACACGAACGCGCCCTCGACCATCACCACGCGCGGCCGGTGCCGACCCCCGCGGCGCGTCGCACGCCGGAGGCGGCCGAGCGCCGACTCGAGCAGCAGCAGCGTGGACGCCGCCACCACCGCCCCGCTCAGGGTCGGGAAGTCGCCGAGCATCGCGCGGGCCATCAGGCTGCCCAGCACGGTCAGCAGCGCCAGGCTGAGCGTCGACGAGCTCGAGAACAGCCGCGGGCCCCACACCGCGAGCACCGCCACGTACATCACGTAGAGCGCCACCGAGGCGATCACGACCCCGAGCGCGCCGCTCGGGGTGATTCCGATGTGCGACCACAACTCACCCATGGGGCCCATTCAACCCTGCCCTCGGTGGTCGCGGGCGCCGCGCACCGGGGTCGAGGTCAACCCAGGCGCTGCGCGCGCAACACGACGTCCTTGATGTGGCGCGCCCCGGCACCCTCGGCGAGGGAACGTTCGCGCCGTTCGTCGACCTCGACCACCCAGTCGTCGCTCAGGACGGGCCGCACCGACTCGGGCGCGATCATCGTGGAGAAGTCCGGGCCGTGGTGCTCACCGTCGCCACCTCCCTGTCCGTGGCCATCCCCGTGACCGTGGCCATGCCCATGACCGCCGGAGCCGTCCACCGCATGGTGCACCACCAGGAGTCGGCCACCCGGCGCGACCAGCCCGGCCAGTGCCCGCTCGACCGAGGAGTCGGCCGTCCGCGGCAACGGCGGGTACATCACGACGACGAGGTCGAACGCTCCCGGAGTCAGGTCGGCCCCGAGCAGGCCGCTCTTCACCCACGTCACGTCGACGTCGTTCTCGGCCGCCCACGCCCGTCCGCGCTCGAGGGCCACGCCCGAGACGTCCAGCCCGGTCACCTGCCACCCGCGCTGGGCGAGCCACACGGCGTCCGCCCCCTCGCCGCAGCCGACGTCGAGGGCGCGCCCCGGCGCCAGGTCGGCCACCTCGTCCACCAGGGCCTCGTTCGGACGCCCGCTCCAGATGCGCTCGGACGCGGCGTAGCGCTCGTCCCATTCCTGTTCGCTCACGCGGGCCAGCCTGCCACGCCGGTCTCGGTCCAGCCCGGTGGCACGGTCAGTCCTCGGAGGCGTCGCCCGCTTCGTCGTCCATGTCGATCGGCACCGAGTTGTGCTCGTGGACGATCCGCCAGTCGTCCTCGCCGATGCGTTCGAGCACGAGCGTGATACGGCACTCGATCTCGACCTCCTCGCCGTCGGTCAGGACGCCGGCGTAGGTCATGTGCCCGTTGAGCACCGCGAGGTCGTCCGACTCGACGACCTCGACGTCACGGGCCTGGGCCGACCCCGAACTGAGCCCGCCGAACCAGTCGTTGACCATGCCGGCCCACTCCTCGCGGTCGGCGTACTCGTCGGGGACCATCGCGTCGAAGACCCGGGCGTCCTCGGCGTACAGGTCGAGCAGGGCGCTGGGGTCGAGCGAGGCCACGGCCCCGCAGTAGGTGTCGAAGAACTCGGCCGGACTCGTCATGTCTCCTCCTGGGAATGTGGACGGACACCACGGTAGGACCGCGGGGGCCATCCGAACAGTCCTCACCCCTCCCGGACGCGCCATCCGCCACCATGGACCCATGAAGGTCATCGTCGTCGCTGACTCGCACGCGCCGCGCCGGTGGAAGGGCATCCCGCACGTCCTCGCGCTCGAGCTGCAGGACGCCGACCTCATCCTGCACGCGGGCGACGTCTGCACCCCCGACGTCCTCGACGGTTTGGCGACCCACGCCCCGGTCAAGGTGGTGCTGGGCAACAACGACGGCACCGACATCCGCGCCTGGGGCGCCACCGACGACCTCGAACTCGAGCTCGAGGGCGTCCGCATCGCCATGCTGCACATCGCCGGCCCCAAGGACGGCCGCGGCCGCCGGATGCGCCGCCGGTTCCCCGACGCCGACGTGGTCATCTTCGGGCACTCGCACATGCCGCTGGACGAGGTGCAGGACGGCGTCCACCTGCTCAACCCCGGCTCGGTCGCCGACCCGCGCCGCGAACCCCTGCCGAGCTTCGCCGTCCTGACGGTCGACGCCGGTCAGTGGGACACCTGCATCGTCTGGCTGCCCCACCGCTGACTCAGTGCATCGCCCCCGGGCCGCCGGTCAGCCACGTCCGCAGTCGCCACAGGGCGTACCCACCGTCGTCGCTCCCGACCCGCGAGAACGGCGCATGGGTCGAGCGCGGCAGCACCTCGTGCCAGACCGGGACGCCGGCACGGGCCAGGCGTGCGGCGTACGGTTCGCTCGCCCGGCGCAACGAGTCGTGCCCGCAGGACAGCACGAAGGTCGGCGGCAGGCCCGTCGCGTCGGCCAGGCCGGGGGAGACGTAGGGGTCGAGCCAGTCCGCCTCGCCGGCCCAGTTGGCGAACATGCCCGCGATGAGGTCGTCGGTGAGCAGGTGCAACGGCTCCAGCTCCGCCGCCACCGCAGGGGTCGCGGGCGGCAGCACCCCCTGCAACACCGGGTAGGCCAGCACCTGCGACGCCGGCATCGGCCCGCCGGAGTCGCGCATCCTCAGCGTGGTGCTGGCCGCCAGCAGGCCGCCGGCGCTCCCCCCACCGATGTGCAGGTCGGACGCCTCGACGCCCATCTCCTCGGCGTGCCCGACCGCCCACTCCCAGGCCAGGAGGACGTCATCGAGGGGGCCGGGGTAGTGGAGGCCGTTCAGGCACCACCGGTAGTCCACCGACAGCACGGGGATGCCGGTCGCCGCGCACTCGATCGCGACCCAGTGCGCCTCAGCCGATTCCAGGTCGCCCATGAGGAAGGCGCCGCCGTGGATCCAGACCAGGGCGGCGGTGGGCGCCGGGGCGTGGGCCGGCGGCAGGTAGAGCCGGGCCCGGAGACGTCCACCGTCGTCGCTGACGACCTCGCGGGTGCTCACCCCGCCGAGGCGGGGGCGTACGAGCAGCAGCCGCCGCTGCCACAGGCGGCAGTCGGGGACGCCCCGGGCGGCCTCCATGAAGCGCAGGGCGTCGCCGAACTCGGGCAACGCCTCGCCGACGCGCTCGCGCATGAGGTCGAAGACCGGCTCGCGGACGGGGCCGGGCAGGGTCTTCAGGCCACGCAGCGCATAACCCAGGGCGGGGAAACGCCAGCGCCCGCGCGTGACGAGCAGGGACCGGGCCGCCGTCAGGGTTCGGTTGACGGGGCCTTCCAGGGCGACGGTTGACGTGGGGGGCATGTGATCACCCTCTTGTCAGGGAGCGAGTGTCGTCAGTATGCGCCTGAGGACGAGCCGGGTCAATGGTGGGCCGGAGTCCCCACGTCTCGTGGTTGGTGGCGACCCCCTGATCTGGGCGTGCGCCACATCGTTGCGAGGCGGGTCACCGAGAGTCGCGCAGAGGGCTTCGCGGCTTGGTAGCGTTCCGGTGAACGTGGAGTGACGCGTGGGTGAACCACGAGGGTCGCCGCGCATGACCAGAACGAGCTGGGCGAGCGAACGCCGGGACCGGCGTGCGCTATTCCCGACGGTCACCCCTGCGGTGGGCCAGAAAGGTGCACGTGCACCATGCAGTTGAAGGACTACGCGCAGGTCGAGCAGGCTGCCGCCGGTAGCCGGGTCGAGGTGGGGCGGATCGGGGTGGCGGTCCTGTTCCTCGGGGGCATCATCGTCTTCACGGGGGCGCGGTTCGGCGCCATCGACCAGGCGTACCTGCTCATCGCCGCTGCGGTCATCGGTGGCTACATGGCCCTCAACATCGGCGCGAACGACGTCGCCAACAACGTCGGGCCGGCGGTCGGGTCCTTCGCCATGACCCTGACGACGGCCATCGTCATCGCTGCGGTCTTCGAGGCCGCGGGTGCGATCGTCGCGGGCGGCAACGTCGTCTCGACCGTCAAGAGCGGCATCATCAACCCGGCCGACATCGGTAGCCCGGACGAGTTCATGTGGGTGATGCTGGGCGCCCTGCTCGGCGCCGCCCTGTGGCTCAACATCGCCACCTTTCTCGGGGCGCCGGTCTCCACGACACACTCCATCGTCGGCGGCGTCATGGGCGGCGGCATCGCCTCGTCCGGCTGGGCCGCCGTCAACTGGGAGGCCATGGGCGCCATCGCGTCCAGCTGGGTGATCTCACCGGTCGCCGGTGGGGTGATCGCAGCGGGCCTGCTGTACTTCCTGGCCCACACGGTGCTCTGGAAGCCCAACCCCCTCAAGTCGGCGGTCACGTTCGTCCCGATCCTGTTGGCCCTCATGGCGTGGACGTTCACCACCTACCTGATCATCAAGGGCCTGCAGAACGTCATCGAGATCGGGACGCCGATGGCCATGCTCCTCGGCCTGGTGGCGGGTGCCATCACGTTCGCCATCACCCGTCCGCAGATCGCGCGCAAGGCGCCCAAGCTGTCCGATGACAGGGAAGGCGTGAACCAACTCTTCACGACCCCGCTGATCTTCGCCGCCGCGCTGCTCTCGTTCGCGCACGGCGCCAACGACGTGGCGAACGCCGTGGGGCCGCTGGCGGGCATCTACGAGGTGCTCGCGTCCGGCGGCGGTGGGGACGGCGAGGCGTCCATCCCGCTGTGGATCCTGCTCATCGGCGCGCTGGGCATTTCGATCGGGTTGGCGCTGTTCGGCCCTCGCCTGATCAAGACGGTCGGTTCGGAGATCACCGAACTGGACCGGTCGCGTGCCTTCTGCATCGCCCTGGCCGCGGCCCTGACGGTCATCGTCGCGAGCCAGCTGGGACTGCCGATCAGCTCGACGCACGTCGCCCTGGGCGGCATCTTCGGTGTCGGCTTCCTGCGGGAGTTCCTCGACCAGCGGATGGGGACGGTCATCGAGGGGGTCATCCGCAGCCACCAGGGCGACTCGCACCTGGCCGAGGTGGAGTCGTTCATGATGAAGTTCAAGCGGGCCTCGGCCGAGGAGAAGCGCCGCATCCTCGCCCAGCTCAACGAGATGGGCTCCGAGGCCGTCATCTCGGCGGGTCAGCAGAAGAAGCTCAAGAAGGCCCTCAAGCGCCAGCTCGTGAAGCGCTCACACCTGGTCAAGATCGCCTCGGCATGGATCATCACCGTGCCGCTGTCCGCGCTCATGTCCGCGATCGTGTACTTCGCCCTGCGCGGCATGATGCTGCCGTAGCCGGCCGGGCACGTGAACTGACTACGACTTCAGCACTTCGGCAAGCGCTTGGTCAGCGGGCACCTCGATGTCGGGTTCCAGCTGCCTGGTCGGGTCAGGATCACCGTCGACACGCACGAACAGCTTGTACGTCGTCACCCAGGCCAGCCCCGAATGCGGCAGTTGGAACCGCAAGATGTCGCCGTAGGACGTCGGATTGTTCGCCGGAGCCTCGCCCACAACGGTCGCCAGCCCGTTGCCCTGAAGAAGGTCCGCGAAGTCCACGGCCGAGCTGAACGTGGCGGGTGACGTCAGCACGAACACCTCGCCCCTGTACGGCTCGGGCACACGCTCGTTCACCTCCTGGCTCGGCTTGTTGACGATCAACCACGGCCCCACCCGCACGGATGCCGCCCAGGTCACGTACTCGGGCACATCCAGCCAGGTGACGAACTCGCGGGCGACCGAGTTCGTGCCGCCGGGGTTGGTGCGCAGATCGACGGCGATCCGTGTCACGCCGCGCTGCTGCACAGCGGTGAAGAACTCCCTCAGCACCTGGGAGTACTCCTCGGACGCCACGCACTCATGCACGGTCAGCACTCCCACATCGCCCTCGAAGCGATACTCCGCCACCAGCCCCTGGTGCCCCTGCGAACGTGGTGCCACCTCCAGGACCTGTTCGCCGTCGGCGGTCCCCACCCGCACGCCCTCGCCACCCCCGGGCGCACCCAACCAAGCCAGACGCTCGGGTCGCTGCAGGAATCGGGCGAAGTCGTACCGCGCCGCAGCCGCACTCTCCGCAGTGGAGAACCGGTTGAACTCGCGCCACAGATCCGCGACCGACACCCCGTCGACGCTCGTCACGATGTCGCCGCCCTCAAGGCGCAGGGTGGCGCCGTCGAAAGTGAACCCGACTGTCGTCTCGACGGCATCGGGGTCATACGGAGCGACCACCATGTGTCCGTCCTTGATCGGGCTCACCATCGCGGAGGCCGCGCGCCACACATCCAACACGGTGGGTTGCTCGGGCAAGGAGGCAACCTCGCGGTGGTAGGCGTCCGTCACCGCCGAAGGCGGGCCGTGAAGCGCTGCGACGTGGCGCGAGGAGAACGTCGCGTACACCTCGTGGAGATCCTCGATCGCCTGCGTGCGGGTCAACGGGGCATCGAGCGGGCGGCTGGGTTCGTTGAACATGTCCACCGTGCCGCGGTAGGGATCCACGAAGGACCACACCAGCAGCGCCACCAGGGCCAGACCGACGGCTGTGCCGATGATCCAACGCAGGGGGCGATCCACCGGAGGGGCAGGCATGCACCCAGCCTAGGTGCATGCCGAGCGTCAGGCGGCGCTTCGCCAGAGGTGACGTTCAGCTCTGTCAGGCGGCGGGCACGACCTCGGACGCCGCGGGTGCGGCCAGCGTGCGCTCGGCCGCCACGAGGCGACGCCGCTGGAGGAACCAGGCGACCGCGACGGGGATGAGCGCCCCGACCCAGGCCAGGGGAGCCGCCAGCGCCACGCCGAGGAACCCGAGCGGGCCGACGAGCAGCAGGCCGGCGCCGCCGCGGGCGACGAGTTCGACGACGCCCGCCATGGTGGGCACGCGGGTCGAGCCCATGCCCTGCAGCCCGTTGCGCCACACGAACAGGAGCGCCAGAGGCACGTAGAAGGAGGCGTTGACCATCAGGTACTCGTGGGCCATGGCGACGACGCGGTCCTCCCCGCTGCCGACGAACAGGCGCACCAGCTCGGTGCCGAAAGCCATGATCACCAGGCCCAGCGCCAGCGCCAGACCGGTCGCCAGCAGGGACGTCCGCTGGACGCCGTGGCGGATCCGCCACCACTCGGCGGCACCGCGGTTCTGGGCGACGTAGGTGCTGATCGCGACGCCGACCGAGGCCAGCGGGATCACGGCCACGTTGTCGACGCGCATCGCGGTGGTGAAGGCGGCCACGGCGTCCGTGCCGAGGCTGTTGATGCCCACCTGCAGCAGGGCGGCGCCGATGGCGATGACCGACAGCTGGAAGCCCATCGTGAGGCCCAGGTTGGTGGACTCGCCCAGCTCGAGGCGTCCGACCCGCCAGTCGTCGCGGCGCAGGCGCAACTCGGGGATGCGCAGCCCGATCAGGATGAGGCACAGCACGACCGAGATGCCTTGGGCGACCACCGTGGCGAGCGCGGCGCCCCCGACGCCGAGGTCCAACACGGCGATGAAGACGACGACCAGGCCGACGTTGAGGATGCTGGCGATGAT
>DUOQ01000056.1 GCA_012838755.1 Propionibacterium sp. | reverse complement strand
GCGTCGGCCGCGCCCGCGGCGTCGGGGCGTGCCCGCAGGACGGGGGCCGGGGGCGCCTCGTCGGGCTCGGCGTTGAACGAGAAGAGGTCGGGCAGGTCAGTCATGGCCCGGCCAGCCTAGTTGGCCCCGCCGAGTCAACTACTGTGTGCCCATGGTGATCGGTGGGTTGAACCGGGCGGTCAAGTGGGGGGCTGCCGTCCTGGCCACGGCGCAGGCCGGGGTCATCGCCACGTTGCTGGTCGCCGACCGCCGACGCAGGCGTGGACGCCACCACGTGGGGTTCCCCACGGCCCCGCCCCAGACGGTGCCGGCCGACGGCACCGAGGTGACCGTCTACACCAAGGGGCGCGACCTCTTCGAGGACATGATCGCCGCGATCGACGCCGCCGAGGGGACCGTCCTGCTGGAGACGTACATCTGGAAGGCCGACCGCACCGGCGAGCGGTTCAAGCGTGCCGTGACCGCGGCCGCCGAGCGCGGCGTCGACGTCCACCTCGTCTACGACTGGTTCGCGAACCTGGTCGTGCCGCAGCGGTTCTTCCAGTTCGACCCGCGCATCCACGTGCTGCGCCACCGGCCCTGGACCGGCCTGCGCGGTTTCCCCATGCGCGCCCCCGGCCTGAACCACCGCAAGGTCCTCGTGGTGGACGGCAGGATCGGGTTCCTGGGCGGCTACAACCTGGGGTCGGAGTACGCCACCCGATGGCGCGACACCCACATGCGGCTGGTCGGGCCCGCCGTGGCCGACCTCGAGAACGCCTTCGTCGACTACTGGAACCAGACCAAGCCACGCAAGCTCGAGCCGCTGCCCCAGCCCGACGACCGCCAGTGGGAGTCCCCCATCACGCTGGCCCGCAACGTCCCGAGCCTGGGCGTCTACCCCATCCGGTACATGTACCTGGAGGCCATCGACCGGGCGCGCGAGCGCATCTGGTTCACCCACGCCTACCTCATCCCCGACGACGACATGGTCTTCGCCCTGGTCGAGGCCGCCGAGCGGGGGGTGGACGTCCGCATCATCGTGCCGGCCGACTCGAACCACATCGTGGCCGACTGGTTGAGCCGCGTCTCCTACCACGCCCTGCTGAGCCGCGGGGTGCGCCTGTACCTGTACCAGAAGGCCATGGTGCACGCGAAGACCGCCACCATCGACGGGGTCTGGTCGACCATCGGCACGGCGAACATCGACCGGCTGAGCCTGGTCGGCAACTACGAGATCAACGCCGAGATCCTGGACGAGGACCTGGCCACCATGATGGAGGAGATCTTCGTCATGGACATGGGCAACTGCCGCGAGCTGACCCTCGAGGAGTGGGAGCGCCGGCCCCTGGCCGCGAAGGTCTCCGAGGCCCTCATCGCCCCCCTGCGCCCCCTGCTCTGACCCCCGAAATCCCGGGGTGAACCTGATTGAACCCTGAATACACGGCGTGTGGCTAGCGCATTCGAAATTGGGGCGGCTAACGTTTCAGCCATGGGAATCATTGGTTGGATTGTTCTCGGCCTCCTCGCTGGGGCCATTGCCAAGGCGATCATGCCGGGTAGCCAGGGCGGTGGCTGGTTGGCCACGCTGGTGCTCGGCGTCGTCGGCGCCCTGCTCGGTGGCTTCATCGGCAGCGCGGTCTTCAACGTTGGCCTGGACACGTTCTGGAGCCTTCAGACCTGGATCGTCGCGATCCTGGGTTCGCTGCTCGTGCTCGTCATCTGGGGCTTCGTCACCAAGAACCGTCGCTGACGCACGGCTCACTACACACGCGCAACGGCCCCGGGGGTACTCCCCCGGGGCCGTTCCGCGTCGTCAGACCAGCTTGCGGTCGGTGGCCCAGCGGGTGAGCTGGTGCCGGTTCGACAACTGCAGCTTGCGCAGCACCGAGCTGACGTGGGTCTCGACGGTCTTGATCGAGATGAACAGCTCGCGCGCCACCTCCTTGTACGCGTAGCCGCGCGCGATCAGGCGGAGCACCTCGCGCTCGCGCTGGCTCAGCCGGTCGAGCTCCTCGTCGATCGAGGCGATGTCGATGGCACCCGAGAAGGCGTCCAGCACGAATCCGGCCAGGCGGGGGCTGAACACGGCGTCCCCGTCGGCGACGCGTCCGATCGCCTCGACGAGCTCGGACGCCGAGATCGACTTCGTCACGTAGCCGCGGGCGCCGGCGCGGATCACGCCGATGACGTCCTCGGCGGCGTCGGAGACCGACACGGCCAGGAACCGGATGTCGGGGTGCGTGGCGTGCACCTGCTTGATCACCTCGATGCCACCACCACCCGGCATGTGCACGTCGAGCAGCACCACGTCGGGCGTGGTGCGGGTGATGGCCTCGACCGCGGTCGGGACGTCCTCGCCCTCACCGACGATGGTGACGAACGGGCCGATGTCGTGCTTCACCCCGCTGCGGAACATGGCGTGGTCGTCGACCACGACGACGCGCCGCTGCCGGTGGGACAGGCCGGCGCCGCCGTCCGTGGCCTCGGGGGCCTCGGGGGTGGTCTCGGGGCTGGTCTTGTCGCTCATCGCCTCATCTCCAGGGTCACTTCCGTACCTCTCTCCTCCGACGACCGAATGCGGGCCACCCCGTGGTGGCGGGCCATCCGGTCGAGGATGCTCCCACGGACGCCCATGCGATCGTCCGCGATCTGCTCGGTGTCGAAGCCCCGCCCGCGGTCGCGGACGAACACCTCGACGAGGTCCTCTGACACCTCAGCGTAGACGTCCACCGTGGGGGCACCCGAGTGTTTCGCCGCATTCAGCATCGCCTCGCGTGCCGCACGGACGAGCTCGCGCAGCGCCGGGTCAAGGTCGATGTCGTCACCGACGGTGATCGTCTCGACCTCGACGTCGAAGTTGTCCTCCACCTCGAGCGCCGCCTCGAGCAGCGCGGCGCGCAGGGTGTCGGCCTCCTCCGCTTCGCCGTAGAGCCACTCGCGCAACTCGCGCTCCTGCCGGCGGGCCAGCCGGCCGACCTCGCGCGCGTCCCCGGCCTGGCGCTGGATCAGGGCCAAGGTCTGCAGCACCGAGTCGTGCAGGTGGGCGGCCATGTCGGCGCGGGCGTCGGAGACGAGCTTCTCCTCGCGCAGGCGTGCCAGCGCCCGCCGCGCCCGCAGCACCCAGGGCGCGGCGAGGAGGCTGAGCCCGGCCACGAACAACCCGAGCCCGACGAGCAGGACGCCGAGCGTGCCCAGGGTCGGCATCTGCAGCAGCACCAGCGTGATGGCGGCCCCGAGGGCGACGAGCGCGATGACGTGGGCTGCCACGATCGTCCAGTGGGCGGCCACGGTGCGCAGCCAGCTGCGCCACCCGTGGGCCTGCTCCGACTCGGTGCCCTTCGCGCGGTCGGCCTGCCACCACACCAGCCCGGCGGAGAGGCTGGCCAGCCCCGCGGCCAGCAGCCAGGGCAGGGGCGTCCCCCAGCCGAGCACCTGCAGCAGCCACATCCCCCCGCCGGTCACCAGCGCCAGCGCGACGAACTGGCCGACGTCGGCGCCGCGGGGCCCGTGGGCCTCGGACGCGGTGCGCATGCCGGTGCGCGTG
>DUOQ01000055.1 GCA_012838755.1 Propionibacterium sp. | reverse complement strand
GCGCAGGCGCGGAGCGGGGAGTTCAGGCGGGGAAGCGCGAGCGACCCGTCAGGGGGCCCAGGTGCGGGCGCCCTCGGTGCTGCCGGTGGCCTCCACGCCCTCGGCCTCGTCGGCGTAGGCGCGGTTGATCGCGGAGACCACGGCCCGCAGCGACGCGGTCGTGATCGAGCCGGCGCGGCCGACGCCCCAGAAGACGCGGTTGCCGACCTGGCACTCGACGTAGGCGGCGGCGGTGGCGTCGTCGCCAGCGGTCATCGCGTGCTCGCTGTAGTCGAGGATGCGCACCTCGTCGTCGAACAGTTCGTTGAGGGCGGCGACGAACGCGGCCAGCGGGCCGTTACCGGACCCGGTGAGTTCGGTGGTCTTGCCCTTCCACTTGACCACGGCGTCGATCGTGTCCTCGCCGTCGTCGGTCTCGGCCGGGTCCAGCTGCTGGGAGATGCGCTCCATGGGCGACACCCGGTCCAGGTACTCCAGCGAGAAGATGTCCCACATCTGCTTGGGCGTGACCTCGCCGCCCTCGGAGTCGGTGACGTTCTGGACGATCTGCGAGAACTCCATCTGCAGGCGCCGCGGCAGCTGCAGGCCGTAGTCGCTCTTCATGATGTAGGCGACGCCGCCCTTGCCGGACTGCGAGTTGACGCGGATGACGGCCTCGTAGGTGCGGCCCTCGTCCTTGGGGTCGATAGGCAGGTACGGGACCTCCCACGTGATGTCGGAGACGTTCTCGCCGCGCGCGTCGGCCTCGGCCTGCAGCGCGTCGAAGCCCTTGTTGATGGCGTCCTGGTGCGAGCCGGAGAAGGCGGTAAAGACCAGGTCGCCGCCGTACGGGTGCCGCTCGGGCACGTTCAGCTGGTTGGCGTACTCGACGGTCCGGCGGATCTCGTCCATGTCGGAGAAGTTGATCTGCGGGTCGACGCCGCGCGTGAGCATGTTCATGCCCAGCGTCACCAGGCACACGTTGCCGGTGCGCTCGCCGTTGCCGAACAGGCAGCCCTCGATGCGGTCGGCGCCGGCCTGGAAGGCGAGCTCGGCGGCGGCCACACCGGTGCCGCGGTCGTTGTGCGGGTGCAGCGACAGGATGGTGGAGTCGCGGTGCGCCAGGTTGCGGCTCATCCACTCGATCTGGTCGGCGTAGACGTTGGGCGTGGCCATCTCGACGGTCGCCGGCAGGTTGATGATGATCGGGTTCTCCGGGGTGGCGCCCACGACCTCGGTCACGGCGTCGCACACCTCCTTGGAGAACGCGAGCTCGGTGCCGGTGAACGACTCGGGCGAGTACTCCCAGCGCCACGTGGTGTCCGGGTAGTCCTTCGCGATGCGCGTGACCAGCTCGGCGGCGTCGGTCGCGATCTGCTTGATGGCGTCGCGGTCCTTCCGGAACACCACCTTGCGCTGCAGGATCGAGGTGGAGTTGTAGAAGTGCACGATCACGTTGCGCGCGCCCTCGCAGGCCTCGAACGTGCGGCGGATGAGGTCCTCGCGGCACTGGACCAGCACCTGGATGGTGACGTCCTCGGGGATCGCGTCGTCCTCGATGATCTCGCGGACGAAGTCGTAGTCCGTCTGCGAGGCGGACGGGAAGCCGACCTCGATCTCCTTGTAGCCCATGCGGACGAGCAGCTCGAACATGCGGCGCTTGCGGGCGGGGCTCATGGGGTCGATGAGCGCCTGGTTGCCGTCGCGCAGGTCCACGGCGCACCACTGGGGCGCGTGGGTGATCACGGTGTCGGGCCACGTGCGGTCGGGCAGCGAGACGTCCTCGACCTCCTCGGCGAAGGGCCGGTAGCGGTGCACCGGCATGGAGGAGCCGCGCTGCTTGTTCCACGACGGCTGGCCGGGGCGGCCCGGCTTGGAGGGGGGAGTGATGGTCGACGACGACGAGACGAACGCGTCAGCGGGAGTCATATCTGGGGCTCTACTTCCTAGGCGATCTACGAGACCGGACCGGCGCGACGAGATCCCGCGACGGGGAGCCGGTCCGCTCTAGCGGGCCCCGCCGCGGCATCCAAGAAGGAGCACGCGCTGCATGGGGCCCACGATACATGGGTAGCCCGGCGGGTGCGGAATCCGTGGCGCGGGCGGGGTGGGCAGTGCTCACGGGACGGGGATGATGAACGTCGTGGCCCCGGAGGTCACCGCGTCGGGCGGCGAGAGCGGCGAGGTGGCCGGGATGGCCTCCCCGTGGTCGAGTGAGCCCCACACGCGGCTGCAGCCGGCCTCCTCGGCGACCTCCACGGCCTTGTCGATGAGCCGGTGGGCGATCCCCTGGCCGCGCGAGCCCTCGCGGACCCGGATGCCGTAGACGAACAGGTCGGGGCTCTCGCCGAGGTGGCCGGTCTCCACGGCGACGAGCATGCCCACCGGGGCGCCCTCGCCGAGCGCCAGGAGGAGCAGGTTGGAGCCGCGGTCGAGGAAGTCCTGGGTCCACTCCGGGGTCGGGG
>DUOQ01000006.1 GCA_012838755.1 Propionibacterium sp. | reverse complement strand
CCGGTGACGTACGGGTTCGGGCCGGAGTTGCCGGCCGAGGCGATCACGACGACGCCCGCGCCGACGGCGTTGGTCGAGGCGACCGCGGACGGGTCGTCGGCCGTGCCGTAGCTGGAGCCGAGCGACATGTTGATCACGTCGACGCCATCGGCGACGGCGCGGTCGATGGCTTCGACGGTCACGTCGGTCGAGCCGTCGCAGCCGAAGACACGGTAGGCGTAGATGTACCCTTCAGCCTGCCGCCGGGGTGGGGGTCGATCGGACGCGGTGGGCGAGCGCGAACACGGCGACGCCCGCGACGACCAGGATGCCGAGGGCCACCCGCAGGCTCGTCTGGTCGGACACGAAGCCGACCAGCGGCGGCGTCGCGAGGAAGCCGATCCGCAGCAGCCAGCTGGCGATGGCGACCCCGGCTCCCTCGGGCAGGCCGGGGAGGCGTCCGGCCGCGGCGTAGGCGGCAGGGACCACCGTGGCGCAGCCGAAGCCGATGAGCGCGAAGCCGAGCAGGACCAGCGGCAGCACGGGGACCGCCACGATCAGCAGACCCCCGAGCGCGATCAGGATGCCACCGGTGCGCATCACCGCGACCGCCCCCCAGCGGTCGGTGGCCAGGTCGCCGAGGAGGCGGCCAACGGTCTGCGCGGCGATCATGGAGACGAAGCCCAGGCCGGCGACGCCGAACGGGGTCTCGACCACCTGGACGAGGTAGAGGGCCGCCCAGTTCATCGCGGCCTCCTCGGGCAGGATGCCCACGATGGTGAGCAGACCCAGGGGCAGCAGGAGGAGCCACATGGCGCGGGTCAGGCGCGTCGACTCGGGGCGTCCGGTGGCCTCGGCCGAGCGTCGCACGAGGTCGGCCGGCAGG
The DNA here is from genome assembly GCA_012838755.1 of Propionibacterium sp. GTDB lineage: Bacteria > Actinomycetota > Actinomycetes > Propionibacteriales > Propionibacteriaceae > Propioniciclava. The sequence goes on along the minus strand of DUOQ01000006.1, from coordinate 9,664 downwards.
CGCGACAGGGCGATCGCCAGTGCGGCCAGCATGATCGCGACGACGGCCGCCACGACCAGGTGGGGCCCGAGCGGGATCTCCTGCGAGGCCGCCCACGCCCCGATCGCGCCGCCGGTGAAGGCGCCGAAGCTCCACAGGGCGTGCAGCGAGTTGATGATCGACTTGCCGTAGGCGTCCTCGACGAGCAGCCCGTGGACGTTCTGCGCCGTGTCGGTCACCGCGTCCGAGAAGCCGGTGACGGCGAGCACGGCGGCGACGAGCAACACGTGCGGGGCGAACCCGATCGCGGCGATGCTGGCGGCGATGGCCACGGTGCCGGCCAGTGCGACCGGCCCGGCACCGAAGCGCCGGATCAGCGGCGCCGGCAGCCACGAGGCGATGATCGAGCCCAGCGCCATCATCGCCACCACCACGCCGAACTCGGTGTTGCTCAACCCGAAGGCCTGCTTGACCTCGGGGTAGCGGGGCAGCAGGTTCGCGATCAGGAACCCGTTGGTGAAGAACATCATCGAGATCCCGACGCGGGCGCGCACGGGGCTGAACGGCGTGCTCAAGACGGGGTCACCCCCGCTTCTGGATCGAGGCCCACTCGTCGCGCAGGCCCACCGTGCGGTGGAACAGCCCCTTCTCGTCGGGGTCCGCGGCGAAGTAGCCCAAGCGCTCGAACTGCACGACCTCGCCCGGCGCGGTCTCGCCGAGGGCGGCCTCGCCCCAGCCGGTCAGCAACTCGCGGGAGTCGGGGTTCAGGTCGTCGAGCGCCTCGCCGGTCGCCGCCCCCGGCACCTCGGTGGTGAACAGCCGCTCGTACAACGCGACCCGCAGGGGCACCGCGTGGGCGGCCGAGACCCAGTGCATCGTCGACTTCACCTTGCGGCCGTCGGACGCCGTGCCGCCCCGCGACTCGGGGTCGTAGGTGGCGTTCACCTGGACGACCTCGCCCGCGTCGTCCTTGACGACATCGGTCGCCGTGACGAAGAAGGCGCCGCGCAGGCGCACCTCGCGTCCCGGCGAGAGGCGGAAGAACTTCGGCGGCGGCACCTCGGCGAAGTCGTCGGACTCGATCCACAGCTCGCCGCTGAACGCGACCTGGCGGGTGGCGTCCTCGGGGTTCTCGGGGTTGTTGGCGATCTCGAAGTGCTCGACGGCGGGCGCGCCCGCGGCGTCCGTGGGCCAGTTGGTGATGACCAGCTTGAGGGGACGCAGCACGGCCATGCGGCGCTGGGCCAGCTTGTTGAGGTCGCGGCGGACGTAGCTCTCGAGCTCCTCGATGGCCTTGCGGGAGTTGGTCTTGGTGACGCCCGTCGCCTCGCAGAACGCGACGATCGCCGAGGCCGGGTAACCGCGGCGGCGCAGGCCCGACAGGGTGGGCATGCGGGGGTCGTCCCAGCCGTCGACGACGCCCTGCTCGACCAGCGTGCGCAGGCGGCGCTTCGAGGTGACCGTGTGGGTGAGCTCGAGGCGGGCGAACTCGCGTTGGATCGGCGCGGAGCCCTCCAGGGGCAGCTGCTCGAGGAACCAGTCGTACAGCGGCCGGTGGCTCTCGAACTCGAGGCTGCACAGCGAGTGGGTGACGCCCTCGATGGCGTCGCTCTGGCCGTGCGCCCAGTCATAGGTGGGGTAGATCACCCAGGCATCGCCGGTGTTGTGGTGGTGGGCGTGCCGGATGCGGTACATCACCGGGTCGCGCAGCCACATGTCGTCGGACGCCATGTCGATCTTCGCGCGCAGCACCCGGTCGCCGTCGGGGAACTCGCCGGCGCGCATGCGGCGCAGCAGGTCGAGGTTCTCCTCGGGGGACCGGTCGCGGAACGGCGACTCGACGCCGGGGGTGCCGAAGCCGCCCTTCTGCGCCGAGATCGTCTCGGCGTCCTGGTCGTCGACGTACGCCTTGCCCTGCTCGACGAGGTGCTCGGCCCAGGCGTACAGCTCCTCGAAGTAGTCGGAGGCGTGCACCGTCACGCCCGGCGTGTAGCCGAGCCAGGCGATGTCGGACTTGATCTCCTCGACGTACTCCGTGTCCTCGGTGTCGGGGTTCGTGTCGTCGAGGCGCAGGTTGCAGACGCCGTCGAAGTCCTCGGCGATGCCGAAGTCGGTGACGATCGCCTTCGCGTGGCCGATGTGCAGGTAGCCGTTCGGCTCGGGTGGGAACCGCGTCTGCACGCGCCCGCCATAGGTCCCGGCTTCGTTGTCGCGACGGATCTGGTCGCGGATGAAGTCAGTGGGTGTCGACGGGCTCTCGGTCATGCCGGGAAGGATATCGACTCAGGCCAGCCCACCGATCCGCAGGGCCTCCAACTGGGCGTTCGATCGCGGGTTGCGCTCGTGCTGAAGCATGAACCGGCCGGTCGCGTCGGTGCCGCACAGCTCGAGGATGCGCTGCCTCCCGCCCGGGTGGAGGGTGACCCACGACGTCAGGTCGTAGACGCCGTCCCCGACCGCGGCCCAACAGTCCTCGGCCGAGTCGTGCTGGGCCACCTCCTCCAGCGACCAGGACGCCGTGGGCGCGGCCTGGCCGGTGGCCGCGGCGTCCGGGGTCGCCAGGCGGCTGGACCACGTGGCCTGCGCACCCGAGTGCCCGGTGAGGACGGCGAGGACGGTGACGGCCAGGGCCGCGGTGGCCAGGAGCCCCCCGGTCGCCATCGCGCCGAAACCGCTCGTGCCCGGGGGCGCCTGCTCGCGGCGGCGCTCGAGCCACCACCAGAGCCAGGCCAGCGCCGCCGTTGCCAGGCCGACGATGAGGGTGGCGTTGCCGAACCGCTCGTGGGACTCGGGGCGGAGGACGGTCTCGGCGAGGGCCTCCCCCGAGAACTTCGCGGCGATGGCGCCGAGCGCGCCGAGCGTGAGCGTGCCGATCGCCAGGACACCGAACCGCTCGCGGACCGCCGGGGAGACCACCGCGGCGACCGTGGCCAGCGCGCCGACCGGCAGGGCCACGACCACGAGGTGGACGACCAGCGGGTGCAGGGGCAGGCCGACGAAGTCCATGGGGCCAGCGTAGGGGCGACGCCGGCCCGGGGCGTCCGGCGTCTGGTTCCGGGACGGTTCAGGGTCCGGGCTGGTGCGAGACTGACGACCATGCTCGGTGGACTCGCGATCATCCTCGCCTGTCAGCTGCTCGGCGAGGTGCTGGTGCGGCTGACGGGCGTCCCCGTGCCCGGCCCCGTCGTCGGCATGGTGCTGTTCTTCGGGTGGCTGCTGTGGCGGCGTCCGCGGGAGGACGGCTCGACGGTGCGCGCCGCGGGGACCCTCGTGCACTACCTGCCGATCATGTTCCTGCCGAGCACGGTCGGGTTCATCGTGTACGGCCCGCAGATCGCGTCGCAGTGGGTGCCCGCGGTGGTCGGGTCGGTCGTGTCGTGGCTGCTGACGTTCCTGCTGGTCGGGTGGCTGGCCATGCTGCTGCGACCCGGACGCCGGGGGCGCGGGGCGTCCGAGGAGGCGGCCGCATGAGGTTCGCCGAGACCTGGGAGTGGGTGTCGACCTCGCCGCTGTTCGCGCTCACGCTGACCGTCGGGATCTACTGGGCCGCCGACAAGCTCTGGGAGCGCTCCGGCCGCAACCCCTTGCTGACCCCGCTGCTGGTGGCGGCGGGCGTCATCGGGGCGGTGCTGGTGCTGCTGGGCATCGACTACACCGTGTATGCGGACGGGGCCGGCGTGCTGACGTTCCTGCTCGGGCCGGCCACCGTCGCACTGGCGTTGCCGCTGTACCGGCAGGCGTCCCACGTGAAGGAGGCGGCGCTGATGGTGCTCGGCGTCGTCGTCGTGGGGTCGGTGTTCTCGATCCTGGCCGGCTACTGGCTGACCGTCTGGCTCGGTGGCTCGGAGGAACTGGCGCTGTCCATGGCGCCCAAGTCGTCGACCACCCCGATCGCGATGGCGCTGGCCGAGTCGCTCGGCGGGTGGGCGCCCGTGGCGGTGCTGTTCGTCATGATCGCCGGACTCGCCGGGGCCGTGTTCGGGCCGTGGATCCTCACCGCCGCCCGCATCACCGACCCTCGCGCACGCGGCCTGGCGATGGGCGTGGCCTCCCACGGCATCGGGACGTCGCGGGCGTTCCAGGAGGGCGAGACCCAGGGGGCGTTCTCCGGGCTCGCCATGGGCCTGACCGGCCTGTGCATCTCGCTGGTGATCCCGTTGCTGGTGCCCTGACCCGGAAGACCGCTGACCCGGACTCCCTCAGCACCGCACAGCTGACACTCGACGTCCCCGGAGCGTCCCGGCCGGGCGTCGAGCGTCAGCCCTGCGGTGGGGACGAGGGAATCGGCGTCAGCCGAACAGGTCGGTGCGGCCGAACATCTGGGCGGTCGCCCGCGCCGTGGGCGTCCCGGCATCGGGATCGGCGCCGGCCTCGACGAGCACCCGGACGACCTCGTCGGCCTGCTTGAACACGGCCCCCGCCAGCGGGGACTGGCCGCGCGCGTTGAGGGCGTCCACGTCGGCACCGCGGGCCACGAGCTCGCGGACGGTGGCCGGCTGGTCGTGGTAGCTGGCCAGCATCAGCAGGGTGTTGCCCTCGGCGTCGGTCAGGTCGACCGGGGCGCCGGCGTCCACGTAGGCGCCCAGACGGGCGGCGTCACCCTGGCGGGCGAGGTCGAACAGCCAGTTGGCCAGGGCCACGGGGTCGGTGCCGTCAGGAACATCGGTCATGGCCGACAGCCTAGGCCGCACCCACCCACGGTGAGATGCTGGACGCCATGAGCCTGCCGCTGCCGCGCATCCCTGACCCGTCCGAGGCGCCACCGCTGAACTGGGGCGTCCTCGCGCCCGGTGGCATCGCCGCCACGATGGTCGAGGCTTTGCAGCGGTACACCCGCCAGCGCGTGGTGGCCGTGGGGTCGCGCTCGGCCGGGCGCGCGGACGCGTTCGCCCAGCGGTTCGGCATCGAGCGGGCGCACGGCTCCTACGAGGCCCTCGTCGCCGACCCGGCCGTGGACGCCGTGTACATCGCCTCGCCGCACTCCCACCACCGCGACCACGCACTGCTCGCCATCGCCGCCGGCAAGCACGTGCTGGTCGAGAAGGCGTTCACCCGCAACGCCGCCGAGGCCGGCGAGGTCGTGGACGCCGCGCGCTCGGCCGGCGTCGCCTGCGTCGAGGCCATGTGGACGCGCTTCCTGCCCACGACCGACATCGTGCGCCGCCTGCTCGCCGACGGGGCGCTCGGCGAGGTCGAGACGGTCACCGCCGACCACGGGCAGTGGTTCGCCGTGGACCCGACCTCGCGCCTGTTCGCGCCCGACCTCGCCGGTGGCGCGCTGCTCGATCTGGGCATCTACCCGGTCTCCTACGCCTCGTTCGTGCTGGGCGAGCGGGCCTCGGTCACCGCGCGCGGGAGCCTGACCGACCTTGGCGTCGACCGCCAGGTCGCGGCGGTGCTCACCCATGGCTCCGGGGCGCACGCGTTGGTCTCGACCACGCTGGCCGCGCGGACGCCCACGGTGGCGGCCATCAGCGGCTCGCGGGCGCGGATCGAGCTGGACGGTCCGTTCTACACCCCGGGCGTCGTGCGGCTGGTCACGTGCGACGGCGACGTCACCGAGTCGGAGCCGCCGGCCATCCAAGGGCACCTCGGGCTGTGCTTCGAGGCGTCCCACCTGGCGCAGCTCGTCGCGGACGGCGCGACCGAGTCGCCGCTGCTGCCGCTGGAGGAGACCGTCTCGATCATGGAGACCCTCGACGAGATCCGGGCGCAGGTCGGCGTCCGGTACCCCGGCGAGTAGGCGGGCCGTCAGCGCCGGCGGAGCCGGGCGAGCAGGGCCTCGGGGCGGCGGCGGAAGGACGCGATGTCCTCGGTGCCGGCCGTCAGGCCCTCGAGCACCGAGGTCAGCACGGCGTTGACCGGCGTCGGGACGCCCACGGTCGCGCCGTGGCGTACCACGGCCCCGTGGAGGTGGCCGACCTCGGAGCGACGGCGTCCGGCGTGCAGGTCGATGTGCAGCGACGGCATCTTGTGCCCGCGTGACCCACCCAGAAGCTTGGTGAAGATCGGCCGTGTGACGACCTTGGGCAGCTTCTCGACGGCGAAGGCGAGCAGGCGCACGGGCGTCCCGGGCAGGTCGACCGGCGCGAACCCCAGCGCGCGCATCACCGCGAGGCACTCGCGCATCGCGGCGGTCTCGACCTCGTGGAGGCGGGCGTCGCCGAACACCTCGGCGACGGGCAGGTCGAGGATCGCCGAGGTGGCCGACCCCTGCAGGTTCGTCAGCAGCTTCGACCACTTCATGGAGCCGGGGGAGGCGAACCCCTCGGCGGCCAGGCCGGCGCCGTCGAGCGCGGTGACCAGCGGCTCCGACAGGGGGTGGCCCAGCGCGACCCCGACGCCGCGGTGGGTCTCCTCGATGACGTGGCCGACGCCCGGCTTGCCGATGGCGGTGGTCACGGTGCCCGCGATGACGCGGTCGGGGCCCAGCCGCGCGGCGATCGTGGGCTCGTTGTCGACGCCGTTCTGCAGCGACAAGATGGTCGGCACCGCGCGCCCGGTGGCGAGGAGCTGCTCGACCGCCTCGGCGGTGTCGAACGACTTCAGGGCGAACACGGCGATGTCCCACGGGCCGGCGTCCAGGGCCGTGGCCGCGTCGGTGAACAGGGTCACGTCGCGCACGGTCAGCGTGCCGGACGCCGTCTCCACCGTCAGCCCCGACTCGGCGATGTCGGCGGCCGGGCCGGGTTGCTCGATGAACGCGACCTCCTGGCCCGAGGCGGCCAACGACCCGCCGATGTACGTGCCGATCGCGCCCGCGCCCAGGAAGAGGAACCTCACCTTCCCCACCCTACAAAGATCCGGCCTCGGCAAGGGCGCTTGCGTGCACACGCTCGGCGGCCCGGTCGGCCTCGGTCACGATGACGGACGCCGCGGCCGCCCGCACCGGGAAGCCCCGGGTGTGGCGGTCGAGCCAGGCGGTGGCGAAGGACTCGGCGTCGGAGCGGGCGAGCAGGGCCCACACCGATCCGCCGAACCCGGCCCCGAACGCGGACGCCGCGACGGCCCCCAGCTCGCGGGCTGTGCGCGCCAGCGCGATCGTCTCGGGGACCTGATTGCCCAGCAGCGTCTCGGCCAGTCGTTGGGAGGTGGCGGTCACGGCGCCGAAGCCGGTCAGGTCGCCGCGCTCGAGGGCGTCGGCGGCGGCGGGCACGAACAGCTCGGACTCCCGCACGAAGTGGTCGACGCGGGTGCGCAGCGTCTCGTCGTCGAGCAGCGCCATGAGGCGGCCCAGGGCGTCGGGGGTCGAGCGCACGGCGGCGGCCAGCGAGCGGTCGCCGCGCCCGGTCGCAGCGTTCCAGGCGGACAGGGCGGCGGTCGTCGCGTCGGAGGCCCGGTTGTAGTCGGCCAGGGCGGCGCCGGTCTTCTCGGCGCTCACGCCGCTGACCGCGACGACGAACACGTGGTCGTGGGGCAGCGGCACGTGGCGGTGTCGGGCGACCGGGTCGAACCCGAACTGGCCCAACTGCCCGGGGTGGGAGCAGAGCATGCCCGTGTGGTCCTCGGAGCCGCCGCGCGTGCCGACGCCGGCCCGCCCCACCAGGGAGCGGAAGGTCGAGCCGTTCTCGACCGAGGCCAAGTAGGACGCCCAGGCCAGCCGGTCGTCGCCGAGCTCGGACGCCCACAGCTCGGTCTCGCGGAGCCCGGCCAGGTCGGCCAGCGCGAGCGCGGAGGCGACCACCAACGCCGACGAGGAGCTCATCCCCGAGGCCAGCGGCAGGTCGGAGGAGAACGTCAGCTCGGCGGGGGGCAGTGCGCCGAAGTTGGCGCGTAGCCGCTTCCAGGCGGTGGCGACGTAGCGCCCCCAGTGGCCGGCGGGCAGGTCGGGCTCGACCCCCGGCACCAGCGACACGGTCCCCGGGAACGCGGCCGAGCGCGCCCGCAGGCCGCAGCCCGCGGCGTCCCGCACGGTGAGGGGGCGCGCGACGGCGGTGACCGCCTGGGAGGCGGCGCAGACCAGGACGTTCCCGCCGGCGTAGTCGGTGTGCTTGCCGAGGACCTCGACCCGCCCGGGGACGCGCCAGGCCGCCGCCTCGCTCACAGGCGCACCTCGGAGCCGGTCAGGAGGGCGGCGACGTCGGCGACGTCACCCCGGGAGGACAGGTCGAGCACCCCCTCGTCGGACCGGATCACGGCGAAGCGCTCCCCGTCGGCGGCCAGGAGGCGCACGGCGTCCACGATCTCGAGCTCGCCGCGCGCCGACGGGACGATCTCGCGGCACGCGTCGAACACGGCCGGGGTGAACAGCCAGCAGTTCATGCTGACGAGGCGGTGCTCGCCCAGGGCGGCCACCTGCTCGGCGGTCGGCTTCTCGACGATCTCGACCAGGGCGCCGGTTCCGTCGGCGGTCAGGCTGGCGAACGCGGTCATCCGGTCGGCCGGGATGTTGGAGTTCTGCACCAGGCCCGCCGGGGTGAACCCGATCGTGGCCGACCCGTCGGACGCCGCGAGCGCGGCCAGCGCCGCGGTGGGGTAGAGGTTGTCGCCGTTGATGACCACGACCTGGTCGTCGCCGGCGAACCAGTCGGCGGCGGCCACCGCGTCGGCGGTGCCGTTCGGCTCGGCCTGGATGGCGTAGAAGATCTCGAGCCGCTCCAGGTCGAGGGAGTCGTAGTAGTCGCGGACGGCGTCGTGCTCGGGCCCGATGACCAGGCAGACCTCGGTCAGCCCGGCGTCGGCCAGGCGGCTCAGCGAGTGGTCCAGGAACGGCCGCCCGCCCAGCGGCATCATGGCCTTCGCCCCGGACGCCGCGGCCGCGGCCTGGTCGGGGGTGAGGGTGGCGCCGGCGTCCTTCTTCATGCGCGAGCCGAGCCCGCGCGCCATCACGACGGCCTTGGTCGTTGCCATGTCTTCAGCCCTCCAGGCCCAGGTGGTCGGCGATGGTGGCGGCGACGGCCTCGGCGTCCTCGAGGTGCTCCATCTCGGCGAAGACGCGGAGCACCGGCTCGGTTCCGGAGAAGCGGATCGTGGCCCACCCGCCGTTGGTGAAGTAGATCTTGCAGCCGTCGTCCCAGCAGACGCGGTCGACCTCCCAGGAGCCGTGGACCTCGGCGAAGTCGGGCAGGTCCTGCTCGGTGAAGACGCGGTGCTGCAGCTCGGCGCGGCGCTCGGGGGTGAAGCCATAGGACTTCTCGACCATCTCGAGCCTGCCGTAGCGCTGCTCGATGTCGGCCCACAGCTCGGACAGCATCTTGCCCGAGGCGGCGACCATCTCGACCAGCAGGGAACCGGCGTAGATGCCGTCCTTTCCGGCGATGTGGCCGCGCACGGTGAGGCCGCCGGAGGACTCGCCGCCGATGACGGCGTCGGTCTCGACCATCTTCGCGGAGATCCACTTGAACCCGACGGGCACCTCGTGGCACTCCTCGCCATGGGCGGCGGCCACGCGGTCGAGCAGGTGGGTGGTGGACATGTTGCGCACGGCCGGGCCGGTCCAGCCCTTGCCGGTGAGGAGGTACTCGTACAGCAGCACCAGGATCTGGTTGGGGTGCAGGAAGTGGCCGGCGTCGTCGATGATTCCGAGGCGGTCGGCGTCGCCGTCGGTGGCGATGCCCAGGTCGGCCTTCCGCTCGAGGACGGTCTGGCGCAGGTGCTCGAGGGTGCCCTGGCTGGGCGACGGCATCCGGCCGCCGAACAGGGTGTCGTGCCGGTCGTTGATGACGTCGACCTGGCAGCGGGCGGT
>DUOQ01000054.1 GCA_012838755.1 Propionibacterium sp. | reverse complement strand
GTCGCCGAGGTGGCCCCGGTGCCCCCGGCCGAGCCGACCGCCCCGCCCTCCGTGACGGCCGGCCCGTCGGCCGATCCCGGCCCGACGCCCAGCAGGAGACCGGCGTCCCCGACGCCGTCGGGGATGGGCACACCCGTGCCGTCCCCGACCCCCGCACAGGCCTCCCCGGAGCCGGTCGCGCGCACGCCGCAGCCCACGGCGTCCCGACCCGCCGCCACCCGCCCCGGTACCCGGCCGGCGAGTCGGGTGGACCCGCAGTGGCTGGACCACGTCGTGGCCCGGACGGGCGTGCCCCGGCGTGCCCTGGAGGCGTACGCGGGGGCCACCCTGACCCTGCAGCGGGAGAAGGCGGCCTGCCAACTCGGCTGGAACACCCTGGCCGCGATCGGCCAGATCGAGTCGCGCCACGGCTCCTTCGGCGGGTCCCGGCTGGGCGACGACGGGGTGGTGTCGCCGAAGGTCCTCGGGCCGGCGCTCGACGGCAACGGGTTCGCCTCGATCCCCGACACCGACGGGGGCCTGCTCGACGGTGACACGCAGTGGGACCGGGCGGTTGGGCCCATGCAGTTCATCCCGGCGACCTGGAAGTCCTACGGGGCCGACGGCAACGGGGACGGAGTCAACGACCCCCACAACATCGACGACGCCGCGCTCGCGGCCGCGCGCTACCTGTGCGCGCGGGGTGGCATGGACTCGGCCGGGGGGTGGCGCAGCGCGGTGATCGGCTACAACCGTTCGGAGCAGTACATCGCCGACGTGGCGCAGGTCGCCAACGACTACGCGCAGAAGGTGGCCGACTGACCGGATCGGATGGCGCCCCCTGCAGGATTCGAACCTGCGCTCCCGCCTCCGGAGGGCGGTGCTCTATCCCCTGAGCTAAGGGGGCGTGGCCTGTGGGCCGCAGGAAACTGTACCACCGCATCGGGGCCCGTTCGCACCCCGGCGCGTGGACCCCGTCCCGGCACGGCGGGCAACTCTGGAAAACTGGTCGGCATGACCCACATGCACGTCGCCGGCTCCATCCATGCGGACGCCACGTCCGCGGCCCCCGTGTGGCTGGTCAAGCCCAGCGACCCCAACGAACTCGTCGAGGGCCTCTGGTCGGGGACGGTCGTCCGCGACGGGGAGGGCGAGTTGCGCATCGGTGGGCTCGGGGCGTCCGAGATCGTGGAGCAGGAGGGCTCTCCGGTCTACGTGGTCGACGAGGTCGACTTCAAGGGACGCGCCCTGACCTGGCGCGAGGCCTTCGCGGGCTGGCACATCTACTACGCGTCCAAGAGCTTCCTCACGGGGACCGTCGCACGCTGGATCGACGAGCAGGGGCTGGGTCTCGACGTCGCGTCGATGGGGGAGATGACCGTGGCGCTGCGCGCCGGCTTCGACCCCGCGCGCATGGCGCTGCACGGCAACAACAAGTCCGAGGACGAGTTGCGGCTGGCCCTCTCCCGTGGGATCGGCCGCATCGTCGTCGACTCCTCCGACGAGATCGCCCGCCTGGAGCGGCTGACCGCCGAACTGGGCGTGAGCGCCCGGGTCCTGATCCGCGTGACCACCGGCGTGGAGGCGCACACCCACGAGTACATCGCCACCGCGCACGAGGACCAGAAGTTCGGCTTCTCCATCACCGGTGGGCAGGCGCTGGTCGCGATGGTCCGCTGCCACGGCAGCGCCAACCTCGAGCTCATGGGCATCCACAGCCACATCGGCTCCCAGATCTTCGACACCAACGGCTTCGAGGTGGCCGCCCGGCGCACGCTGCGCCTGATGAGCCAGTTCAAGGAGGCCACCGGGGTCACCCTGCCCGAGCTCGACCTCGGCGGCGGGTTCGGCATCGCCTACACGATCGACGACCGGCCGGCGACGGCCCACGACCTGGCCCGCAACCTCACCGAGATCGTCGACCACGAGTGCCGGGCGTTCGGCCTCGACCGCCCCACGCTGGCCATCGAGCCCGGACGCGCCATCTCCGGCCCGCCCGGGACCGCGATCTACACGGTGGGCACCGTCAAGAACGTCGAGGTCGGCGGCGGCCAGACCCGCCGCTACATCAGCGTCAACGGCGGCATGAGCGACAACATCCGCCCGGCGCTCTACGCGGCCGAGTACTCCGCGGTCCTGGCCAACCGGGCGGGCAGCCAGCCCCCGGTCCTGTCCCGCGTGGTCGGCCTGCACTGCGAGGGCGGCGACATCCTCGTCCGCGACGTGTTCCTGCCCGGCGACATCCGGGTCGGTGACCTGATCGCCGTGCCGGCCTCGGGGGCGTACAGCCGCTCCATGGCGAGCAACTACAACCACACCCCGCGCCCGCCGGTCGTGTCGGTGCGTGACGGTAGGATCACGACGATGATCCGGCGGGAGACCCTGGACGACCTGCTGGCGCTGGACGCCGGCCTCGACGAGAACGTGTGAGGACGACACCCATGATGAAACTCGGGGATGCCCCTGTGCGCCTGGCCCTGCTCGGCTGCGGGGTGGTGGGTTCCCAGGTGGCGCGCCTGGTGCTCGAGCAGGCCGGGGACCTGCAGGCCCGTGTCGGCCGCCCGCTGGAACTGGTCGGCATCGGCGTGCGCCAGGTCCGGGAGCGGCCGGGCATCGACCCGAGCCTGTTCACCACCGACCTGGCCGGCCTCGTCGAGCGCGACGACGTGGACGTCGTCGTCGAGTTGATCGGCGGCATCCACCCGGCCCAGGAACTGGTGCTGGCCGCCATCCAGTCGGGCAAGTCGGTCGTCACCGCCAACAAGGCGCTGCTCGCCGAGCACGGCCCCGAGATCTACCATGCGGCCCGGCTGTCCGACGTCGACGTGTTCTACGAGGCCGCGGTGGCGGGCGCGATCCCGATCATCCGGCCGCTGCGCGAGTCGCTGGTCGGTGACGCGGTCACCGCCGTGAAGGGCATCGTCAACGGCACGACGAACTACATCCTCGACCAGATGCACACCCACGGTGTCTCCTTCGCGTCGGCGCTGGCCGAAGCCCAGGAGCTGGGGTACGCCGAGGCCGACCCGACGGCCGACGTCGAGGGCCACGACGCCGCGGCCAAGGCCGCGATCCTGGCCTCGCTGGCGTTCCACACCCGCGTGCGCCTGTCCGACGTGGCCTGCGAGGGCATCACCGCAGTCACCACCGACGACATCGCGGCCGCGGAGTCGATGCGTTGCGTGATCAAGCTGCTCGCCAACTGCTCGGTCTCGCCCGACGGCACGCTCGCGGTCGGCGTCGCCCCCACGATGGTGCCGGTGGAGCACCCGCTGGCCAGCATCCACGGCGCGTACAACGCCGTGTTCGTCGAGTCCGTCAACGCGGGGCGCCTGATGTTCATGGGCCCCGGTGCCGGCGGGTCGCCGACGGCCTCGGCGGTGCTCGGTGACGTCGTGACCGCCGCCCGGAACCGTGTGCGCGGCGTGGCCGGGCCGGGGGAGTCGGCCTACACCAGCCCCGGCATCACCGACCCGGCGCTCGTCGTGTCGGCGTACTACCTCGCGATGACCGTCCGCGACGAGCCCGGCGTCCTGGCCCGCGTGGCCGAGGCGATGGCCCGCCGCGGGATGTCGATCGCCACCGTCCGCCAGGAGCAGACCGACGGCGAGGACGCCACGGCCCGCCTGGGGATCACCACCCACCGCGCGCAGGACGGCGACGTCCGGGCCGTGGTGGCCGAACTGCTCGAGGGCGGCGACGTCCAGGGTGAGGTGCGCGTGCTGCGCGTGGAAGGAGCCTGACATGTTGGTGGCCTGCCTCGACCTCGAGGGCGTGCTCGTCCCCGAGATCTGGATCAACGTCGCCGAGCGCACCGGCATCGACGCCCTGCGCCTGACCACCCGCGACATCGCCGACTACGACGAGCTGATGACCCACCGGCTGAAGGTGCTCGACGAGCACGGGATCAAGCTGTCCCAGATCCAGGAGGTCATCGCCGGCCTCGGCCCGATGCCCGGGGCGGCGGAGTTCCTCGACTGGCTGCGCGAGCGGTTCCAGGTGGTCATCCTGTCGGACACCTTCTACCAGTTCGGCATGCCGCTGATGGCCCAGCTGGGATACCCGACCCTGTTCTGCCACAACCTCGAGGTCGCCGACGACCGGATCGTCGACTACCACCTCCGCCAGTCCGACCAGAAGACCAAGGCCGTGGCCGCGTTCCAGTCCCTCAACCTGGAGGTCATCGCCACCGGCGACTCCTACAACGACACCGGCATGCTCGCCCAGGCCGAGGCGGGCATCCTGTTCTGCCCGCCCGACAACGTCGTCGCCGAGTTCCCGCAGTACCCGATCGCCCGGGACTACGACCAGATGCGCGTCGAGTTCGAGAAGGCGGCCGCCCGCATCGGCGGCTGATCAGCCGCAGGCGGTGATCCGGTAGAGGGCCGTCGCGCCCTCGCTGTCGACGCGCTCGAACCCGGGTGCCGTGTCCAGCCCGCGCAGGCCGGGGTGCTGGGGGTCGATGTCGACCGGGGGCTTGATCTCGAACGGTTCCAGCACCAGCGCGTACCGTGCGCCGGTCTCCGCAACGGCCGCGCAGACGGCCGGATCGGTCGCGGCGTCCCGGAGGTGCCGCTCCAGGTACTGCGCCGCCTCGGTCCCCGCCGTGTTCATGTAGTGGTGCGTGACCCCGCGGTCGGCCAGGGCGTACGCGAGGCTCCCGCCCTGGTAGGGGTTGACGACGATGACCGCGTCCGGTTCGGTGGTCCGCGGCAAGCGCTCGATGATGGCCCGCTCGTCGGGCGTCAGGAGCCACGCGTCCTCGGTGGCGTCGAACCGCACCCGCACCTCGTCGTGCACGATGCGCAGGCCCTCCGACTGCGCCGTGGCCGCCAGCAGGGCGGACGCCAGCAGCCCGGCCCCGACCAGCCCGGCCACCGGGGGGAGGTGGTCGCCGAGGAGGCGCGCCGCCGTGTCCCAGCCCAGGACGGCCAGCGGAACGACCAGCAGGGTGGCCGTGGCGGCGATCCGGTAGGGGTCGGTGTAGTACGGCGCGGTCAGCAACAGTGCCCCCGGGCTCGTGGGCAGCGACACCGCGGCGAAGTACGCCGCCGACACCAGCGCGAAGGAGGCCAGCAGGGGGCGCAGCCGGGGGACCAGGACCAGCACGAGGAGCCCCACGACGAGGCCGATGGCCAGCGGCGGTACGGGCGGCCTCCCCAGGGACGAGGCGCCCAGGATGTCGCCCAGCGCACGGCGGGCCGCGAGGAAGGGCTCGCGGATCGAGCCCGCGGCGATCACGTTCCCCATGACGTACCAGACGACGGGGAAGGCCAGGACGAAGGCGACGACGGCGATCGTCCAGGGCCGCGACGCCCGCACAGCCCCGAGGTCGCGGTGGCGCACGAGGGGCCAGAGGGCGGCGACCGCGACCGGCAGGAGCAGCAACCCGGCCGAGAGGGCGGCGTTGGGGTGGCTCAGCGCCACGGCGGCGCCGGTGAGTACCCCGAGTGTCACGGCGCTGGCGAGCCCGAGCACCGGGCGCTCACGGCGACCCAGGGCGTCCCACCCGATGGCGAGGACGACGGGGGCCAGGGAGAGCCCCAGCAGGTTCGGGTAGAGCGTGCCCCAGGCCGTGAGCGTGAGCGGGAAGGACACCGACGCGAGGGCGAGGGGCCCGACCGCGAGGCGCCCGGCCACGCCGGGGGGGAACGCCGTCTCGACCAGCCACGCCACGGACACCGGCCACAGGGCGAAGATGACGACCAGGCTGCACGCCTGGCTCGCGACGAGGGCGTCAACACCACCCAGTTGCATCACGAACCCCACCCAGTCGTGCCACGCGGCGGGGTAGAAGCCGGTGGTCAGGGGCTCCAGGTGGAGGGGGGAGGCCGAGCCCGATGCGGCCAGGTGGGCCACGTTGAGGTGGAACACGTTGTCGTAGCGCTGGGAGAACGCGTCGGGGGAGACCAGGGCGTCCAGGAAACGGGGCCCGAGCACGAGCCCGGACGCCACGATGCCGGCCACGTAGGTGAGCAGTCCGGCGGGGGAGCCGGTGCTCTCGGGCGGTGGGGCGTTGCGACGCCGCCGCACGAGGTGGCGGGACGCCACCAGCCCCCCCACCAGGACGAGGGCGACCCCCAGCACCCAGGGCCAGCCCCAGGATGCCCCGGCGAGGTCGGCGATGATCGCGCTGGCCACCAGCACGAGGACGCCGACGGCGGGGGCGACCGCGACGGCCGCGAGCGGCGGGAGGCGCACAGCGCCCAGCAGGACCGGTGCCGGCCACAGGAGGACGGCCGCGGCCAGGAGCACGGTCGGGAGGGCCTGGGCCCAGGTCACGTCTGCGGTCTCCTCTCCGGGCGCTGCCAGCGGCCCATTATCCCACGGGGCCCCGTCGCCGGGCGGACACCGGCGCCCCCCGCGCGTCCCGTTTGACGTGGCACCGGTGGTCTCGTGGTAGCATCAGGCGCAGCGCAATCGCGCAGAGCCCCCCAGATCGGGTGCGTCCGCCACGGAGCGGCGCGGGATCTGACCCTCATTCTCTCTGGTGGAAACCCCACCTGGCCCGGCGTCGTCACGCCGGTGCTCGGAAGGACATCCGTGACCAACATCGACTCGATGCTCCTGCCCGACCTCAAGAAGGTCGCCAGTTCGCTCGGCGTGAAGTCGTCGGGCCTGCGCAAGGCGGAGCTCGTCGCAGCCATCCGCGCCCACCAGGGCGCCAACGGCGGTGCCGCTCGCACGGCGCAGCCGGCCCGCGAGCAGCAGCAGGGGGAGCCCGGCGACCAGGCCCAGCGCAGCACCCGCCGCCGCGCCAGCCGCCCCGAGGGCGCGCCGCAGGGCCAGCCGTCGCAGGACGTCGTGCCGGCCCCCGAGACCCG
>DUOQ01000053.1 GCA_012838755.1 Propionibacterium sp. | reverse complement strand
GGCACCACGGACACCGGCACCACGGACACCGGCACCACGGACACCGGCACCACGGACACCGGCACCACGGACACCGGCACCACGGACACCGAGTAGTCGCATCTCGGGCTACCTAGAGCCCTGCTGCGCCCGGTCTCGCCCGCACCCGATGCGGACGGGAACCGGGCGCGGTGCTGTACCCAGCAGGCAGCACGGGACCGGACCGTCGCATACAGAGAGCCTGGACGCCGGGCCGAGAGGAGCGCGATGAAGTTCATCGTCCCCATCCCGGACAGCCCGTACTACCTCTGGCAGGCGCTCGTCCAGATCGCGAACTTCCGGGAGCTGGGCTACGAGGAAGAGGCGCACTATCTGGTCGCCTATTTCAACGACCGGCCCTCGGAAATCCTCCTGCGCTTCTGGGAGTCCGACGAGATCCGGGCATACCTGCATCTCTACCCGGACACGCGGCAGGACATCTCCTACTCGGCGTCCATGAAGCCGTGGCTGCTGGGCAAGTTCTTCGAGCAGTTCCCCGAGGAATCCTCGCACGTCTACCACTACCTCGACCCCGACTGCGTGTTCACCCGCCCCATGCACTTCACCCCCTTTCTGGGTGAGGACAATCGCTGGTACGGGTCTGCGACGCGGAGCTACACCGGCGCCCAGTACATCCGCGAGAAGGGCGAGCAACTCTTCCTCGACCTGTGTGCCATCGCCGACGTGGCGCCCGAGGACGTCCTGGCGCACGACGAGAACTCCATCGGGGCGCAGTACTTCATCAAGAACGCCGGCGCCGACTTCTGGTTCAACGTCGAGCGCAAGTCGGTGATCGCCTACAAGTACATGCGCGACACCGCAGCGCTGTACCAACCGCCGGGCCACGCCTACCCGATTCAGGCGTGGTGCGCCGAGATGTACCTGCAGCAGTTCGAAACCATTCGGTCCGGGTTCACGCCGGTCGCGTCAGACCTGATGACGTTCTGCTGGGCCAACGCCCCGGTCGAGGCCTGGGACACGCACGCCTACTTCCACGACGCGGGCGTACCCGCCGAGAACGGCCGCGACTTCTGCAAGATCACCTGGCAGTCCTCCCCGTTCGGCAAGGAGATCGCCGTGTCGCCCGAATCGGCGTCCTACCGCTACGTGGAACTGATCCGCCGCACCGAAGCCATGTTCCCCACCCTGGTCTGGGACTGAGATCAGCGACGGACCGGTTGCGTCAGGTCCGACCTCATGAGTGCCAACGAGGTAGTCAGGGAGCTGGGGGCGGTAGGGTCGCAGGGTGGAGGGGACCGAGTACATGCCGCTGCGTGCCGGTGTGGCGCTGGCCGCCGCCGCTCTCCAGGTGATTGCCGATGACGCGGGCGTGGATTTGCTTCACGTGAAGGGAGCTGCCGTCGACGAGGCGCTGCTGGCGCGACGGTCGGTCACCGACCTCGACACGGGGCAGACGTCGACGCTCGTCGTCCCGCGCTCGAGCGTGGACGCCGACGTCCTGGTTCGCCCCAGCCACGTGAAGCGCCTGTTCGCCGCGATGGCCACCCACCGCTGGACGATGGTCTACCGCTTCGAGGACGGGTCGGCCTTCGAACACGCCTCGACGTGGATCCGCCCGGGCGTCTGCCCTGCCGATGTCCACCGCACGTTTCCCGGCATCGGGCTGCCCGGCGAGCGGGCCTTCGACGTGCTGTGGAGTGACCGACACGACATCGGGCTGGCCGGTCAGTCGTGTCCGGTGCCGAGCCTGGACGCCCAGCGCCTCATCCTCATCCTGCATGCCGTCCGTGGCGGCGACCTGGGCAGCGAGGACATCCGCCTCGCCTGGACGGCGGCGACCGACACCGAGCGCGCGGCCGTGGACGCGCT
>DUOQ01000052.1 GCA_012838755.1 Propionibacterium sp. | reverse complement strand
CATCTTCGTGATGCAGCGCGGCGCCGATCCTGTCGCCGCGGGCCCCGCCCCGAGCACGCACGCGTCGGTCCTCCCCGGGCCGGACGCTGCCCCCGCCGAGGCCCCCGGACCCACCGAGGGCCCCGGGCCCGGCGGGGAGCGTGAGCCCGGGCAGGGGGCTGCCCCGGCGTCCCTCGGCCCGGGGCAGACGGCGGAGCCCCCGGTCGCCACGGCGCCGCCGGTCGCCAGCGGCATCACCCTGTCGATCCCCGGCATCGGGCTCGGCGAGGGCCTCCACGCCGAGGGCCTGCGGGACGGGAAGATCAACCCCGCCGCCGGCACCGTGATGTGGTACACCGGCCACGACCGGGTGCGCCCGGGCGAGGTCGGGACGGCGGTCATCGCCGGGCACGTCGTCAACCGCGGCCGGCCGGACGCCTTCGCGCGCCTCGCCGACGTGGCGGTGGGGGACACCGTCCAGCTCGCCGGGGCCACGGGGCCGGACACGTACCGGGTCGTCCGCGCGGAACTCGTCGACAAGAACGCTCTCACCACCGACCAGCAGGTCTGGGGCGCCAATGCGTCGGTGCGCCGGCTGGCCATCGTCACGTGCGACGACGCCTACGGCTTCAGGTCCGACGGGCACCGCGTCGCGAACTACGTGGTGATCGCCGAGGCCGCCTCCTGAGGTGCCGTCGGGGCGCCTGATGGTCCTCGTGGACGGGTGCCAACGGCCTCCCACACGGCATTTTGTAACCGCATGGTTATCGGTTTTGCCTGCGCAAACCGTGGACAGGCCCCACCCGGACCTCTGTAGGGTTCACTGCCATGGCAGAGCCGTTGGTCGTCCTCAAGGACGTGAACAAGCACTACGGGGAGATGCACGCCCTCAAGCAGATCAACATGACGGTCGGCAAGGGCGAGGTCGTCGTGCTGATCGGCCCGTCGGGTTCGGGCAAGTCCACGTTGATCCGGACCATCAACCGCCTCGAGACCATCACCGACGGCAGCATCACCATCGACGGTGTCGTGCTGCCCGAGGAGGGCAAGGGGCTGGCCAAGCTGCGCTCCGACGTCGGCATGGTGTTCCAGTCGTTCAACCTGTTTGCGCACAAGACGATCCTCGAGAACGTCACGCTCGGCCCCATCAAGGTGCGCGGCATGAAGAAGGCCGAGGCCGACAAGCGGGCCATGGAGCTGCTCAAGCGGGTCGGTGTCGAACATCAGGCCGAGAAGTACCCGGCCCAGCTGTCCGGTGGCCAGCAGCAGCGCGTCGCGATCGCCCGCGCCCTCGCCATGGACCCCAAGGTGATGCTGTTCGACGAGCCGACCTCGGCCCTCGACCCCGAGATGATCAACGAGGTGCTCGACGTCATGGTCAGCCTCGCCAAGTCGGGCATGACCATGGTCGTCGTCACCCACGAGATGGGCTTCGCCCGCAAGGCGGGTGACCGCGTCGTCTTCCTGGCCGACGGCCAGATCGTCGAGGAGGCGGATCCCGACGAGTTCTTCACCAACCCCCAGTCCGATCGCGCCAAGGACTTCCTCGGCAAGATCCTGACGAAGTGAATCCCCACGGCGTCTGACCACCCTTCGACCCCGATTCGCACACCAGCAAGGAGAAGCAACCATGTTCACCAAGAAGATGATCGCCATCGCGGCCTCGGCCGGCCTGGCCCTCAGCATGGCCGCCTGCAGCCAGGACGCTGGGACGCCCGCGGCCGACGGCGGCGGCGCCGGTGACAAGATCACCATCGGCATCAAGTACGACCAGCCCGGCCTCGGCCTGAAGGAGGGCGACACCTACACCGGCCTCGACGTCGAGGTCGCCAAGTACGTCGCCAAGGAGCTCGGCTACGAGGAGGGCGACATCGAGTGGAAGGAGTCGCCCAGCGCCCAGCGCGAGACCCTCATCGAGACCGACCAGGTCGACCTGATCTTCGCCACCTACTCGATCACCGACTCCCGCAAGGAGCGCGTGTCCTTCGCCGGGCCGTACTTCATCGCCGGCCAGGGCCTGCTCGTGCGGGCCGACGACAACTCGATCACCGGCCAGGACACCCTGGGCGGCAAGAAGCTCTGCTCCGTCACCGGTTCGACCCCGGCCCAGAAGATCGCCGACCAGTACCCCGACGTCGAACTGCAGGAGTTCGGCACCTACTCCGAGTGCCTCCCGGCGCTGCTCAACGGCACGATCGACGCCATCACCACCGATGACACGATCCTCGCCGGGTACGCCGCCCAGGAGCAGTACGCCGGCAAGCTGAAGCTCGCCGGGGAGCCCTTCACCACCGAGAACTACGGCGTCGGCCTGAAGAAGGGCGACACCGAGCTCTGCGAGAAGGTCAACGCCGCCATCACGAAGATGGTCGACGAGGGCGCGTGGCAGTCCGCGATCGACGAGACCCTCGGCGCGGCGGACTACGTCGCCGGTCCCGGCAACCCGCCGACCCCGGCCGCCTGCTCCTGACCCCGCACTGACGGTGGGGGACGCCGCGCTCGCCGCGGCGTCCCCCCACCACCACGACTGAACTCGCACCCAACCCGGAGGACGCATGCTTGACATCCTCAGCCGGTACGACATCCTGGGCGCCTTCTGGATGACCATCCAGCTCGCCCTGTGGTCGGCCATCGGCGCGCTGGTCCTCGGCACGATCCTGGCGGTCATGCGCGTCTCACCGGTGGCGGTGCTGCAGAAGCTCGGGGCGTTGTACGTCAACGTGACCCGCAACACCCCGCTCACCCTGATCCTCGTGTTCTGCGTGCTGGGCGCGTTCTACATCCTGCAGTGGCGCCTGGCGCCGGCCTCAGCGCCCCTGTCGACGCACACCTTCCTGTGGGCCATCTTCGGGCTGTCGGCCTACCACGCGGCGTTCGTCTGCGAGGCCCTGCGCTCGGGCGTCAACACGGTGCCCGTCGGCCAGGCCGAGGCCGCCCGGGCCATCGGCCTCACCTTCACCCAGTCGCTGTCGCAGGTCATCCTGCCGCAGGCCTTCCGCGGGGCGATCGCGCCGCTGGGTTCGGTGCTCATCGCGCTGATCAAGAACACCACCGTCGCCGCGATCATCGGCGTCAAGGAGGCGGCGGCGATCATGCGCGTCATCATCGAGAACGAGACCGGAAGCCTCATCGTGTTCTTCATCTTCGCCCTCGGCTTCGTCATCCTGACCCTCCCCGTGGGCGTCGGCTTCACCGAGCTCTCGCGTCGTCTGGCGGTGAAGCGATGAGCGCGCAAGCCGTCCTGTTCGACGCACCGGGTCCCAAGGCCCGGCTGCGCCACCGCATCCTCACCATCCTCGGCCTGATCGCCGCGCTCGGCCTCATCGGCTGGTTCCTCTGGCAGCTCAACGAGACCAACCAGCTCGAACCCAACCTGTGGTCGCCCTTCCTGCGCGCCGAGACGTGGACGCAGTACCTCCTCCCCGGCCTGGTGAACACGCTGCAGGCCGCCGTCGTGTCGATCCTCTTCGCGATGGCCTTCGGGCTCGTCTTCGGCATGGGCCGCCTGTCGCAGGTCCTCCCGCTGCGCTGGGTGTGCGGTGTGATCGTGGAGTTCTTCCGCTCGGTCCCCGTGCTGCTGATGATGATCTTCACCTTCTTCTTCATGGCCCGGAACCTGGGCATGCCCGGAGCCGCGGCGTCCTTCTGGGCGGTCGTGACCGGGCTCACGCTCTACAACGGCTCGGTCATCGCCGAACTGGTGCGCTCCGGCGTCCACCAGTTGCCCAAGGGGCAGGGTGAGGCGGGTCTGGCGATCGGCCTGACCCCCGGCCAGACGCTGCGCTCGATCCAGCTGCCTCAGGCGCTGACCGCGATGCTGCCGGCCCTGATGAGCCAACTCGTCGTGGTGCTCAAGGACAGCGCGCTGGGCACGGCCATCACCTATCCCGAGCTGATCGCCAGCGGTCGCCAGCTGGGTTCGCGCTTCGGCAACGTCGTCGCGGCCTACATCGTCATCGGCCTGATCTTCGTGCTGCTCAACTGGCTGCTGACGATCGCCGCCGGCAGGCTCGAGCGGTTCATCAACCGCCGCGGCCACACGGCTGCGACGGCGCGCACCGGGGCGTCCACGCTTGTCGAGGGCGGGGCCGGGCCCGGCGAGTTCGGCGCGAACGTCGCCGACGTCGTCGAGGAGGAGGTCACCGACCGGGTCGAGGCGTGGCAGGACCGCCACCACCGCGAGTGACCCGGGGGGAGCTCAGGCCGGGGCCGGGGCGTCCCGCAACAGCCAGGCGACGGCCTGCTGGCCGGTCCAGCCGTCGGGGAACTCGGCCTGGAGCCCGTGCGCGCCGGCGAGGTCGGAGCCCAGCGTGACCGCAGCCTGTTCCACATAGCCGTCCCGGCGGCGCTGGGGCATGCCGATGTTGGCGAACAGGGCGTTGCACAGGCATTTGCGCCCGACGGTCTGGGCGAGGTCGCCGCCCTTGCGCTCGAACATGTGCTCGGGCTCGGACGCGCAGCGGTAGACGACCTTGCCGTCCACGGTCTCGGCGGGCTGGCGCAGGTAGCCGAGGTCGCAGATGCGGTTGCGGGCCTCGTAGACCTCCTGCTCCGACAGGGTTCCCTCCAGCCGCGCGACCTTGAACGGGAACCCGGTCGGCGACGCCAGAGCGTCGTTCTTCACCTTCAGCGTGCCGGCGCGGAGCTCGTCCAGCAGGTCGTTGCGGATCTCGTCGGTCAGACCCGACTCCTCCGCGAGCGCGAAGATCGTCCCGCACTGGACGCCCTGGGCCCCGGCCCGCAGCGCTGCCGCGACCTTCTCGGGGGTGGACCAGGCGCCGGCGAGCCAGAAGGGCAGGCCGAGGGCTACCATCTTCGCGACGTCGGCCTCGTCCTTGGGGGAGTAGATGGGCTCGCCGTTCTCGTCGAGGGTCAGCTTCCCGCGGGGCGGTGCGCTGTGGCCGCCGGCGACGGGCCCCTCGACGACGAAGCCGTCCGGGCGGATCTCGGGATCGCGCGCGAGGTAGCCGCCCAGCACGTGCAGGGAGATGATCGCGATGAACTCGGGGCGCTCCAGCTCGGTGACGGCGTCCCCGAGGTAGGTCTGGGGGTCGAGCACCGCGGTGTGGGTGCGCGACTGGTTCTCGACCTCGATGGTGAGGCGGCCGGGGCGTCCGGAGGCGAACTCGGTGAGGACACGTGGCATCTCCTTGGGGATGCCCGCACCCATGAGCACGTAGTCGACGCCGGCGAGCATCGCGCCGAGCGTGGCCGACAGCGTGGCGGTCTGGATCTTCTGGAGGAAGTTGATGCCCACGACGCCGTCGTGGCCCTCCTTGGCCAGCCACACCTCGGCAAAGTTGCCGACGAGGCTGAGCTCGATCGCCGTCCGGCTGGGGGCGATGGTCAGCGTGGGGTGGGGGCGGTAGGGCTGGCCCTCGGCGCGTCCGCCGGGGAGGAAGTAGGCGGCGAGCACGCGCTCGGCGATCTCGGGCACCGGGAAGTGCGCCAACGCGCGGCGCACGTGCCCGTCGGGGTCCCCGTCCTGCAGCACGCGGGCCACCACGCCGTCGAGGGCGGTGCCCGACACCACGCCGAGCTGGCCGGCGCGGGCGACGTTGTTCGCCAGCCGCCAGGAGGACACGGCGACGCCCATACCGCCCTGGATGATCGTGGGGTGTGCTGCAGGGGACATCAGGGGAGCCGTTCGGTAGGGAGCTTGCCAAAACTTACGCTACCGTAGGTTCTCCGGAGGTGAAAGTGAAGGCGACCGGTTGCCGCCGGCGGCGGGGTGGGCAGCTTGCCGGGAGCCGTGCGGGCGTCCCGGGCGCCGTCGTCGAGGTGGGTCGGGCTGCACCCCTCGCGCCGGATGGTCTCGGCGCCGACCAGCACGACATCGGCGAGCTGGCGCATGCGCCGGACAGGGACTGGTCGGGCGGGGTCGAGAGCGCCCCCACGCGTCCCGCGATGGCGGCCGTGCCGTCGAGGCCCGCGACCATGTGGCCCATCACCCAGGCCTCGCCCTGGCGGTGGCTGCGATCGACGTCGAGGTAGGGCTGAAGCGGGTCTGACAAGCGGCGGGACGAGGTGAGCTCTTCCACCACCCCACCGTAGGCGCGGCAGGGTGCCCGCGTCACCACCCCAACGGGCTGCGCGAGCTGAAGGAGCGGATGGTGCCCTCGACCGGGTCGGTGAAGGCGAGCGTGCGGGCGACGAGGCGTAGGGGTCGGGTGGGGACCTCGGGGGCGTCGCTGACGGTGGGGTAGAGCGGGTCGCCGACGATCGGCGCGCCGAGCCCGGTTAGGTGGACGCGTAGTTGGTGGGTGCGGCCGGTGCGGGGCTCGAGCCGGTAGCGGCCGAGGACCCCGCGGGTCTCGACGAGCGTGACGAGGGTCTCGGCGTTGGGTGGCTCGCCGGCAACTTCCTCGGCCCGGAGCGAGCCGCGGCGCTTCACGAGGTGGGAGCGGACCAGCGTCGGCGTGGCGAGGTGGGGCAGCGCGGGGGCGAGGGCCTCATAGGTCTTGGTGGCGAGGTGGTGCGCGAAAAGCTGCTGGTAGGGGGCGCGCCAGCGCTGGGCGGTCGTGAGGAGCAGGACGCCGGCCGTCAGCCGGTCGAGCCGGTGGGCCGGGGCGAGGTCGGGCAGGTCGAGCTGGCGCCGGAGCTTGACCAGGGCGCTGGCCTGTACGTGGCCCCCGCGCGGGATGGTGGCGAGGAAGTGGGGCTTGTCGACGACCACGATGCGCTCGTCACGGTGGAGGATCTCGAGGTCGGGGACATTCGGCTCGTCGCTGAGGTCCTTGTGGAACCAGACGAACGTCGCCGGCGTGTAGGGGGCGTCCGGGGGGATGGGGCGCCCGGTGGCGTCCACGAAGCGGCCCGTCGCGAGCCAGTCGTCGACGGGCACCCGCCCGGGGAGCCGGGCACGCAGGAAGTCCCGGATCGATCCGAACGGCGCCGGGGCGTCCCCGACGCGCGCCGGCGTCCGGACCCACACCGCGTCCAGGCCCGCCCGCTGGGGCAGCGGCGAGCGTGCGCGTCGGCGTCCCATGCGACCACGGTACGCCGCACGCGGCTGATGCGCCGACACTCACCTTGGTAACGCCCGAGACGCGTGAGGAAGGCCCTCGGAGGTGACATTCCCGCGTGTCGAGGGGCGTCGGGGCCCAGACGTCCCGTTTCGCGACGAGTCCCCGGCTGTCGGCCGAGTCCGGGCGCCTGCTTCACTCCGAGCCGGCCGACACGCGGGTTCGTCACTCCTGCGGGGGAATGTCACGCGTCGTAGACGTGACAAGGGTGAGTGTCGCGGCCCCAAGCCGGACTCGATGCGTCGCTCCGTCACCGCCCTACCTCAGGGGGTGCAGATCAGGTGCGCGACGAGGGCCGTCCAGCCGGTCTGATGGGCGGCCCCCAGGCCGACGCCGGTGTCGCCGTCGAAGTACTCGCTGAAGGTGGGGTGCGCGGCCCACAGCGGCCCCGTCGGCTGGTGGTAGGGGTCGCCGGGACGCCGTCCGTCGGGTCCCACCCGGAACAGCGACACCAGACGCGACTCGAGGTCGTAGGCGGCGTCCTCCAGGGACACGAAGGTCCCCGACCCCTGCGGCAGCTCCACCCGCATCGCCTTGCCGCCGTGGCGGGCATAGGTGTGCAGGGCGTCCACGAGCAGCACGTTGATGGGGAACCACACCGGGCCCCGCCAGTTGCTGTTGCCGCCGAACATCGGCGAGTCCGACTCGCCGGGCACGTACGCGATCGGAAGTTCCTGGTCGGCGACGTGCACGTGGGCGGTGTCGCGGTAGGCGGCCGACAGCGACCGGATCCCGTTCGGCGCGTAGAACTCGCCCTCGTCGAACATGCGACCGAGCATGCGCGCGAAGCGTTCGGGCGGGACGATCGCGAAGGTGAGCTCCGCGCCCTCCTCGTCGGGCGTCGCCGTCAGGAGCTGCGCGAGACGGCCCGGGAATCGGCGTTGCAGCCAGCGCAGGCGCGAGGTGTAGTCGGTGAGCTCGGACGCCACCCAGTCGGGGGCCACCGCCACCGCGAGCAGCGGGAGCAACCCGACCAGCGAGCGGACGCGCACCTTCTGCGACTCCGTCCCGTCGGCCTTGACCAGCACGTCGTAGTAGAAGCCGTCCTCGTCGTTCCACAGGGTCGTGGAGTCGGGGCCGAAGGCGTCCATCGCCTCGGCGATCGCGACGAAGCGTTCGGTGAAGGTGGTGGCCACGTCGTCCCAGGCGTCGTCGCTGCGGGCGAGCTCGAAGGCCATCTTGAGCATCGACAGGCAGAAGAACGCCATCCAGCTCGTGGCGTCCGACTGCTCGAGCACCCACCCGTCAGGCACGTCGTGGGACCGGTCGAACACCGAGATGTTGTCCATGCCCAGGAAGCCGCCCTCGAACAACTGCGTGCCGTTGAGGTCGGTGCGGTTCACCCACCAGCCGAAGTTCAGCATCAGCTTGGTGAACACCCGCACGAGGAACTCGCGGTCCCAGCCGCCGTCGGCGATGAACACCTGCCACGCCGCCCACGCGTGGACCGGTGGGTTGACGTCACCGAAGTCCCACTCATAGGCGGGCAGCTGGCCGTCGGGGTGTTGCGCCCACTCCCGGCACATCAGGATGAGTTGGTTCTTCGCGAACGACGGGTCGACGTGGGCGAGCGCCACGCAGTGGAACGCCAGGTCCCACGCGGCGAACCACGGGTACTCCCACGCGTCGGGCATCGAGATGATGTCGGCCAGGTAGAGGTGCGACCAGCCGGTGTTGCGGGCCGGGCGCTGCACCTCGGGGCCGACCGGGTCGCCGGCCAGCCAGTCGGCGACCGGGTAGCGGTAGAGCTGGCGTCCCCACAGCAGGCCGGCGAACGCGCGCCGGGCGATCAGACGGTCCCCGTCGGAGGTCTCGGCGGGGATCACCGCGGCGTAGAACTCGTCGGCCTCCTCCTGCCGGTTCCGGAGCACGGCCTCGAACGCGCGCCCGAAGATGTGGGTGGGCGTCGGGTCGTCGGACAGGCGCAGGTCGACGGTCACCGTCTCGCCCGGGGCCACCGACTCGAAGTGGTAGCGCAGCGCGACCTTGGTGCCGGCCCGGTCGGGGTTGAGCAGCGACGGGTCGCCGTGCACGATCGCCCGGTCCACCGCCGTGGTCGGGTGCGGCGAGCGGCGCGGCTCACCGAATGCCAGCTCGTCGTCGGTCTCGTTGTCGCAGAACAGCAGCTCGGGGCGTCCGCGGCCGTGGAGCCGGTAGCGGCCCAGGAAGCCGTGCTCGGCCTCGATGGCGACCGCACCGCCGGTGCTGAGCTCGGGCGGGCGCACCTCGCGCAGGGTCGGACGCCGGTCGTCGCGTCCCCACGACCACGTGTTGCGGAACCACAGCTGGGGCACGATGTCGAGCGGCGCGGCGTCCGGGCCGTGGTTGGTGGCGGTGATGCGCACGCAGATGTCGTCGGGGGACGCCTTGGCGTGCGTCACCACGACGTCGAAGAAGCGGTCCTCGTCGAGGACGCCGGTGTCGGCGAGCTCGTACTCCGGCTCCTGTCGCGACCGGGCGGCGTTGCCCGCGCGCAGCTGCTCGTACGGGTAGGCGGCCTGCGGGTAGCGGTAGAGCTGCTGGGCCCAGGCGTGCGTGGGGGTGGCGTCGAGGTCCCACCAGAATTCCTTGACGTCCTCGCCGTGGTTGCCCTCGTGGTTGGTGACCCCGAACCAGCGCTCCTTGAGGCGGTCGTCGTGGCCGTTCCAGACCGCGACGGCCAGGTTCAGGAAGCCGTAGCGGTCGCACAGGCCGGCGATGCCGTCCTCGCCCCAGCGGTAGGCGCGGGTGTGCGCCTGGTCGAACGGGAAGTGCGCCCACGCGTTGCCGTCGGCGGAGTAGTCCTCGCGCACCGTGCCCCACTGGCGCCCCGCCACGTAGGGGCCCCAGAGGCGCCAGGCGTCCTCGTCAGTCGGGGATTCGGCGAGTCGGCGGTGCTCAGCGGTGTGCTTTGGCGCGCTCTTGGGTCGCATGGGGGCGCTGATGCAGCTGGTCCGTACGCCTGCCGCCGACGATACAGACCTCAGGTCGCTCTTGCCGGGCCTTGTG
>DUOQ01000051.1 GCA_012838755.1 Propionibacterium sp. | reverse complement strand
CGGGCCCCCGGTAGTCGGGGATGCCGGAGTCGGTCGAGAGGCCCGCCCCCGTGAGCGCGACCCAGCGCCGGCCGCGCAGTGCGGACGCCACGGCCTCCACCTGGGCGGGGGTCGGTTCGGGGATCGGCACGTCGTCGAGCCTACGCGACCGCTCAGTCCGGCATCTGGAAGGATCGGGGCATGCCCCCCGCACCCCTGCGCCGCCTCGGTGAGGCCGCGCTGCGCAGCAAGGATGTCGACCGCCTCCTCCGACCGGCCTTGGTGCGTGTCCGTGCAGCCGGCTGGCAGGCCACCCAGATGGCCGAGACGGCCGCCGAGGCGGCGCGACGACGCCGGTCCGGATCCGCCGTGACCATGGTGGCGGGGGACGCCGCCCTCATCGCCGCGGGGGAGCGGGTCGCGGTGCTCGCGGAGTTCAGCCGCGGGGCGGAGGTCCGTCCGTGGGCCGTGCGGATGGCGGGTGCGCTGGCCGCGGCGGGCTACCCCTGCATCATCGTGGCCGCGCGGTCGCGGGCCGCCCGCGTCGAGGCACCGGCGGAGCTGCCCGCCGGAGTGGCCGTCGTGTCCCGCGGCAACGCCCGGCTCGACTTCGGGTCGTGGGCGGCTGCGCTCGAGGCCTTCCCGACCCTGCTGGAGGCGCGGCACGTCCTGCTCACGAACGACTCGATCATCGGGCCGTTGGGGGAGGAGGGGCAGGTCGCTGCACTCCTGTCCCGGGGCGAGGCCAGCGGGGCCGACGTGTTCGGTGCCACCCGGGGCCTCACCGGTTCGGACCACCTCCAGTCCTTCTGGCTCCAGTTCAACGGCAGCCTCGGCCACCCCGCCGTCGCCGGGTTCCTGGCGGACCTGCCCGCCACCACGGACCGTTCCGATCTCAACGTGCGTTACGAGATCGGCCTCTCGACCCTCATGCGCGAGCAGGGGCTGACGCTCGGCTGGGCCTGGGATGCCTCGTCGTTCGGCCTGTCGCCCCACTACAACCCCTCGCTGTGCTGGCGGGATCTGCTGGCGGCCGGCTTTCCCTTCGTCAAGCGCAAGCTGCTCAGTGACCACCCACGGTTCAGGGAGGCGCGCCGTGAGGTGCTGGAGCACGCGCGGGCCCACTTCGGGGCCGACCTGGCGTAGGCCCTCGACCTCAGGCCACCGTCCCGAACCGGACGTGGCGTCGAGGCGCGCGGGCAGGGTCCACCCGCGTTGGTGGCAGCACCTCGGGGAGCCCGTCGGGCCCGAGCCGGATCTCCCACCGGCTGCCCGGCGGCGCGTTGGGATGGGGTTCGACCAGGTTGTGGTGGTGTCGGCAGACCAGCACGCAGTTGGCCAGGGACGTCTCGCCACCGGCGACCCACGGCACGATGTGGTGGGCGTCGCCGTGGGTGGGTGGTCGGTCGCAGCCGGGGAAGACGCACCCACGATCCCTCTGCACGAGGGCCACGCGCAGGTCGGGTGGCACGAGCCGCTTCGTGCGCCCCACGTCGAGCGGGACCCCCTCGCCGTCGAGCACGGCGGGCAGGATGTCGGCGTCGCAGGCCAGCAGGCGCAGCTGTTCGGCGGTGATGCCGACGCCCCGCTCGACGAGCCCGGCGCCGACGCAGTCGGAGAGCAGGCTGTCGTAGTCGATGACCACGCTGATGCGGGGGCGGTCGCCGCCGTGGGCCGGGGCGTCCTGGTGCAGGGCGGCCAGTCGGGCCAGTTCGACGAGCGCGTCGGCCCGCCGCTGGGTGGGCGTCAGGATCGAGGCGAGCGGGTCGCGCATCTCGAGCGCAGACCGGTGCCGGTGCCGCGCGATCGCCTCGACCTGGACGCGCAGCAGCTCGGCGTCGGCGGTGGGCAGGTGGCCCTTGACCAGGGTCGAGCCGTGCCCGTCGTCGGTGAAGGTGAGGCCGCGCCCCTTGCGGGCCATCTCGAGCTCGCGTTCCAAGCGGTTGGCCTCGGCGGCCTCGCCGACCTCAGGGGCGATGCAGTCGAGCAGGTGGCGGCCCAGCCGGCCGAGCTCGACCGAGTGGAACGTCGCCGCCTGCACCACCATCTCGACCTCGGCGGCCGCGACCTGCGCGTGCGAGAAGTCGTCGGGCAGGGTCTCGAGCACGCGCGTGATCGCACTCGCCTGCTGCG
Source organism: Propionibacterium sp. (assembly GCA_012838755.1). Classification (GTDB taxonomy): domain Bacteria; phylum Actinomycetota; class Actinomycetes; order Propionibacteriales; family Propionibacteriaceae; genus Propioniciclava. Next base: position 617 of record DUOQ01000051.1, on the reverse strand, counting down.
GGCGCACCTCGCCGTCGAGCGCCGCCTCGCGCAGCAACGGGAACCGCTGCAGCCGCCCCGCCTGCTTCACCAGCCCGCTCGCCTCAGCGGGGGACAGGCGGTGTGTGTCGGTCAGCCACCCCCGCGTCGTGACGCCCACCTCGACCACCGACGCCTCGGCCGCCTCGGCCTCGCCCACCAGCGACACGAGCAGCGACTGCAGCCGACCGGCCTCGACCACCGCCATGCCCAGCACCGCCAACCGCTGCGCGGGGGACAGCAGCGACCGGTCGTCGGCGACCGCGGCATCGAGCGCACGGCCGACCGCGGCGAGGGCCTCGCCGGTCGGTGTCGCGAACTCGATCTCCATACCGCACACGCTACGAGGCGCCTCTGACATTCCTTGCGCATTTACCGACGATTCGCGTCCATCGCGAGCTTGTTATCAACCCGTAACCGTGTGGCATTTCGGTGCGGCGTCATAGACGCTTGCGACAAGGGGAAACATTGGCCTTCCCGAATTGTCAAGGGCGTTCCCCGAAATTGTGGAAAACAATTCTTCGGACGCCGCGGGCCCGGCTGGGCAGGTGGTCCGGCCCTCACTCGGTCGTGCTGCGGGCGGGAGGACTCGTTGCGTG
>DUOQ01000050.1 GCA_012838755.1 Propionibacterium sp. | reverse complement strand
GCAGGCCTGGCCCGCGCCGGCCGACTGGGAGCGGCCCGTGTGGGTGGCCCCGGCCGACCCGCCGCTGACCGGCCGCGACCGCGTCTGGGTGCCCGCCAGCCACTGGATCGCGCTGCTCACCACCTGGCTCGGGCCGTTCATCATCCTGCTCACGGTGGGCGAGGCCAGCGCGCGGGTGCGCGAGCACGCCAAGGAGTCGCTCAACTTCGAGATCACCTTCTGGTTCGGCATGCTGCTCGCGGCGCTCGGCACGTTCGTGCTCATCGGGTACGTGTTCCTCGTGCTGCTGCCCATCCTGTGGCTCGTCCTGCGGGTGATGGCGGCCCTGGATGCCGGGGCCGGCAAGCAGGTCCGGTACCCGCTCACGATGCGCCTGGTCCGGTGAGGACGTGGGCACCCGGTCGGCAAGCGGTGGCAACGGCACTAGACTCACTCCAGTGACGCGCGACCTGCACCTGCTCGACCCGGTCGGCGACCCCAAACCCAACGAGGAGTGTGGCGTCTTCGGCGTCTGGGCCCCGGGCGAGGAGGTCGCCAAGCTGACCTACTTCGGCCTGTTCGCCCTCCAGCACCGCGGCCAGGAGTCGGCCGGCATCTCGGTCAGCAACGGCGAGCGGATCATGGTCTTCAAGGACATGGGGCTGGTCTCCCAGGTGTTCGACGAGCCGACGCTGTCGTCCCTGCCCGGGCACCTCGCGATCGGGCACACCCGCTACTCGACGACCGGGGCGTCCATCTGGAAGAACGCCCAGCCGACCTACCGCGCCACCCCCCACGGCGGGCTGGCGCTGGCGCACAACGGCAACCTGACGAACACCCCCGACCTCGAGGCCTGGCTCCGCGAACGCGATTCCCACGCGAGGGTCGCCAGCAAGGACTCGATGGACTCCACCAACGACACCTGGCTGGTCACTGCCCTGCTGGCGTCGTTCACCGAGTCGATGTGGGACGCCGCCCTCCAGGTGCTGCCCCGCCTGCAGGGTGCCTTCTGCTTCACCTTCATGGACGACAACGCCCTCTACGCCGCCCGCGACCCGCAGGGCGTGCGGCCCCTCGTGCTCGGACGCCTCGAGCGCGGCTGGGTCGTCGCCTCCGAGACCGCGGCGCTGGACATCGTGGGCGCCACGTTCATCCGCGAGGTCGAGCCCGGCGAGCTGATCTGCGTCGACTCCGGCGGCCTGCGCTCGGAGCGCTTCGCCGAGGCGAACCCCAAGGGCTGCCTGTTCGAGTACGTCTACCTCGCTCGCCCCGACACGGTCATCGCCGGACGCCGCGTGCACTCCACGCGCGTCGAGATCGGCCGCACCCTGGCCATGGAGGCACCGGTCGACGCCGACCTCGTCATCCCGACCCCCGAGTCGGGCATCCCGAGCGCGGTCGGGTACGCCGAGGCGTCCCGCATCCCGTACGGGCTGGGCCTGGTGAAGAACAGCTACGTGGGCCGTACCTTCATCCAGCCGTCGCAGACGCTGCGCCAGCTCGGCATCCGGCTGAAGTTGAACCCGATCCGCGACGTCATCGAGGGCAAGCGCCTGATCGTGGTCGACGACTCGATCGTGCGCGGCAACACCCAGCGCGCGCTGGTGAAGATGTTGCGCGAGGCGGGTGCGGCCGAGGTGCACGTGCGGATCGCGTCGCCGCCCGTGGAGTGGCCCTGCTTCTACGGCATCGACTTCGCCACGCGCGCCGAGCTCATCGCGCCCGGCATGAGCGTGGACGAGATCTGCCGCTCCATCGGCGCCGACTCGCTGGCCTACATCTCGCTGGAGGGCCTCGTCGCCTCGACCGGCATCACCAAGAAGCGCCTGTGCCGCGCGTGCTTCGACGGGCAGTACCCGATCCCCGTGCCGCCGCGAGCGGCCGAGCAGATGCGCCTGATCGCGCAGGAAGGTGACGACGACGATGAGTGAGGCCCAGAGCGCCTACGCCGCCGCCGGTGTCGACATCGAGGCCGGCGACCGCGCCGTCGAGCTGATGAAGGCACACGTCGCCCGCACCCGCCGCCCCGAGGTCCTGGGCGGCTTGGGCGGGTTCGCCGGCTTCTTCGACGCGTCCGCCTTCAAGGGCTACGACCACCCGGTCCTCGCCACCTCGACCGACGGCGTCGGCACCAAGGTCGCCATCGCGCAGGCCATGGACAGGCACGACACCATCGGCTTCGACCTGATCGGCATGCTGGTCGACGACCTCGTCGTCGTCGGCGCCGAGCCGCTGTTCGTCACCGACTACATCGCGTGCGGCAAGGTCGTGCCCGAGCGGATCGCCGACATCGTCAAGGGCATCGCCGCCGCCTGCGAGGTGGCCGGCGCCGCCCTGCTGGGTGGGGAGACCGCCGAGCACCCGGGCCTGCTGGAGCCCGACGAGTACGACATCGCCGGCGCCACCACCGGTGTGGTGGAGCGCGACCGGATCCTGGGCCCCGACCGGGTTCGGGCCGGCGACGTGGTGGTGGGCCTGGCGTCCTCGGGCCTGCACTCCAACGGCTACTCGCTGGTGCGCCACGTGCTGCTCGACGAGGCCGGGTGGGCGCTGGACCGCGACGTCCCCGAACTCGGCACCACGCTCGGCGAGGCCCTGCTGACCCCGACGCAGGTGTACGCCAAGGACATCCTGGCCCTCATCGAGGCCGCCGAGGTGCACGCGATCTCCCACGTCACCGGCGGTGGCCTGGCCAACAACCTGGCCCGTGTCCTGCCCGCCGGCGTGTCGGCCACGCTGCGCCGCGACAGCTGGGCGCCGCCGGCGATCTTCTCGCTGGTGCAGCAGGTCGGGAAGGTGAGCCGGCCCGACATCGAGGCCACCCTCAACATGGGCGTCGGCATGGCGCTGGTGGCGCCGGCCGCGTCGGTGGACCAGCTGGTGCGCACGGCGTCCGAGCGGGGGCTCGACGCGTGGGTCCTGGGCGAGACGGGCGCGGTCGACGGACCCGCGGCTGTGGAGCTGGTGGGGGAGCACGCGGCCTGAGCGGCCCCCGGGCACGCGCGCCGCGGTGGGGCGCGCGTGGGACGGACCCTGCTTTGTCCCGGTGGCCAGTTCGGGTACCATCGGCCTCACGACAGACACATCCTCACGCGGCTAGACCGCCAGAACGCTAAGGGGGTCGACCCGGACATGGGGCGCGGCCGTGCAAAGGCGAAGCAGACCAAGGTCGCTCGCGATCTCAAGTACCGTACTTTCGACACGGACTTCTCTTCTCTCGAACGTGAACTCAGGGGCGAACAGCCTTCCTGGGCCGTCGAGGCCGAGGACGACACCGACGAGTACGACGACCCGCACGCGGCGGATGACGACGAAGAGGACGACCACGGGCAGAACCGTCACTACGGCTGAGCCTGCACCTGACGAACCGGCCCCCCGAGCACCCCGGGTGCTCGAGCCGTGGCGCCCGGACTCCCTGCTGGAAGGGTTCGAGACCCTGACGTTGGCCGTCGAGGCCACCCAGCTCCCCGAGGAGGGCGACGAGCCCCTGTGCGCCACCCTGGTGCGGCGATCGGATCGCCGGCTGCGCGCCCACCGGCGCGCGATCGTCCACGTCCACGGGTGGAACGACTACTTCTTCCACCCGCACGTCGCCGAGTTCTGGGAGAACCAGGGGTTCGCCTTCCACGCCGTCGAGTTGCGCCGCTACGGGCGCAGCCTGCGGCCGGGGCAGTTGCGCGGGTACATCACCGACCTCGCCGACTACGCCGACGAGCTCGACTCGGCCCTGGCCGTGGTCCGTGCGTCGCACGAGGCGGTGGTGCTCGCCGGGCACTCCACGGGTGGGCTGACCGTCTCGTTGTACGCCGCCCAGCGGCCCGGTGAGCTGGCCGGGCTCGTGCTGAACTCCCCGTGGCTCGACATGTGGGGCCCGCCCGCGCTGACGTCGATGCTCAAGCCGCTGCTGCGCGAGTGGAGCAAGCGGGCGCCCACCTCGGTGTTCCCGACGCCGGACTCCGAGGAGAACGTCTACGCCCGCGCCATGCACGCCTCCTACGGCGGCGAGTGGGACTATTCGTTCGACCTCAAGACCGAGGACCCCGAACCGATCCGGGTCGGCTGGTTCCGGGCCGTGCTGCAGGGCCACGCGCTCGTGGCACGTGGGCTCGACATCGACTGCCCGATCCTCGTGGGCACCTCGGCCCGGACGTCGTGGCTGCGTCGCTTCAGCGACGAGGCGCGGGCGGCCGACATCGTGCTCGACGTGAACCGCATCAACGCCGTCGCGTGGCGACTGGGCCCCGAGGTGACCCTCGCCCGCATCGAGGGTGGGACCCACGACCTCGCGCTCTCGCCGGCCGGCTCACGGGCGCGCTGGTTCGAGTCGGTCGCCAAGTGGGTGCGCGCCTACGTCCCGCCGCCGCTGCCGCTGGAGGAGTAGTCGTCGAGAGCTGACACCGCCTGCCTGTAGCGCCATCTGGACCACGTCAGCGGGGTGGTGTCCATCGACGCCGCGCCATTCCCGCTTGTCAGGGGTTCGGGGGCCCGAGGACGTGGCGGGGGATGTGGTTCAAATGGCGCTACGTCCAGAGTGAATCCACGGCACGGCGCCGGCCACCGACAACAACCGTCACAGAAGGGCGAGCACCGCCTCGGTGACGAGCACGGCCGCCGCGGCGGCCAGCGCCACCGTCATCAGGGAGCGCCCCCGGAGGGCGACCAGGATCGCGACGAGCAGCGCCACGGTCCCGGAGACGACCGCGTTGGTCGCCGTCAGGATCGCAGGCACCGTCATGGCCGTCAGCACCGCGAACGGCACGTAGTGCAGGAACGACAACAGCCAGGGGTTCTCGATGCGCTCGCGCAGCGCCACGAGCGGCAGGGCGCGCAGGAGGTAGGTGGCGCCGGCCATGACCAGGACGAGCAGCACGAGGTCGGTCACGACCCCTCCTCGGACGGCACCGGCAGCACGGTCGCCGCGACCGCGCACACCACGACCGTGACGATGATGATGCGCCACCCGACGGCCAGCGCCGGCAGGAACGACAGCGCCGCGCTCAGGGCCGCGGCCGCCAGGACTACGGCCAAGACCTTCCCCGAGGCGCGGGCGGCGGGCACGACGATCGCGACGAACATCGCGTACAGCAGGACCCCGAAGGCCGAGCGCAGGGCGTCCGGGAGGACCTCGCCCACCGCCGCGCCGACCAGCGTGCCACCGGTCCAGCCCGCGATGGGGAGGACCATCGACGCGGCGTAGTTCGCGAACGTGACCCGGGGGCGCGCCATCCCGAGCGCGTAGATCTCGTCGGTGATGCCCGCGGCCATCACCAGGCGCTGCCACGTGGGGGTGACCGGGTCGAGCCGCTGGCCGAGGCTCACGCCCATCAGCACGTAGCGCAGGTTCACCAGGGCGACGCCGAGGGCCACCTGCAGCCAGGTGCCGCCGTCGGCGAAGATCGTGATGCCGGCGAACTGGCCGGAACTGGACAAGTTCGTCAGGCTGACGAGCCCGGCCGCGGCCGCGGGGACGCCCGCCCCGATCGCGTACAGGCCGAAGGCCAGCGCGACGGTGAAGTAGCCCAGGGCGATCGGGAAGGAGTCCCGCACCGCCTCCCGTGCCTCGCCGTCCACCTGTGCCACGCGGCCAACCCTAGGCCTGTCCGCGGCGTCACCCGGCCAGCGTCAGTGCCTCGGACGCCGCGCGCTCGGCCTGCGCGACGTAGCCACCCCCGAACAGGACGGCGTGCACGAGCAGAGGGTGCACTTGGTGGAGCGGGATGAGGTCGCGCCAGCCGTCGGGCAGGTGGTCGGACGCCTCGGCGTACGCCGCGAGCACCCGGCCCAGGTGGGGCGCCCCGAACAGGCTGAGCATGGCCAGGTCCGTGATGCGGTGGCCGCCGTGCGCGGCGGGGTCGATGAGGGCGGCGCCGGTGGGCGTCCAGAGCAGGTTGCCCGACCACAGGTCGCCGTGGATCCGGGCCGGGGGAGCGGCGTCGTCGAAGTCGCCGGCCCCGAGCCGGTCGCAGAGGCGCCCGAACACCTTGCCGCGCACGGCGTGGAGGTAGGGCCGGACGCGGTGTCGGGCGTAGAAGGAGCCCCAGGTCGGCTCGGGGCGCAGGGGGAGGGGGGCCTCTCCGATGAAGCCGTCGCCGTGCCAGCCCGCGGGGCCCGCGCCGAATGCGGGGGCGCCGGCGTCGTGGAGCGCCGCGAGGACGCGCCCGAAGTCCTCGGCGGCCTGCGGTGTGGCGGGGGCGCCCTCGAGGCGTTCGAGCTCGATGAAGTCGTCCCCGACGTCGAGGACCTCCGCCACTCGCACCGCACCGGGCGCGGCCAGCCAGGCCAACCCGGCCGCCTCCACGCCGAAGAAGCCGGGTGGGGCGCCGCGGCGGTGCTTGCGGAAGGTCTGCATGGGGACATTCTGGCCGGAAACACGAAGCGCGAGCCCGGGGGACTCGCGCTTCGTGGTGGTGGTGGCCAGGACCGGGGTCGAACCGGTGACCTTCCACTTTTCAGGCGGACGCTCGTACCAACTGAGCTACCTGGCCGTGCTCATTTCGGAGCAGCGACCCCGACGGGACTCGAACCCGCGACCTCCGCCGTGACAGGGCGGCGCGCTAACCAACTGCGCTACGGGGCCTCTTGTGAAGGCCGCTGCCCTCTCGGACAGCTTGAGAATCATAGCGTGAAGCCTCCGGGAGGTGAAATCGGGCCGAAACCCGTTGTCATGGGGGCCCGGGTGGCGAACGGCCCCGACCAGATCGAGTCTGGCCGGGGCCGTTGGCTGTCGCATCCCCAACGGGATTCGAACCCGCGCTGCCGCCTTGAAAGGGCGGAGTCCTAGGCCGCTAGACGATGGGGACAAGGCCTGCCCAGCATAGGGCACGGCTGATCCTGCCCCCAATTCCGTGGCCGGGGCGGCGCCGCAGGATCAGGCGGCCTTCTTCTCGCCCGCGGCGTACTCGCCGGCGCGCACGGCGGCCATGGCCTTGCTCCAGACGACGAGTTGGTCGAGCATGCCGAGGACCTGACCGGGGGCACCCTCGGTGGGCTTGAACGTCGAGAAGTTCTCGAAGTCGTGGAACAGCGAGAGGCCCGCGGCGTTGCGCACGTGGGCGACCTGCTGCTCGGACAGGATGCCGCGCAGGTGCTCGATCGCGCGGGCGCCACCGGCGGAGCCGTAGCCGACGAAGCCGGCGGCCTTGTTGTTCAGCTCGGTGTACAGGTAGTCCAGGGCGTTCTTCAGCGAGCCGGTCAGCGAGTGGTTGTACTCGGCGACGACGAACACGTAGCCGTCGAACTCGTTGACCTTGGTGCTCCAGGCCTGGGCGACCGGGTCGTCGCTCGGGCCCCACGCGGGGGAGGCGGGGGCGTCCCACACCGGCAGGTTGAAGTCGGCGGTGTCGACGATCTCGTAGGTGGCGTCGTCGTTGCGGCCGTCGGCGATCTGCTTGACCCACTGCGCGACCTCGAGGCTCTTGCGCCCTTCGCGGGTGGAACCGGTGATGATGGCGATCTTCACGTCTCTCCTAAAAAACTTGAAATGTCAACTAAAGCTTAGCGGGAGGACGCGCACCTCGCAAAGAAGGTTGCCACGGGCTCAGGCGTAGGCCTGGCCCAGCAGCATCCAGACCGGGACGGTCAGCAGGGCGATCCCGGTCTGGACGGCCGTGATGGACGCCATCAACGGGGCGTCGCCACCGAGCCGTCGGGCGAGCACGTACGCGCTCGAGGCCGTCGGGAGGGAGAGGAACACCAGCGACACCACCGCGGCGTCCCCGCGGAGGCCGGTGAGGTGCACCAGCGCCAGCGCGGTCGCGGGCATCACGAGCAGCCGCAGCACGGTCGAGACCGTGATGGACCGGGCCTGCCGACCGCCCTCGGGGCGTTGCAGTCCCGAGCCGACGCAGAGCAGGCCGATGGGGAGGGCCGCCTGCCCCAGGATGCTCAACGTGGACGCCGCGACCCCCAGCACGGCCGCCGGCACCGGGCCAGCCGGCAGCGCGGCGGTGGGCTCACGGAGCAGGTTCAGCCCGAGCCCGATCAGGCAGGAGACGACGAGCGGGTTCGTCGCGATCGCCTTCAGCACGCGGAGGCCCCGCATCTCGGCGTGCCCGTGCTTGGCCAGCACGAAGGTCGACAACACGTTGACGATCGGCACCAGCACCGCGTTGGCGAAGGCCGCAAGGGCGACACCCTGCTGCCCGAACAGTGCCGACGCGATGACCAGGCCCACGTAGTTGTTGAAGCGGATCGCCCCCTGGAACACCGACGTGAACGCCGGTCCGTCGTGGCTGGCCACGCGGCGCAGCAGCGTCGTGACGCTGGCGCCCACGAGGGTCGTCGCGGCCAGGACCAGCGCCATCAGGCCGACCTGCACCGAGCCGAAGTCGGCCCGGGCCAGGGTGACGATGAACAGCGCGGGTAGCAGGAAGTTGTACGTCAGGCCCTCGACCCCGGTCCAGAACGGCTCGCCGAACCCGCCGAGGCGCCGCAGCGCCGCGCCGAACCCGATGAGCAGGGCCGTCGGCACCAGGGCCGACGCGATCGTGGTGAGGTCCATGGACGCCGTGCGCCCCGGTCAGTCGGAGGTCGTGCGGGCGGCGTCGATCTTCGCCTTGGCGCCGTCGAGCCACTCCTGGCAGAGGGCGGCGAGCTTCTCGCCGCGCTCCCACAGCTCCATCGACGTCGACAACGGGACGTTGCCCGACTCGAGCTGGCGCACCACCTCGACGAGCTGGTCGCGCGCCTGCTCGTAGGAGAGTTTCTGCTCGTCGGTCATGCGGGCTCCTGTTCGTGGTCGTGCGGTTCGACGTCGATCACCGCGACCGCGATGTCTCCGTCGATGAGGCGGGCGATGATGGTCTCGTCGGGCTCCACGTCGGCGATGGACGCCACCGTGCGGCCGTCGTCGGTGGTCAGGATGGCATAGCCCCGCTGCAGCGTCGCCCGCGGGGAGAGTGCGCGCACACGGGCCAGGCTGGCTGCGAGGTGGTCCTGCTCCTTCTCCACGGCCCGGCGGACGCCGCGCCCGAGGCGTCCGCTCAGCTCGGCGACGCGCTCGGACGCCAGCACCACCGCCCCCGAGGGGTCGCGGAGCACGGGTCGGGAGCGCAGGGACTCCAGCGCCTGCTGCTCGGTGCGTACCTTCGTGGCGATGGCCGCGCGCAGGCGCTCCCGCCCGATGTCGATGATGCGGGCCTCCTCGGCCGCGTCGGGGACGACCTTCTTGGCGGCATCGGTGGGGGTCGAGGCCCGCCAGTCGGCGACCAGGTCGAGGATCGGGGTGTCGGTCTCGTGGCCGATCGCCGACACCACCGGGGTGGTGCACGCGAAGACGGCCCGCACCAGCCCCTCGTCGGAGAAGGGCAACAGGTCCTCCAGCGACCCGCCGCCGCGGGCGACGATGATCACGTCGACCTCGGGCTGGGCGTCGCACCAGCGCACGGCCTCCGCCACCTGCTCGGCCGACTGGGGGCCCTGCATGAGCGCGTGGCGGGTGACGATCACGGCCCCGGGCCAGCGGCGGCGCACGTTCTCGACCACGTCACGCTCGGCGGCCGACTCGCGCGCGGTCACGAGGCCGATCTGCCGGGGCAGGAAGGGCAGGCGCTTGCGGAGGTCGGGGTTGAACAGGCCCTCGGCCTGCAGGGCGCGCTTGCGCTGCTCGAGGTGGGCCAGCAGCCGGCCCTCGCCGGAGGGGCGCAGGTCGCGGCAGGAGAACGTGAGTGATCCGTTGCCGGCGAACACCGTCGCCTTGACGTACGCGGCGACGAGGGTGCCCTCGGGGACCGGGCCCGCGGCGTCCAGCGTCGCGGTGTCGATGCTGACCTGGACGCTCACGTCGGCGAGCTTGTCGCGCAGGGTCAGGAAGTGCATGTTGCTGCCCGCGCGCCGCTTGAGCTGGATGACCTGGCCCTCGACCCAGACCGGGCCCGTGCGCTCGACCCACCCCTTGAGCAGCCGGACGATGTCGCGCAGCGGCTGCGGCTGTTCGGGGGAACTGGTCAACGGCACGTCCCGAGCCTAACGGGGCTGGCCGACAATCCGCGCCCGGGGGAGGATGGGGCATGGACACCCGCCTCGACGACGCCTTCGCCGCCGTGCCGCGCGAGGACTTCCTGCCGCCCGACCAGCGTGCCTTCGCCCACCAGGACCGGCCGATCCCGATCGGCCACCGGGCCACCAACTCCCAACCGTGGACCGTGCGGTACATGCTGCGCCACCTGGATGCCCGGCCCGGCCACCGCGTCCTCGACGTCGGCAGCGGGTCGGGGTGGACGGCCGGGCTGCTCGGCTGGCTCGTCGGTCCCGAGGGCCTGGTGGTGGGGGTCGAGATCGTCCCCGAGCTGGTGGAGATGGCGCGCGGCCACCTCGGTGACCGCTTCGGCCACGTGCGGTTCGAGGTCGCGCGCCAGCGCGTGCTGGGCTGGCCCGACGAGGCTCCCTACGACCGGATCCTCGTGTCGGCCGACGGGCGGATCGTGCCCGACGCGCTCCTCGACCAACTGGCACCCGGGGGGCGGATGGTGCTGCCCGTGGACGGCGACATGTACGTCCTCGACAAGGACGCCGAGGGCGTGGTGAGCCGCCGCAAGACCGGGGACCGGTTCGTGTTCGTCCCCCTGCGCTGACCCGCCGGGCGGGTCAGGTCGGCATGTGCTCGTCGTAGACGCTCGCGTACTCGTCGTCGGGCAGCGCATCGAGTTCGGCGGCGGCCTCCTCGGCGGTCATCCCCGCGCGCGCCTGCTCGGCCGCGATCATCTTTGCCAGCAGGGCCGTCTCGCCCGCGGTGGCGATGCCGGTCACCTCGGGGTGCCCGTTGAGCACCCAGGCCACGGATGCCGTGATCAGCCGCTGCTCGTCGAACGGCTCGTACCAGGTGGAGTAGCGCTTCTCGCCCACCCAGTTGCGCCGCGCGGTGGTCTTCATCGTGATCACGGCGGTGTCGCGGGCCTGCGCCGCCGCGACGAGCCCGGTGTACGCCTCGGCGTAGCCGGGGACGCCCCACAGCACCCGGTTGAGCGGGAGCAGCACCGAGTCGAAGTCGAAACGGCGCAGCGCCTCGGTGTGGCTGGCCGGCACGTCGTGGGTGTGCCCGGTGATGCCGATGCCGCCGACCATGCCCTCGTCGCGCGCCCGGACCAAAGCCTCCAGCGCGCCACCCTTCCGTGTGACTTGGTCGAGCAGGTCCACGTTGTGTACCTCGTGCAGCTGGATGAGGTCGAGCCGGTCGGTCCGGAGGAGTTCCAGCGACTGGTTGATGGACGCCCAGGCCCCCTCGGCGTCCCGCGCCTGGGTCTTGCTGGCCAGGAACACCCGGTCGCGGATGGACGGCATGAAGCCACCGAGTCGCTCCTCGGAGAGGCCGTAGCTGGCGGCCGTGTCGATGTGGTTGACGCCCGCCTCCAGGGCGGCCGTGACGGAGGCCTCCGCCACCTCGGGGGTCACCTCCCACAGCGAGGCGGCACCGTAGATCAACACCGAGGATTCGTGGCCGAGCCGACCCAGGCGGCGGTACTCCATGGGCTGACACTACGCCCGCGTCGGGTCGGGCGAAATGGCCCCGAGGTGGCCACCGCCTACACTGGTCGCCATGACCAAGAGCGTTGTCGTCGCAGCCCCTCGTGGATACTGCGCGGGCGTGGACCGGGCCGTCGTGACCGTCGAGAAGGCACTCGACCTGTACGGGGCGCCCGTGTACGTGCGCAAGCAGATCGTGCACAACAAGCACGTTGTCGAGGACCTCGAGGCCCGCGGCGCCATCTTCGTCGAGGAACTCGACGAGGTGCCCGAGGGGTCGACCGTCGTGTTCTCGGCGCACGGTGTCAGCCCGGCGGTCCACGCCGAGGCCGCCGAGCGCCAGCTGAAGACCGTCGACGCCACCTGCCCGCTGGTCACCAAGGTGCACAACGAGGCCAAGCGCTTTGCCAAGGACGGCCACCAGATCCTGCTCATCGGCCACGCCGGCCACGAGGAGGTCGAGGGCACGATGGGGGAGGCGCCCGACCGCACGATCCTCGTCGAGCACCCCGACGACGTCGTGGGTGTCGAGGTCGAGGACCCGACGAAGGTCGCCTGGCTCTCCCAGACCACGCTGAGCGTCGACGAGACCTGGGAGACGGTCACCAAGCTGCGCGAGAAGTTCCCGCTGCTGGTCAGCCCGCCGTCCGACGACATTTGCTACGCCACCCAGAACCGCCAGCAGGCCGTCAAGCAGATCGCCCAGGACGCCGACCTCGTCATCGTCGTCGGGTCCCGCAACTCCTCCAACTCCGTGCGCTTGGTCGAGGTCGCGCTCGAGGCCGGGGCGAAGGCGTCCCACCGCGTCGACAACGCCGGCGAGATCGACGAGGCGTGGCTCGAGGGGGTCGAGAAGGTCGGCGTCACCTCGGGTGCGTCGGTGCCCGACGACCTCGTGCAGGGCGTCCTGCGCTTGCTGGAGGAGCGTGGCTTCCCGCAGGCCACCGAGGAGCGCCTGACCGAGGAGAACCTGACGTTCTCGTTGCCGCCCGAGCTCCGCAAGGACCTCAAGGCGCGCGGCTGACCGCCGTTTGAGTCCTGCCGTTTGCGCGCACGGGAATGCACACGGCAGGACGCATCTCCCGGACGATCACAGGCCGAGTTCCTTCGCGAGCTGCTTGGCCTCCTTCTTCGGCGCGCGAGAACCCCACCAGTCGCCGGCCCGGAACTTGGCCTCGCCGAGTTCCTCCAGCGCACTGACCAGGTCGCGACCCCACGCACGGTCGGCGGCCGCCAGCGGGCGCAGTTCGTCGACGACGCCCTG
>DUOQ01000049.1 GCA_012838755.1 Propionibacterium sp. | reverse complement strand
CTCCAGCCATTTGCTGGCTCCCCGACGCCGTGGCATACACTTGTCCCTCGCCGGGCCCATGGCGCAATTGGTAGCGCACCTGCTTTGCAAGCAGGGGGTTGGGGGTTCGAGTCCCCCTGGGTCCACCGACCGAATCGCCCCGGACAAGCACTCTGGTTGACCGACGGCCTACCCTTGAGGCAGAGACCCCGACCCGCTCGCAAAGGTGGCCTCATGTCCACGACAACAGTGCCCGAGAAGAAGCCCGTCTGGCGCCGCGTTCTGCTCGCCTCGCTCGTCCTGGTGCTCGTGGCCGGGCTCGGCGTGGGCGGCTTCTACGCGTGGTCGGTGAACCAGGCGCTCAGCGGCGTCCCGCGCGAGGACCTCATGCCCGACGAGGCGCCCCTGACCGAGGATCCCAACGCCGACACCACCCCCAACCTGGGCACGACGACCGAGGAGAAGACGGCCGACGCCGAGGTGACCGAGGACGACACCGCCGAGCCCACGATCGAGGGCGGCATCGCCGAGCCGGGCGGCTCCCTGAACCCGGGGCGTCCGGGAACCGGCGCGGAGGGAAGCCTCAACTACCTGCTGCTGGGCACCGACTCCCGCGGCGGCGGTGACCGGGGCCGCAGCGACGTGATGATCCTCGCCCACGTGCCCCCGGCGCGCGACAAGGTGTACCTGATCTCGTTCACCCGGGACATGTGGGTGACCATCCCCGGCCGCGGCGCGGCGAAGATCAACGCCGGCTACGCGTACGGGGGCGTGCCACTCGCGGTGCGCACCGTCGAGAACCTGATCGGCACGCGCATCGACCACGCGGCGATGATCAACTTCGACGGCTTCATCGGCCTCACCGACGCCGTGGGTGGCGTCACCATCAACAACAAGCACGCGACGCCGGGCTTCCCGCGCGGGCAGATCACCATCAGCGGCGAACAGGCCCTCAAGTACGTGCGCGAACGCAAGAACCTCCCCCGCGGCGACCTCGACCGCGCCGAGCGCCAGCGGGTCGTCCTCGAGGCGATCATGGGCAAGGTCCTGTCGCCGGAGACCCTCGCCAACCCGGGCCGCTTCAACGCGGTCGTCGGCCGCCTGGGCAGCTTCGTCACCGCGGACGCCGGGCTCACCAACGGCGAGATCGTCTCGACCGCCGCCTCCATGCGGCTGTCCGGACGCGGCGACGTCGTCTCCCTGCAGGCCCCGATCTCGGGCTTCGGGCGCAGCCGGGGCGGTCAGGCGATCAACATCACCGACTGGCCGAGGATGCGCTCCATGGCGAACGCCATCCGCACCGGGACCATGGCGTCCTACCGCTGACGGTCAGTCGCTGAACATCCCCGTGCGGCCCGCAACCTCGGCGCCGTCGGGGTTCGTGTCGTGGCTCCCGTCGGGGTAGACGACGGTGGGCACCACGCGGTCGCCGCCGTTGAGGCGCTCCACGAGGGCGGCTGCCTCGTCGTCAACGTCGACGTCCACCTCGTCGAACTCGACGCCGTAGAAGCGCAGGTCGGAGACCAGCGAGCGGCTGTGGGGGCACCACGTGGTGGTGTAGACGGTGGGCTTGTCGCCGGCCATGGTCAATCCTTCGGCTCGAAGCGGGCCTGGAAGAAGCGCAGGTACCGCGGCTCGTAGACCATCTCCAGGCCCTTCACCGACGCGCGGTGGTCCCAGCACTCCTTGACCGACTCGGCCACCACGTCCATGTGCGCCTGGGTGTAGACGCGTCGCGGGATCGTCAACCGGACGAGTTCGAGGCGGGGCCTGCGGTTCTCGCCGGTCACGGCGTCCCGGCCCGCCGAGACGATGCCGCGCTCCATGGCCCGGACCCCCGACTCCAGGTAGAGCTGGGCGGCCAGCATCTGCGCGGGGAACTCCTCTTGGTCGAGGTGCGGGTAGAAGCCGCGGGCGTCCAGGAAGATGCCGTGGCCGCCGACCGGCTTCACGAACGGGATCCCCCACTGCTCGAGCAGCATGCCCAGGTAGCGGACCTGGCCCACGCGCGACTTCATGTAGGAGTCGTCCAGCGCCTCGCGGATGCCGATCGCCATGGCCTCCATGTCGCGGCCGGCCATACCGCCGTAGGTGTGCAGGCCCTCGTAGACGACGACCAGGTTGCGGGCCTCCTCGAAGACCTCGCGGTCGTTCGTGGAGAGCCACCCGCCGATGTTCACCAGCGGGTCCTTCTTGCCCGACATCGTCGCGCCGTCGGAGTAGGAGCAGAACTCCTTCAGGATCTCGGCGATCGGGGTGTCGGCGTAGCCCTCCTCGCGCTCCTGGATGAACAGGGCGTTCTCGACCGCGCGGGTGGCGTCCAGGTAGATCGGGATGCCGTGCTGCGACGTCAGCTCGCGCACCGCCTTCATGTTGGCCATCGAGATCGGCTGGCCGCCGGCCATGTTCACCGTGGCGGCCACACAGACGTAGGGGATCTGTTCCGCGCCCACCTCGTCGATCAGCGTGCGCAGCTTGTCGAGGTCGACGTTGCCCTTGAACTCGGACAGCGAGGAGGTGTCGTGCGCCTCGTCCACGATGATGTCGTGGAACGTGGCCCCATTGGCCTCCTGGTGGTAGCGCGTGGTGGTGAAGTACATGTTGCCGGGCACGTGGTGGCCCGGCTTGATCAGCACCGAGCTCAGGATGTTCTCCGCCCCGCGCCCCTGGTGGGTCGGCACGAGGTGCTCGTAGCCGTAGCACTCCCGCACCGTCTCCTCGAGCCGGTAGAAGTTCTCGCTCCCGGCGTAGGCCTCGTCGCCGATCATCATCCCGGCCCACTGCCGGTCGCTCATGGCGTTGGTGCCCGAGTCGGTCAGCAGGTCGATGTACACGTCGCGGCTGTGCAGCAGGAACGTGTTGTACCCCGCCTCGGCCAGCGCCACCTCGCGCTGCTCGCGCGTGGTCATGTGCAGCGGCTCGACGACCTTGATCTTGTAGGGCTCGGCCCAGCTGTGGCGGTCCTGCTGCTGGCCCATGGTGTGGAGGGAGGACGGGCGACGTTGCTCAACCATTCCCCGACCCTAACCAGCGCTCCACCCCGGGCGGGAGGTGGGCGTCCGCCTCAACACTTCAATTGCTGGACGCCGTGGGCCCGGCTCAGCGGCCCCCGGCCAGGGGCTGGTCCTGGTACTTGGCCGCGTAGTCGGCCATCTTCCCGGTGCGGACGGCGTGGGCCATCTCGTCGAGCTGGCCCTCGTTCACGATGTCGATGGACTGCCCGTCGCCCGACGTGCCGAACCCCGAGATGGGCGCCTGGAGGATCACGATGTCGTCACCGCCCCGGACCTTCATGCTCGTGGCCGTGCTGAAGATCATCTGGTTGGTGAGCCCCTCGTCGACGGTGAAGTGCTTGCCGAACTGACCCATCACCTCGTTGAACTTCACGGGGTTGGCCAGGACGTCGAGGGTGAGCATCTTCACCAGGATCGCCTTGACCACCGCGCGCTGCCGTTCGGCGCGGTCGAGGTCGCCGTTGGGCAGGCCGTGGCGCTGGCGGACGTAGGTGAGCGCCTCCTCGCCCTGGATGGTGACCTTACCCTTCGGCCAGCGGTACTCCCCCACGTTCGAGGCGTGCTTGTTGGTGACGGTCACGCCGCCCAGCTCGGTGGTCAGGCCCGTGAAGCCCTCGAAGTCGATCTTGGCCGCGTGGTCCATCCGGACGCCGACCAGCGACTCGAGCGTGCGCGTGGCCAGCTCCTCGCCGCCGTAGGCGTAGGCGGCGTTGATCTTGGCCTGGCCGCGGCCGGGGATCTCCACCCACATGTCGCGGGGGAAGGAGACGATGTAGACCTTGTCGCGCGTCGGCGGGACGTGCGCCAGCATCAGGACGTCGCTGCGACCCCGGTCACCGTCCCCGCGCGAGTCGCTGCCCATCAGCACGTAGTTGAACGACCCGGCGACGGCCGCGTCGGCGGCGGGACGGTCGGCGTCCCCGGCCGGCAGCAGGGTGTTGGTGCGCTCGATGTCGCTCGCGGTGGACCACAGGCGCCAGACGTAGAACCCGCCGACCACCAGCGACAGGGCGACGACGATGCCCACCACGGTGAAGAACCAGGAGAATAAACCCCGCCGGCGACGGGGTTCCTCGATCGCGCGGGCCGGACGGCTCATTCCTCGACCCTCCCGCGTTCGTCCCGGAGGGGGTCGGTCGCCTCGGCCCAGGTGCGGGCGTCCCGATCCCGCCGCTCACGGCGGGTGCGCAGCACCGCCGCCACGCCCAGCGCAGCTGCGGCCACGATCAGGGGCACGGCTCTCACGAGCGCCATTGTAGGCGCGAATAGGCTGGGCCCGATGAGTGTGGTCGATGTCGTGTTCCCGCGGGGTGCGTCCCAGCGGGACTGGGTCGCGGACGGAATCCTCGCCGTCTCCCTGACCCTCGTCGCGATCGTGCCCTACATCACCCTGTTCGACCGCCCGGTGGAGCCGTCGAGCCTGTACGCGTTGTCGGCGTCCTTCACCCTGCCGCTGGCCCTGCGCCGCCACGCCCCGCTGGCCATGCTGGCCCTGTGCACGCTGGCGGGGATGTTCCAGCTGATCCTCGTCGACGTCCCCACCTTCTCCCTGCTCGCGGTGCCGATCGTGGCCTACAGCGTGGCGCGGTGGGTCCCCGGGCCCCTGTCCCGGTCGGTGATCGTCATCGGCGCCTTCGCCTCGGTGATCGGCCCGATGCGCTGGTTCGCCAACGTCAACACCAACCCCAGCGCCGACATCCTCTTCTGGGGCGCCTGCCTGGGAGCCATCCTCACCCCGTACGCGATCGGCCGGCGCAGCCGCGACGTGGCCGAGTCCCGCGCCGCGCAGGTGCGTGCCGCCGAGGAGCGCTACACCCTCCTGCTCGCCGAGCGTGAGCAGCAGACGAAGCTGGCCGAGGCGTCCACCCGCGCGATGATCGCTCGCGAACTGCACGACATCGTGGCCCACTCGCTGTCGGTCATGATCGTGCAGGCCGAGGGTGGGCGGGCCGCGGCCACGCGCCGGCCCGAGTCGGCCGCCGAGGCGCTCGACACGATCGCCGAGACCGGCCGCGAGGCGCTGCACGAGATGCGCCGCATCGTCGGGGTGCTGCGCTCCGACCCCGACGCCGCCGAGCCGGCCAACTTCGCGCCGATGCCGACCCTGCACGACATCCCCGACCT
>DUOQ01000048.1 GCA_012838755.1 Propionibacterium sp. | reverse complement strand
TTCGAGTCCCTTCCCCGGCACGCGCGACGACGAGGGAGGGCGATGACCGACCAGGCACCGCAGGAGCGTTCCCGGTTCACCCGTCTCATGTTCCCCGACGGGCAGGAACCCGACCCCCGGTTCACGCTCGCCAACGAGCGCACCTTCCTCGCGTGGGTCCGCACGTCGCTGGCCCTGCTGGGCGGTGGCATCGCCCTGGAGGCCTTCGCCCAGGACCTGCCCGTCCAGCTGCGCCACGCGGCGGCCCTGCTGCTGGTCGCGACCTCGCTGGTGATCTCGGTGAGCGCGGTCCTGCGCTGGCGCAACGTCGAGCTGGCCATGCGGCGCGACCGGGCGCTCCCGGCCCCGGCGATGACCATGGTGCTGGCCGGCGGACTCACCATCGCGTCGCTGGTGCTGCTCGCCGTGCTGCTGTCGATGGGGGGCTGACGTGGCGCGCCGATATTTGGACGCCCATGCCGACCCCGGCGTCCAGCCCGAACGCACCCACCTCGCCTGGCTCCGCACCATGCTGGCCGCCGGCATCGTGGGGCTGCTGGCCGTGCGGCTGGCGATCCTCGCCGACGCCTCCCCCCTGTGGATCCTGTCGCTGGTCGCCGCGATCATGGTGGCCGTCGGGGTCGGTCAGGTGCGCCGCCACCGGGCGGCGGTGGCCGGCCTCACGACCGGACGCCTCGAGCCCGCGATCACCTCGGTGCTGGCCCTCGGCTGTGGGGTCGTCCTGCTGGGCGTGGCGGCGCTGGTCTTCCTGCTGGCCCGCTGAGCCCCTCCCCCGAGGGGCCATCGGTTGTACCTTGGGGGCATGATCATCGACACCCTCGACCAGCGGCACCGGTACTCCGCCGATGCCAGCCTGAGGACGGCGCTGGAGGTGCTCGCCGGGCTGGACGCCACCGCAGCCCCCGGCACCAGGGTGGACCTCGGTGACGACCGCGGCCACGTCTCCGTGGCCGACTTCACCTCGCTCGACCCGCAGGAGCAGGTCCGCTTCGAGGCGCACCGCGCGTTCGCCGACGTGCACGTCGTGCTGTCGGGCCGCGAACGCATCGAGGTCGCGGCGCTGGACGCCCTGAGGCCCCTCACGGAGTTCGACGAGAACAACGACATCGGCTTCCACACGGGTTCGGGCACCGTGGCGCTCACCCTCGAGCCGGGGTGGTTCGTGGTCTGCTACCCGACCGACGCCCACCGCCCCGGCCTGTGGGTCGACGGCCCCGAGCGGGTGCTCAAGGCCGTCGGCAAGGTGAGGGTCGCCTGAGGCGCCTCACCCGAGCAGGTCGAGCACGGCCTCCTCGAGGCCGGACTGCCGCGCCTGCGGCGTCCGGTAGTTCTTCGCGGCCGCGTCGCTGATCACCGAACCCGACTCGTAGGCGTCGACGATGCGCGGGTCGATGTAGGACGAGCGGGCCACGGTCGGGGTGTTGCCGAGGTACCCGGCCACCTCCAGGGTGGCCTGCTTGACCGCGCGCTTGCGGGACGCCTTCGTGTCGCCCTCCTCCTCGCTCAGGGCGAGGACCTCGGCGGCGATCACGGTCGCGTGCCAGGTGCGGAAGTCCTTGGCGGTGAGCGCGCCGCCGAACAGGTCGCTCAGGTAGGCGTTCACCTCGGCGGCGGACAGGTCGTGCCACTGGCGTCCCTGCTTGTAGGCGAGCAGTCGGGGGCTGTCGTTGGTCCGCTTGCGCATGGTCTCCAGGGCGGCCACGGCGGGGGCGTCGTCGACCGTGATGGAGTGGGAGATGCCCGACTTGCCGATGAAGGAGAACACCAGTGCCGTGCCGCGTTTGCGGACGTGCTGGCGCTCGAGCGTGGTGAGGCCGAAGGAGCCGTTGGCGTCGGTGTAGGCGTCGTTGCCGATGCGGAAGTAGCCGACGTCGAGCAGGCGCACGGCCGTGGCGCAGGCGCGTTCCAGGGGCATCCCATCGAGGGCGAGGTCGGACGCGATCCGCTTGCGCGCCTGTGGCAGCATCGCGGCCGCCTCGGTGACCTGGTTGAACTTGCCCTTGTCGCGGCGCACGCGCCAGTCGGGGTGGTACAGGTACTGGCGCCGGCCCGCGTCGTCGGTGCCGGTCGCCTGCAGATGGCCGTTGGGGACGGGGCAGATCCACACGTCCGTCCAGGCCGGGGGGATGGCCAGCGACTTCACGCGCTCGACGTCCTCGGGCGCGAGGGCCTTGCCGCCGGCATCGGTGTAGCTGAAGCCCCTGCCGCGGCGCTGGCGCGTCCAGCCAGCCATGCGCGGGCTCACACGTCGGAGGCGCACCATGCACGCATGCTAGTGCCGGCGCCTCCCACAAGGGGAGACGCCGGCACATTGCGGGAGGGTCACTCCGCGGGCTGCTCCTCGACCGAGCCCTCGATCTGCTGGGTGCGGTTGGTGTGCTGCACCGAGATCTTGCGCGGCTTGGCGGTCTCGGCGACCGGGATGGTCAGCGTGAGGACGCCGTCGGAGTAGTCGGCGCTGATCTTGTCCGTGGCCAGGCCACGACCCAGGGTCAGCTGGCGCGCGAAGGTGCCGGCGGCACGCTCGCGGACGAGCCACTGGGCGTCACCGTCGACCGGCGTCTTGCGCTCGGCACGGATCGTGACGGTCGCGCCGTCCATGTCGATGTCGATGCTGTCCGGGTCGACACCCGGCAGGTCGATGTGGGCGACGAAGTCGTCGCCGGTGCGGTAGAGGTCCATGGGCATCGCGACGGACGCCGGGGTCCGGGTCACGTCACCGAGCAGACGGTCCATTTCACGGAAGGGGTCGAAGCCGGCCATGTGCGTTTCCTTTCTCAGCGGGAGGCGGTCTCTACTGGATTGAGCGTACCACGCTCAACTTATATTCCCGGGGCTGTCGGGCAGTGTTCGGGACGCTCTGACCTGCCGATCTGGCGAATTCGACTTACCCTTCGATGGTGGGGCACGGTGACCACCACCTCGACCGTGACGGCGACGGCATCGCCTGCGAGGAGCGCCCCCGCTGAATTCAGTCCGTGGGTGCGGCCGACTGCACCAGCG
This sequence comes from Propionibacterium sp., assembly GCA_012838755.1. Classification (GTDB taxonomy): domain Bacteria; phylum Actinomycetota; class Actinomycetes; order Propionibacteriales; family Propionibacteriaceae; genus Propioniciclava. The sequence continues at coordinate 4,510 of DUOQ01000048.1, read as the reverse complement.
TGGCCGACCCCGACTGGCACAGGTAGCCGCGGCCGACGGTGAGCGGGACCAGGGACTTGCGCGGCAGCATCACGCCGCAGAGCTCGCCGTCGTAGTCGACGTTGGGCTGCAGCAGGACTCCGGCGCGGGACTTGCGCAGGGTCTTGGTCCAGTGCGAGTACAGGCCGCGCAGGTCGTCGGAGCGGCCCGCCGCCACGATGTGCAGGTTCGGCAGGTTGGCGCCCAGCAGCCCGGCCAGGGAGGCATCGGTGTCCTCGAACTGCTCGGCGTCGTCGACCAGGAGCACGATGGGTCCGCGCGCCAGGCGCACCGACGCGACGAGCGCGGCGGCCTGGTCGGTGCCGACCGCCACCTTGTCCACGGCTGCCTGGGCCAGGGGTGAACGGCGCTGGCACAGGCCGTACACCTGCGGGGCCTTCCCGTCCGGTGTGCGCACCTGACGCAGGGAGTCGACCAGTCCGAGCAGCACGGTCGACTTGCCCGAGCGTGCGGGGCCGGCCACCAGCGCGTGCTCGCCCTCGTAGAGTTCCAAGAACGCCGTCGCCAGGTCGCTGCCGCGGAGCCCGACCGGGATCCGCCACGGCTCCCCGAGCCCCTCGCCCTGCTCGAGCTCGTCGACCGTGACCCGGTCGGGGAGGGCGCGGACGACGCTCCTCTTCCGGGGCGCGTCGGGCCAGGTGCGGCGGACCAGGCCCACGGCGTCCTCGAGCGAGGAGCCGGAGGTCGCGACGTGGGTCTGCAGCTTCGTCTCGGCACCGACCGCCCGGCCCGCCACGTGGGCAGGGGCGTCCTTGGCCCGCAGGCCGGCGGTGCTGTAGTCGTACAGGTCGGCGAGGCGGAACAGCCACTTCTGGGTGGTCACCTCGTCGACGGCCGACGGGATCGACTTCACCCGGGTCGTGGTCACGGCGACCCACAGGTTGAGCTCGGGCCCTTCGGCGTAGGTCCGGTAGAAGCTGTCGAGGATCGCCTGTCCCTCGTAGTCCTGGTACTCGTCGCGCAGGGCCGCCAGCCCGTCCAGCAGCAGGACCGTGCGCCGGTGGGGGCCGGGCGTGGTGCGGCGGCGCTCCAACTCGGCCCGCAGGTGGTTGAACAGGCGGACCTGGCGCTCCCGGGCGCCCGATCCGGGGCCGACGTAGGAGACCGTGTGCGGCAGCCCCTCGAGGTCGGCGAGATCGCGCGAGGCCATGTCGAGGACGAACAGGTCCAGCTCCTCGGGTGACCACGTCCGAGCCATGGACAGGGCCAGGGTCGCCAGCGTCGTCGACGTGCCGCTGCCGGGGATGCCGGCCAGCAGGATGTTGCCGCGGGACAGGTCCCAGCCCGCGTTGACCTGGCGCTGGCGGTCGGGCTCGTCGGACAGGCCGAAGAAGACCTGCGTGCCGCGGACGCCGCCGGCCACGGGGACCGGGACCTCGCCCCGGGTCACGGGGAACCCGGCGAGGTCGACCCGCTCGGCGAGTGCCTCGGGCCAGACCCTGCGCGGCGCGGCGTACCCGGCCGCCTCGTTGGCGGCGATGATGGCGTCGATCAGGACGTCCAGGTCGGTCTCGTCGGACGAGCTGGGCGGGGGCCCGGCCGGGGCGGGCGGGCGTCCGAAGACGACGGGACGCAGCTCCAGCGAGGCCGCCTGGCCCTCCTGCACGCGGCCGGTGACGAGGGCGGTCTGCACGGGGGTGATGTCGTCCTGGCCGAGCTTCACGTAGGCGCGGCCGCGCTGGTCGCGGCTGATCGCCGAGGCGTGGGGCACGTCGATCACGTTGGTGGAGTCCTCGCGCGACTGCACGCGCAGGGCGACCCGCAGGTTGGTGTTGGCGAGGATGTCGTCGTTGACCACGCCGGCCGGGCGCTGCGTGGCCAGCACCATGTGGACGCCGAGGGTACGGCCGACCGCGCCGACGCTGACCAGCGACTTCAGGACGTCGGGGTAGTCCTTGGCGAGCATCGCGAACTCGTCGATGACCAGCAGGAGCCGCGGCATGGGTTCGGCCGGGTTGGTCGCGAGGTAGGCGTCGAGGTTGTCGACGCCCTCGCCGGCGGCGGCGAACATCTGCTGGCGGTGGTTCATCTCCGCCTCGAGCGCGCGGATCGCCCGGTCGGCGAGCTGGGCGTCGAGGTTGCTGATGGTGCCGATGGTGTGGGGGAGCCGCTCACAGGTCTTGAAGGCCGCGCCGCCCTTGAAGTCGATGAGGATGAAGGTCAGCTTCTCGGGTGAGTTGCGCGCGGCCAGCCCGGCGACCAGGGAGCGCAGGAACTCGGACTTGCCCGACCCCGTCGTGCCGCCGACCAGGCCGTGGGGGCCGTCGCGGACGATGTCGAGGCTGTAGGTGCCGCCCTCGCCGACACCGATCGGGGTCGACACGCCGTGGGAGGAGGACCACAGCCGCGTGATCGCCTCGGGTGTCATCGCGTCCAGCCCCAGCAGCGGGGGCAGGGTGACCAGCGACGGCAGGCCAGCCCCGGGCACGACCAGTTCGGGGTCGTCGTACCGGGCCAGGTTGAGTGCGCCGCGGCGGGCGGTGTCGAGGTCGATCCCGGCCAGCACGACGTCCTCGACGACCTCGCGGTCGAGCGGGCGCGCGACGGTGCCCGCGGCGTCCGCGCCGACGGTGATCACCGTGGTGCAGGCGGCCGGCAGCTGCTCGACCGAGGAGGCGACGACCACGCCCGACACCTGGGTGCCGACCTTCGTGGACAGGCCCGCCCCCGGCAGCGGACGCCCGTGACCGAGGAGCGCCCGGGCGGGGGCCTCGCGGCCCTCGGTGAGGATGTCGGTGTCGAGCACCAACAAGACCTGGGGCGTCGGGAGGACCTCGACGCCGTCACGCAGCACGCGCAGCAGGCCCTCGCTGCGGCCCCGTTCGGCCGACACCCAGCGATCGCCCGAGGCGTCCCCGAGGATGCGCGTGTGGGGGAGCCAGGTCGCCCACGACCAGGCCTCCTCGCGCCCCGGGTCGCAGGCGGCGACGATCGTCAGGTCGGCCGGGCCGCAGTGGGTGGCGGCCTGCAGGACGAGGCTGCGGGCGACGGCGAGGCAACCCTCGCGTTCGCCGACGACGCCGACGACGCCGGCCTGGGACAGGTCCACCTCGACGGGGGCCGCGGGCACGGTGAAGTCCTCGACCAGAGCCTTGACCTCGGCGGTGGCCCGGGTCAGCGCCTGGGCATCGGTCGGCGGTTCCCAGGGCACGTCGCCGGTGCCCGCGTGCAGCGTGAGGAACCCGTCACTGGTCGGACGCCGCTCCCACAGCCGCGTGGTGGGCAGCGCGGCCCGGCGCAGCACCGTGGTCGGGTCGGGGACCTCGTCGCGACGGCGCGCCCGCTCGACGTCGGCGACCTTCTCCAGCGCGGTGCCGAACTCCGCCACGGCGCCGGCGTAGCGTTCCTCCTCCTCGGCGAGGTCGCGCTTGCGGCGCTGCTTCTGCTCCAGCCATGTGCCCACGCCCAGGATCGGGCTGAGGGCGGCGATCGCGCCGTAGCGGAGGTCGCCCATCATCGCCACCATCGCGGCGGCGAGCACCAGCGGCGCCAGGATTGTGATGAAGCTGAACCGGTTGGCGGCCGGGATGTCCTTCTTCGTGGGCGGCTCGGTCTTCGTCGGCGCCGGCAGGCGGCCGCGGCGGGGCGGCCGGTTGAACGGCGCGGTGCCCCCGGGCGTCACGTTGTGCAGGGTGCCCGCGCGGGGGGCGAGTTGCTCGCCGAGGTCGTGGGTGAGCTGGATCGCGTTTCCCCCGGCCACCACGAGGGCGTCGGTGGTGACCAGGGTGCCGTCGGCCTCGACCGGCACGCCGTTGACCAGGGTGCCGTTGGTGGAGCCGGTGTCGCGGACCCGGACGCCCTCGCCCTCCCGCTCCAGGCTGAAGTGGGACCACGACGAGCTCGGCGAGGTGAGCATGATGTCGGCGTTCGGCGACCGGCCCACGACGAGCGGCCTGCTGGTCGGGATGCGCGCGACCGTTCCCGCGTGCAGCCCGCCCGACAGGAGGGCCGTCCAGTCCCGGGTCGGCTGCTCGTCGGCGATGCGGTGCTGGCTGATCGTCGCGCCCTCGAGGAGGCCGACCTTCTCGAGGGTGTCCCCGGCCACGTGGCGGGACTGGTCGACCCAGAGCACCTTCTCGGGCCGGAGCTGGACGCCGCTGGCCTCGCGCACCAGGTCGGCCAGCGTCGCCGCGGGGGAGGTGCGCAGGACCTCGACCTCGTGGCGCACGCCGGACAGGTCGGTGACGAGTCGCACGATGCTCCTTTGGTGTCGGGGGGACGCCCGGGGTGGGCCTGCCCAGCATGCTAGGTGCCGGGGGTCCCATTCTGCCAAGGGACTAGGCTGGCGAGCCGAGCCGCCACCTGCCGAGAGGAGCCCCCCGTGGTCGACACCCCCGCCGACCAGCGCCTGTCGGATCCCCGGCTCGGCAAGCACCACCGCCTCGAGGGGGCCCTCGGCTCCGGTTCCCTCGGCACGGTCTGGCGCGCGGTCGACACCCGCTCCGGCGAGCCGGTGGCCGCCCGGGTCCTC
>DUOQ01000047.1 GCA_012838755.1 Propionibacterium sp. | reverse complement strand
CGCGCCGTGCCTCCCATCGAGCCCAGCGTACCCGCCGACGTCGTGATCGCCTCGGACCGCGAGGCCGACCTCGCGCCGCGCGAGCCCGCGGCCGGGCCGGCGGCGCCCGACCCCGTAGCCTGAATCCCGACTCGACCCAAGGAGGCACCCATGACCACCGACGAGCTCATCGTCGGGGCCCGCGAGGGCGTCGGCCACCTCGTGCTCAACCGGCCCCGCGCCATCAACGCGCTGACCCCCGCCATGCTGTCGGGCATCCACGCGGCCCTGGACGACTGGGCGGACGAGGGCTCGATCGTCCGCGTGGAGATCTCCGGCGCGGGGGAGCGCGGGCTGTGCTCCGGCGCTGACGTCCGTGCCCTGCGCGAGGTCATCCTCGCCGGCGGCGACCACATGCAGTTCTTCGAGGTCGAGTACGCGATGAACTCGGCGATCAAGGCGTTCCCCAAGCCCTACATCGCCCACCAGCGCGGCATCACGATGGGCGGCGGCCTGGGCGTCTCGGCGCACGGGTCCCGCCGCATCGCCCACCCCGGCTCGGTGTTCGCGATGCCCGAGACCATCATCGGCTTCATCCCCGACGTGGGGATCCTCTGGTACTTGGCCCACGCGCCGGGTGAGCTGGGCACACACGTCGCCCTGACCGGCAACCCCGTCAACGGCACGGACGCCGTGCTCGTCGGGCTGGCCGACGAGGTCGACACCACCGACGGGGAGGCGCCCGCCTCCGTGCTCGAGGGGTGGCGGGGCTGGATCGACGCGTGCTACGCCTCCGACGACCCGGCCGAGGTCGTGGCCGCGCTCGAGGCGTCCGACGACCCGGACGCCCGGGCGACGGCCGCCGACGTGCGCAAGCGCTGCCCGCTGTCGGTCGCGGTGACGCTGGAGGCGATCCGGCGGGCGAAGACGATGTCGGGCGTCGACGAGGTGCTCGCCCAGGACCTGGCCGTGGCCCGGCACATGATCCCGCGGCCCGACTTCGCCGAGGGCGTCCGGGCACAACTCGTGGACAAGGACCGCAACCCGTCCTGGCAGCACGCCCGCATCGAGGACGTCACCCGCGACGAGGTGCTCGCCTGCTTCGCCTGACCCGCCGGGAGCCCGATCAGAGGGCGTAGTCGACGACCACGGGTGCGTGGTCGCTGATCCGGGCGTCGGCGGACGCGTCGCGGTCGGTCCCGGCCGCCACCGCGGACCGGGCGAGGCCCGGGGAGGCGAGGTGGTAGTCGATCCGCCAGCCCGAGTCGCGGTCGAACGCGCCGGGCATCCACGACCACCACGAGTAGGGGCCCGCGGCGTCGGGGTGCACCGACCGCACGACGTCGACCAGCGTGCGGGGGCCGAGCAGGGAGCCGAACCACGCCCGCTCCTCGGGGAGGAACCCCTCCTTCTGGCCTGCGCCGCGCCAGTTCTTGAGGTCCTGGCGGCCGTGGGCGACGTTGAAGTCACCCATCACCAGGAACTCCCGGCCCTCCCTTGCGGCCCTGCGCCGGGCGGCCACCAGGTAGGCGCGGAAGGACGCCAGGAAGCGCATCTTGCGGCGGTACTTCGGAAGGTCGGCGTCCGGCCCGACGACGGGTGCCCCCTTGGTGACGTACAGCGACCCCACCGTCAGCGGACGCCCGGGCAGGTCGAGGTCGATCTCGATGTAGCGCCCCTCGGGGTCGAAGGCGCGGTTGCCGAAGCCTTGGCGGACGGCGGTGGGGGCGATGCGGGAGAGGATCGCGACCCCGTTGCGGCCGGGCAGGTTGCCGGGGTGGTAGGCCACGTGCAGGTCGCCGAAGACGCCCTCGGGCACGTGGTTGGCCGGCGCGCGCATCTCCTGCAGCGCGATGACGTCGGGGTCGCGGGCGGCCAGCCAGTCGCCGAAGCCGCGGCGCTGGGCGGCGCGGATCCCGTTGACGTTGAACGACGCGACCCTCAGCACGCCGGTCAGGGTAGCGGCACGGCCGCCGAGGCCGCACCGAGCACCCCCAGCACGAGCGCGGGCACCGTGTGCGCGCCCCGGGCGCCGCGGGCGCGCCGGCGCTCACCGAACCGGAAGACGGCCTTCTCACCGGCCACGGTCAGGGCGGCCGTGATGCCGACGATGGCGGCACCGAGGCCCAGGGTGGTGGCCGGCTCGGTGCGGATCGCCTCGAACAACACGTCGAACGTGTCGGGGCCCTGCGCACCGGTCGGCAGTGGCTTCTCGGGGCGGGCGAGCACCCAGGCCGCACCCCCGGCACCCACCAGGCCCAGCTTCAGCACGGTGCGGGCACCGCGCGAGCGGACGAGGTCGGGCAGGGCGTACCACGCGAGGGTGGTCAGCCCCAGGGCGGCGGCCTGGGCCGGGGTCGCCGGGGCAGGAGTGAACTCGGTCGGGGTCATGGGTCCAGCCTGCCATGCTGGGCGCACGGACCTGGCCCGGATGCCGTGGACCGCGGGGAGTGGACGCACGCGCCGCTGGCGCCGCTTGCGCAGGACGCCGCGGTGGAGGTGACGTTCGTGGTCACTTCACTGAGATTCGCCGAGTGCGAAATGGGGGCGTTGTTCGGCGGAACTGGGCGCACCCCCCGCACCCCCATGCGGAGCAACGGGTGGGTTCAGGTCGCCATCGCGGCGTCGAGCCACTCCACGACTGGACGTGCCGCGCGCCAGTCGGCCCGCACGAGGTCGAGGACTTCGGGGGTGTGGATCACCGGTGCGAAGCCGTGGTCCCGCATCAGGGTGAGTGAACGGTGGCGCAGCAGCGCGATCCGCGGGTGGTGGCGGTCGTGGCCGCGCGGGGCGGTCCTGAGCGTGTCGCCGGCCAGGGTCAGCCCGGCGTCTTCGGCTTCGCGCACCAGCTGTGCGAGCACGTCCCCCGCGGGTCCCGCCACCGCCGACCGGTACGCGGCCAGCCGCTCGGGGTCGGCGCGGTAGAAGCCGGCCCCCGCGCGCACGCCGCCCGAGGAGATCTCGACATACCAGCCCAGGGCCTCCGACAGGCGCACGAAGGCGCCTTGGTGGGTCTTGTAGGGCGACTTGTCGACACGGAACCGCACATCGCGATGCGGCCGGAACACCTTCGCGTCCCCGAACTCGTCCGCCAACGCGTCGGTCAGGGCGATGATCGGTCCACGCACGGCGTCTTCGTACACGTGGCGGTGCGACGTGAAGTACTCGCGGGTGTTCTCGAGCTCGAGCCGGTCGTAGAAGTGCAGCGCCGCCTCAGGGAACCCGGTGACCATGCAGGGAGCCTAGCCCCGGCGCTCCCAGGGCTCGACCGGTCCGGGAGTGACGCGGAACAGCGGGTGCACGCCGGCCGTGACGGGCAGCCGTGCCGCATCACCCGGGGAGCGCGCCGCCAGCTTGGCGGCCAGGTGCTCGCGTTCGTGGGCCACCTGCCCGTCGGTCACCGGGATGGAGCCCTCCGGCTTCCCGGGGCGGTCGATGCGGGAGGAGTCGAAGCGGTAGCCACGGCGTCCGGCCTCGTCGGCCAGGCCGACCAGGAACGCACCGACCGCGCCGAGCGGGTCGGGCTGGGCGCGGAAGCGGGCGAGCTGGGGGTGGTGCTGGTAGCCGCGGGTGCGGCCGGCCAGCACCGCCTGCGCCAGCAGGGCCTCGCGCCAACAGGCGACCAGGCCCTGCCGGTCGAGGTGGGCGGGGTCCAGCGACCAGAGCCGCATTGGCTCAGCGGTAGTTCGTGAACTGGACCGCGAAGTCGTAGTCGGCCTCGCGGATCATCTTCTGCACGGCCTGCAGGTCGTCGCGCTTCTTGCTGGAGATGCGCAGCTCGTCGCCCTGGATCTGCGTCTTGACGCCCTTGGGCCCCTCGTCGCGGATCATCTTGGCGATCTTCTTCGCGTTCTCCTGGCTGATGCCCGACTGCATGGACGCGGTGATCTTCCACGCCTTGCCCGACAGGCGGGGTTCGCCGGCGTCGAGGGACTTCAGCGAGATGCCACGCTTGATGAGCTTGCTCTGGAACACGTCGAGGACGGCCTTGACGCGCTCCTCGCCGTTGGACTCCATCTCGATG
>DUOQ01000046.1 GCA_012838755.1 Propionibacterium sp. | reverse complement strand
CCGGCAGCTCCCCGGTCTCGGCGCCGGCGTCCCCACGGAACACCAGGTCGAGGGCCTCCTGCAGCGTGTTCCCGATGCCGACGTGCTCACCGAAGCGCACCACGACGAACGTCAGCGCCGGGTAGGCGCCGGCGCTGCCGGTCCGCTCGGTGTAGATCGGCTCGACGTAGAGCAGGCCGTTGCCCATCGGCAGGGTCAGCAGGTTGCCGAACTTGATGGACGCCGACCCGCGCGTCTGCGTGTACGGCAGCAGCTTGGCCGCGACCTCGGGGTTCTGCGTGATGGCGTTCTGCGTCTGGCCGGGCCCGTCGATCTGCTGGGTGTCGGACATCCGCAGGATGCGCAGCTCGCCGTACTTGTCGCTGGAGGCGTCGGCGTTGACCGCCAGGTAGCTGGCCAGGTTGGCGCGGTTCTGGGGGACGAACACGGCGGTCTGGCTGAACACGGGCTCGTCGTCGGTGGGCCACTTGATCGACAGGTAGTACGTCGGCTCCTTCAGCCGCTCGTTCTGCTGCACCGGGTCGACCGGCACCTGCCACTGGTCGGTGCCGCCGTACCAGACGCGCGGGTGGTCGACGTGGTAGCGGCCGAGCAGTTCGCGCTGCACCTTGAACAGGTCCTCGGGGTAGCGCAAGTGGGCCAGCAGGTCGTCGCTGATCTCGCTGCGCGGGGTCACTGTGCCGGGGAACGCGTCGGACCACGTGCGCAGGAGCGGGTCCTCCTCGTCCCAGGCGTAGAGCTCCACGGTGCCGTCGTAGGCGTCCACGATGGCCTTGACCGAGTTGCGCATGTAGTTGATCGGCTGGGCCAGCTGCGCGCCCAGCACCGTCGTCTGGGTCGTCGACGTGGCCTGGTCGAGCAGCACCCGCTGGCTGTTGGGGTACGTCGCGGACGTCGTGTAGGCGTCCACGATCCAGACCAGGCGGCCGTCGACGATCGCCGGGTACAGGTTGTTGTCGACGGTCAGCCACGGCGCGACCTTCTCGACGCGCTGCTTGGGCGTGCGGTCGTACAGGATGCGCGAGTTCTCGTTCACGCGCTCCGAAAGCAGGATGTTGATGTCGGCGAAGCGGGTGGCGTACAGCAGGCGGTGCCACAGGTCTCCCATGGGGACGCCGCCGGTGCCGTCGTACTCGTTGTACTGCTCGCCGCCGCCCTCGGCGCCACCGGGCGAGTCGAGCTCGATCGGCTGCTGGCCCTCGGCGCGACCGACGATGGCGAAGTTGTTGGACTGCTCGCCGAAGTAGATGCGCGACTGGCTCTCCTCGATCTTGCCCACCGGCGGGATGTCCCGGGTGATCCAGACCGGCTCACCGTTGCCCTGGCGGCGGTTGCCGTAGGCCGACACGAAGCCGTGGCCGTGGGTGTAGACGGTGTGGAGGTTGTTCCAGTTGGGGTCGGGGATGTTGGCCTGGTTGAGCTCGCGGGCCGCGATCACGACGTCGGTCATCTGGCCGTCGATCATGTAGCGGTCGATGTCGAGGATCTCGGGGAAGGCGTAGTAGCCGCGCACCTGCTGGAGCTGGTCGAACGTCGGGCCGATCACCTGCGGGTCCATCAGGCGGATGCCGGGCAGGGCCGCGGCGTCCTCGGCCAGCTGGCCGGGTGAGACGTGTGTCACCGCCTCGTACTCGGTGATGTCGGTGGCCTCGATGCCGTAGGCCTCCTTGGTGGCCTCGAGGTGCATCGCGATGAAGTCGTTCTCCCGGTCGGGCTCGTTCGGCCGGACCTGGAAGGTCTGCACGACCATCGGGTAGATCGCCGACAGGATCAGGCTCGACACCACCATGAGCACCACGCCCGCGCCGGGCACGACCGTCCGTTGCCAGAAGATGTTCACCACGAACAGGGCCGCGACGATGAAGGCGATGATCGCCACCACGAGCTTGGCGTTCATCCGGGCGGCGGCGTCGGTGTAGTGCAGGCCGGTGTAAAGGGTGCCCTGGTCGAGGACCAGCGCGTACCGGTCGAGCAGGTTCTGGATGCCGTAGAGGACCAGGGCGATCGCGCCCAGCACGGACAGGTGCACCATCGCCGGGCGTGCGGTGCGGCGACCGCTTTCGCGCCCCGGAGCGAGGTTCCCGACCGCGAAGTGGATGGCCGCGGCCGCCACGAACGCGAACACCAGACCGCTCATCAGCAGCGAGGCCGCCAGACGCCATACCGGGTACTCGAGCATGAAGAAGGTGACGTCGAGGCCGAAGGTCGGCTCGGCGACGCCCGCCTTCACCCGGTTGAGCCAGGCGAGGACGGGCAGGGTCTGGGTGGCGCTCGACAGGCCGGCCATGAAGCCGAACACGCCGGCGGGCAGGATCAGCGCGGTCAGCGCGTTCTGCTCCAGCAGGTCGCGGTAGCGGTCCAGCACGGCGGACGCGCCGGTGCGTCGGTGCTGGGGCCGGGAGCGGAAGGCGATCGCCATGTTGACCCACAACAGGCCGCCGACCACCAGGAACCCGACCAGGAACAGCACGGCACGGGTGACGAATTGGGTCCAGAAGACGCCGGTGAACCCCGTGGAGTCGTACCAGAGCTTCTCGGTCCAGATCCCCGAGAACAGCAGGAAGGCGCCGACCAGGACGGCCAGGATCACGGCCGTCACCACGACGGGGCTACGACGGGGGGAGACGGGGGCTTGCACGGCGAAGGGCTCCTCTATGGGGCTCAGTCGGACAGGGTTCGGGCGAGGGCATCGCCCAGGCCGGGGACGAGGTCGTCCGCGGCCAGGAGGTCATCGGGGTTGGTGGCCAGGCGCGCGACACCGTAGCGCGACCCACCACGGGTCACGCCCACCACCACGCGCACGTCGTGGCGTTCGGGGTGCTCGGCGACGAACGCCGTGGCCTGCTCGGGGTCGTCGGGGATCTGGTCCTCGACGTGCGGGGGGACGAACAGGCGCTCCACGGAGAGGGCGCAGCCGTGGACGGCGGGCGGCCACGTGATGCGGTCGAGGTCCTCGAGGAGGTCGGCGCCGGTGTGGAAGCCGTCCTGCTCGATCGAGCTCAGGGCGCCCTCGGGCAGCTCGTCGGGGCGCGCGATCTGCTCGGCCAGGGCCGGCTCGGCCGCCACCAGCTCGGCCGTCGGGACGAGCGCGAACAGGCGCGCGGGCTGGCCCCACCCGCCGTGTGCGACGTGGCGCTCGATCTCCATGAGCGCGGCCACCAGGGCATCGTCGGTCATGCGCATCCCCTCACGAGTTGTTCGGTGGCCGGGTCGTTCAGCAGGTCGAGGGACGCGATCGCGTCCTCCAGCGTGCCGACACTGACGATGCGCACGCTCGACTCCACCCCGGCCAGGTCACTGCAGTTCGAGTCGGGCACGAAGAAGATGTCCGCCCCCGCACGCTCGGCTCCGGCCAGCTTCTCACGGATGCCGCCGACCTGGCTGACCGTCCCGGCACCGTCGATGGCCCCGGTCCCCGCCAGCACGCGTTCGCCGGAGACGTCATCGGGCGTGATGCTCTCGAAGACGGCCAGGGCCAGCATCAGGCCGGCGCTGGGGCCACCCAGGCCGGGGTCGAGGTTGATGTGGACGCGGGGGGCGTAGCTGTAGCCCATCACGAGGTTGCCGCCCCACACGGGGAGCCCGTCCTGCGTCTTGGACGAGGCGGTGTCGAACGTGACCGCCCGTTCCTCGCGGTCGCGGCGCACCATGAAGGTGATCGACTCGCCGATGGCGCGGCTCTCCACCGCCTCCCGCACGTCCGCGACGGTCGGGGTGGGCACCCCGTCGACCGCGAGGACGAAGTCGCCGGGGAAGATCTTCTCGTTCGCCGGCCCCGTGCTCGCGACCGACTGCACCATCGGGACCTGCTCCACCGCGATCCCGGCCGCACGCAGGGCCGCGGCGGCGGCGTCCGCCTGCGACGTGGCCATCTGCTGGGCCTCGCGGGCGCTGATCTCGGCCACGCCCGAGCTCGGCGGGTACACGTAGTCGCGGGGGTAGACCTCGCGGTCGGGGGCCCAGTGGGCGTAGAGGACCTCGGGGAGGCTGACGGGGGCGTCCGAGCGGGTGATGCTGACCGTCGTCATGAGGACCCGCCCGACGGACTCGTAGGTGTCCAGGCCCTCCACGGAGATGACCGGTTGGCCGTCGACCTCGCCGAGCAGCTCGTGGGTGGCGCCGGCCGAGTAGGTGACGAACGGGACCGGCGTCATCGCCACGATGGCGGCGGCGACCACGAACAACAACGCGGACACGGCGGCCGTCCACGTCTGCTTGGTCATGTCCGGAATCCTACCGTGCGGCCAGGATGCCCCCTCTTGCCCGATGCACCACAATGGGGTGGGTCAAGAAGGGAGTCGCCACATGGCATCCGAGGAGCAACCGAATCCGATGGAGGAGTTCCTGCGGCAGTTCGGCATCACACCGGGGCCGGACGGGACCTTCGACATCAACCAGTTGATGGGTCCCCTGCAGCAGGCGATGCAGCAGTTCTCCCGGCAGATGTCGTCGATGGGCGGCGCGTCGGGCGACGGCCTCAACTGGACCCTGATCAAGGACATCGCGCGCAAGGTGACCGCCGCGGCCGGGCCCGACCCGAGCCCTGCGGCGTCGGATGCGGTCGCGATCCGCGACACGGTGGGGCTGGCCGAGCTGTGGCTCGACGAGCACACCGCGTTCGGCCGGACGTCGGCGGCCGCCGCCACGTGGAGCCGGGCCGAATGGGTCGAGGCGACCATCGGCACCTGGGAGCAACTCGCGGGGAGCGTGTCGAACTCCTTGGCCACCGCCGTCGGCTCGCTGCTGAAGCGGGCCGAGCCCGAGGCGCAGGCCATGGTGCAGATGATGGAGCCGATGATGCGGATGGCCGCGACCGGCATGCTGTCCGCGCAGGTGGGACAGGGCATCGGCCAGCTCGCCACCGACGTCCTGTCGGGCTCCGACCTGGGCTTCCCGCTGACGCAGAAGCCCGTGGTCGCCCTGCTGCCCACGAACATCAGCGCGTTCGCCGACGGCTTGGACGTCCCCCTCGCGGATGTGCGCCTGTACCTCGCCCTGCGCGAGGCGGCACGCCAGCGCCTCTTCGCGAACGTCCCGTGGCTCGGGCCCCAGATGCTCGCGCTCATCGAGCACTACGCCCGCGGCATCACGATCGACCCCAGCGCCTTCGAGGAGGCCATGGAGGCCCAGATGCAGGGCGGCCTCACCCCCGAGCGCATGGAGGAGTTCGGCCAGCAGATGGCGGGGCGCCTGTTCCAGCCGGCGCTGTCCCCCGAGCAGGTCGAGATCCTCGGCCGCCTGGAGACCCTCGTCGCCAACGTCGAGGGCTGGGTCGACGACGTGGTCTCGCAGACGACGGCCACGCTCATGCCGCGGGCCGAGGCGCTGCTCGAGATGGTGCGCCGCCGCCGGGCGTCGGCCGGGGCGTCCGAGAGCGCCCTGAAGACCCTGCTCAACCTCGAGTTGCGGCCCCGCCGCGTCCGGGACGCCGCCAACGTGTGGGCGGCCGTGCGCACGAGCAAGGGCATCGAGGAGCGGGACGCAGTGTGGAGCCACCCCGACCTCGTGCCGACCGGGGCCGACCTCGACGACCCGCTGGGCTTCGCGGCCCACGGCCACGTCGCCGAACAGGCGACCGCCGAGCTCGACGACCTGGACGCCGCCCTCGCGCGCCTCATCGAGCAGGAGCGTGGGCAGGAACCGCCCACCGCGTGAGCCGGGACTCCCCCGGCGTCAGGACGCGTGGCGCCGGGCGAAGTCCACGCCCTCGAGGAAGCCGCGCGCCCGCGGCGACTCGGCGTGCGCGTTGACGAGTTCCCAGAACCGGACGCTGTGCTCGCGCTCTTCGAGGTGGGCGACCTCGTGCAGCAGCACGTAGTCGACCACCCAGTTGGGCATGGTCTGCAGGCGGTCACTCAGCCTGATCTCACCGGTGGCCGTGGTGCAGGAGCCCCACCGCTGGGCCATGTTGGTCACCCAGCGGACGCCGATCGCGGGCTCCGGGCCCGCGGACTGCGGGCCGATGTAGGCGCGGTAGAGCTCGAGCGCCCGTGCCGTGAGCTCCCCGTCGGCCCGCGGGGGCCTCGCCCTCGCCTCCTTCGACAGGAAGCGGTCGACCAGCGGGGGCAGCATCTCGCGGCGCTGGCGGGCGGTCATGTGCTCGGGGACGACGACGATGAGCTTGCCGCCCTCACGGAAGGCCGTCATCGTGCGCGTGCGCCGTGTCGAGGTGCGCACCTCGTAGTCCTCGGTCGCCATGCCCGACAGCGTAAGCGCAATGTTTGACCCGGTACGCGCGGGCCCAGTAGGTTGTGGACAGGACCCCCGGGATGGGGTCGGATGCCCGCAGGGGAAGGCAGGCGTCCGACACACCCGGGGGTCTTGCCTTGTCCGCTCCGTGGAACGAGCGTGTGTTTCCCCTATGCTTGGTCGGGTAAGTCCCAGCGGGCGAGTCCGGTGGGGAACCGAACAGCCAGGAGGAAACACGTGTCGAACGACACCTACAGCGGCAAGTTCTACTGCGTGAAGTGCAAGGACCACCGCGAGGCCGAGGGCGCCGTCTCGGTCAACGAGAAGGGCACCCGTATCGCCAAGGCGAAGTGCCCCGAGTGTGGCACCAACCTCACCCGCTTCCTGCCGAAGGCCTGAGCCGGGCAGAGGACGCGTCAGGGGCGCCGGGGATGATCCCCGGCGCCCCTTGGCGTCCCCGGGTGTTGTCCGGGTGTTGTCCGTGTGCCCGGGGCCCTCGTCCCGGGCCCGGCGGTCGGGCAGGCTGACGCCCGTGCCCACCCCACGACTCACCCTCACCCGCCCCCTGTGCGTCCTGTGGCGCGAGGACGGGCAACTGCAGCTCGGACTGGACTCCGACGGGGCCGTCGTCCTCGGCGGTGCACCTCCGGGCAGCGACGCCGTGCTGCGGGCCCTGCGCACGCCGCGCACGCCCCTGGAGGTGTCGCGCCTGGTGCCGCTGCTCCCCCACGACGCGCTGGACGAGCTCCTCGGCGTCCTCAGCGATGCCGGGCTGCTGGCCCCGGCCCCCGCCCGCGGTCCGGGGCAGGTCACGGTGCTCGGCCAGGGCCCCCTCGCGTGGGCGGTGGCTGACCTCCTGGGGCTGGAGGGGGTCGACGTCCGCACCGGCCTCCGTGCCGCGACCGACGCGCAGGGGGTCGCCGTGGTCTGCGGCACGACGGCCGAGCCCGACCGCGTCCTGACCCGCGACCTCACCGCGGCCGGGCTGCCCCACCTCGTGGTCCGCGCCGAACCGGAGCGTGCCGTGGTGGGCCCTTTCATCGACCCGGGGGTGACCACGTGCGTGGGGTGCACCGACCTGATCCGGCGCGAGCTCGACCCGGCCTGGCCACGCCTCTTGGCGCAACTGTGCCGCAGTGAGCACACGCCCCTGCCCCGGCAGGCGGCGTGGGCCGCGGCGATGGCATCCGCGCAGCTCACGACCTGGTGGGCGGGCGGGACGCCGGAGTCCGCGGGGGCGACGCTCGAACTGGACGCCCACACGGGGGTGTTCGGGGCGCGGCGGTGGCCACGGCACCCGGACTGCGGGTGCCAGCTCGCGGGGCGCTGACTCAGCGGTGCTGGTCGAGGATGCCGAGGACGCCCTCGCCGTAGCGGTCGAGCTTGGCGCGCCCCACCCCGCTGATCGTGCCCAGAGCGGCGAGGTCGGTGGGCATCTCCTCGGCGATCGCCATGAGCGTCGCGTCGGTGAACACGACGAAGGCGGGCATGCCGGCCGCGTCGGCCTCGGCCTTGCGCCAGGAGCGCAGGGCCTCCCACGTGGCCTCGTCGTAGGTCGCGTCGCACTCGAGGTGGCGCCGCAGCTTCCGCTCGGCCCCGGAGGTGAGCCCCCTGCCGCACACCCGGCAGGTCTGCGACAGGGCCGAGGTCTTGCCCGCCCGGCGTCGTCGACCAGAGGCCGCGGGGGCGGCCACGGCCGCGGCCACGACCCCGTCCAGGAACCGGCTCTGGGCGCGGCGTTGGCCCCCGCCGTTGCGGGTCACCGACCACGACACGCGCAGGTGCTCCCGGGCCCGCGTGACGCCGACGTAGAAGAGCCGGCGCTCCTCGGCGACCTGCTCGGGCGAGGTGGCGAGCACGAACGGCAGGCTGCCCTCGTGGGCACCGATGATCGCGACCACGTCCCACTCCAGCCCCTTCGCCGCGTGCAGCGTCGACAGGGTGACCCCCTGGCCGGTGGGCGCGTGCTGGGCCCGCGAGCGCTCGTCGAGCTCGGCGAGCAACGCGGGGACGTCAGCGTCGGGGTGGCTGCGGACGAACTCGTCCCCCAGGCCCGCCAGCGCCGACCACGACTCCCAGCGCTCCCGCGCCGTCCCCTGGCCGGACGGCGGTTCGGGAGTGAAGCCGAGACCGGCGAGGGCGGCGTCGAGGGCGTCGGAGGGCGACCCGTCGGGTGTGGCCCGGGCGGTGGCGGCGAGCGCCCGCAGGGCGGCCCGGACCTCGGCGCGTTCGAAGAACCCCTCGCTGCCCCGGGTCGAGAAGGGGATGCCCGCGTCGGCCAGGGCCGCTTCCAGGGCCGGTGACTGGGCGTGGATCCGGTACAGCACGGCCATCTCGGGCCAGGGCGTCCCGGCCTCGTGGCGGGCCGCCAGCCAGGAGGCGACGCCCGCCGCCTCGGCCGACTCGCTCGGTGCGTGCGCGAAGGCGGGCTCGGGGCCGGCCGGCCGCTGGGCCCGCAACTCGACCCCGGGGCCGTGGCCCTTCATCACCGCGTTGGCCAGGGCGACGACCTGGGGGGTGGAGCGGTAGTCGCGGACCAACTCGACGACCGTCGCGTCGGGGTGGCGGCGGGTGAAGCCGGTGAGGAAACCCGCCTGGGCGCCGGCGAAGGAGTGGATCGTCTGGGCCGGGTCGCCCACGACGCAGATCTCCTCGGAGCCCCCGCGCCACAGGTCGAGCAGCGCCTGTTGCAGCGGGCTCACGTCCTGGTACTCGTCGACCACGAAGTGGCGGTAGGTGCGCCGGACCTCGCCCGCCACGTCCTCGTGCTCGGCGAGCAGGCCGGCGGTGCAGAGCAGGATGTCGTCGAAGTCGATGACCCCACGGGCCGCCTTCACGGCCTCGTAGTGCGCCAGCAGGCGGCCGATTTGGTCGGGGGCGAGCCCGTTGACGTCGCGACCGCGCCGGGCCGACAGCGCCGCGTACTCCCCCGGCGCCACATTGCTGACCTTCGCCCAGCTCACCTCGCCCGCCACGTCGCGCAGGAGGGTGGTGTCGGGCTGCAGCCGTTCGCGGCGCAGGGCGTCGGCCACCAGGCCCAGGCGGTTGTCGGCGACCGGCGGGAGGTCAGTGCCATAGGCCCGGGGCCAGAAGTACTGGGCCTGCCTCAGGGCGGCCGAGTGGAAGGTGCGCGCCTGGACGCGGTGGACCCCCAGGCCCCTCAGACGCTGGCGCAGCTCGCCCGCGGCCCGGCTGGTGAACGTCAGGGCGAGCACGCTCGTCGGATTGAAGGCGCCGCTGGCGACGCCGTGGGCGATGCGGTGGGTCATCGCCCTCGTCTTGCCGGTGCCGGCCCCCGCGAGCACGACGACGGGCCCCTCCAACTCCGTGGCCACACGGCGCTGTTCGGGGTCGAGTCCGTCGAGGATGCGGTCGGGATCGGCAGTCACGCCCAGCACTCTAGGCGCCGTCACCGACAATCATGGACGTCGATCAGACCTCGCCCAGCGGGAGGCGGCCCGGTTCTGTTCCCCCCCGGCGTTTTGTCGGGGGCGACCTCTAGGGTGAACCACGATGAACGAGATGCACCTCCACACCGCCGGTGACCTGGCCAGCCTGGCCCGGGGCTTCGTCGCTGCCTCCGCCAGCACGGGTGACCCCTTCGCGCGCCCGCTCCTGCTGGTCCCGGGCGCTGGGGTCCAGCGGTGGCTCAGCCA
Source organism: Propionibacterium sp. (assembly GCA_012838755.1). Lineage (GTDB taxonomy): Bacteria > Actinomycetota > Actinomycetes > Propionibacteriales > Propionibacteriaceae > Propioniciclava. The sequence goes on along the minus strand of DUOQ01000046.1, from coordinate 40,153 downwards.
GCAGGCCGCGCGGACCTCGGCCGACGACGGCGAGGGCATCTTCGCGGGGTTCGAGGTGCACCGGTGGGGGTCCCTCGAGCGCCTGCTGGTCGATGACCGGGTCGAGGACCCGTGGGTGCCCGAGCGCCTGGTCTGGTCCGTGCTCGGCGCGGTCGGGGCCGCAGAGCCGGGCCTCGAACCGCTGGCGGCGCACCTGGCGGCCAACGACCAGCGCTACGCCAACGCGCTGCGCATCGCCCGCCTGTTCCGTCGCTACGCCGACCACCGTCCGGGGATGCTGGAGGCGTGGTCGGCCGACCCGTCCGGGGCGGCCGCGTCCCTCGGTTTCGACGCGTGGCAGGTGCACCTGTGGTCGGCGCTGCGCCGGCGCGTGGGCGGCGACGACCCGGTGTCCCGCCGTACCCGGCTGGCCGAGGCGGTCAGCGCCGGGTCGGTCCCCGTCCCCTGGCCCGCCGTGCACGTGTTCGCGCCCCGTCGCTCGACCGTGGCACAGCGGCACCTGGTGCAGGCGGTCGCGACACGAGTCCCCGTGCACGTCTGGCTCCCCACCACCGGTCCGGCCGACACCGCCAACGAGCTCGCCCGTGCGTTGGGCCGCGCCTCGCAGGGCGCCTCGGCCGAGTGGCACGCCGCAGCCGGGTCCGTGGAGGGGGCCCCCGCCCCCACGACGCCCGACACCGCGTTGGGGCGGCTGCAGGCCGCCGTCCTCGCCGGCCGCCCCGTCCCCGAACCGGTCGACGACGGCAGCATCACCATCCACGCCAGCCACGCGGCCGGCCGCCAGGTCGAGGTGCTGCGCGAGGTCCTGACGGGGCTGTTCGCCGACGACCCGACGCTCGAACCGCGTGAGGTCGTGGTGGCGTGTCCCGACCCCACGGCGCTGGCGCCGCACCTCGCGGCCTCCTTCGGCGACCCCGCCGCGGGCGTGGGCAACGCCTGGCGCCACCCGGCCACCGGCCTGCGCCTGCGGGTCGTGGAGGCCGACGCCACGGCGTCCAACCAGTTGTTCACCCTGTTGCGCGACCTCCTCACGCTGGGGCCGAGCCGGGCCACCACGTCCCAGCTCCTGGCGCTGGCCGCCCACCCGTTCGTCGCCCGGCGGTTCGGGTGGGGCCCCGACCACCTCGACCGGCTCGAGGAACTGGTGGCCGCGGCCGCGGTGCGCTGGGGCATCAACCCCGAGCACCGGGCGCGTTTCGGTCTCGGCGACGTCGTGCAGAACACGTGGCAACTCGGGGTGCAGCGGCTGGTCCTGGGCGAGGCCTTCAGCGACGACCACCTCACCAGCGTCGGGGTCGTCGCGACCGTCGACGACGTCTCCTCGACCGACACCGCCCTGGTGGGGGCCCTGGCCGAGCTGGTCAGCCGGGTGTCCCGGCTGGTGCGGGACCTGTCGGCCGATGGTTCCGTCGCCGCGTGGGTGGAGCGCCTGCGCCGCGCGGTGGACCTGCTGGCCGACGTGCCCTTCGCCGAGGCCTGGCAGCTGTCGCAGGTGTGGTCGGCGCTCGGGTCCATCGAGGCCCGCGGCAGCGACTCGCGGGCCCCCTTGGCCCCGGCGGACGCCCTGGCCCTCCTCACCGACGCCTTCGCCGAGCGGGGCATCCGACCCGCCTTCGGCAGCGGGGCGCTCGTGGTGTGCTCGCTGGAGGCCCTCGCCCGCGTCCCCCACCGGGTGGTCTGCCTGGTCGGGCTCGACGAGCGGAGCTTCCCCCGCCGCGGGCTCGGCGACGGCGACGACCTCGTGGCCCGGGACCGCTCCCCCGGTGACCCCGACCCGGGCGCCGACGACCGGCAGGCCGTCCTGGACGCGGTGCTCGCCGCCCGCGACCACCTCGTGGTGGTCTACCAGGGCCAGTCCTCGTTGACCCCCGAGCCCCACCACCCGCCCGCCGGGGTCCAGGAGTTGGTCGAGGCGATCGGCGGCCCCGAGGCGGTCCGGCAGGCGACGCTGCAGGGGTTCGCGTGGCCCAACTTCGCGGGGCGACCCAGCTCGTTCGACGTCGGCGCCCTCGCCGGGGCCCGCTCCCTGGTCTCGGTGCGCGAGCCGGCCCCCGACCGGTGGGCGGTCGGCCACCTGCACCGCACCGGGCCGCTCACCGAGCTGGGCGTCGAACGCCTCGCGGCGCTGGTCAAGCACCCGGGCCGGTTCCTTCTCCGCGAGCGCGCCGACGTGACCCTCGGTGACGACGAGCCCCTGGCCGAGAGCATCGCCCTCGAGCTCGGTTTCCTCGAGGCCTGGCAGGTGGGCGATGCCATGTTGGCGTCCCTGCGGGCGGGCCACCGCCTCGACGCCGTGACGACCGCGCAGTGGCTGAGCGGCGATCTGCCCCCGCGCCAGTTGGGCGCCGAGGCCATCCGTGGGATCGCCGACAAGGCCCAGAGGGTCCACCAGGCGTTCCTCAAGGTCGCCGATGCACCCCCCGAGGTGCACGTGGTCGACCTCGAGGTCGAAGGGGTGAGGCTGACCGGTCGCCATGCGCTGCGGGGCGGGCTGCTGGCCGAGTCGCACTACGGCACGGTTGCGGCTCGGCACCTCGGCGAGGCGTGGGTCCGGTTGCTGGCCCTCACCGTCCAGCTGGGCCGCCGCACCGATGCGGTGCTCGTCGGTGGGCGCGGGACCCACCGGCTCTCGGCGCCGCCAGTCGACCTCGCCCGGCAGTTCCTGGCCGACCTGGTCGTGCTCGCCGGTCACGGGACCGAGCGGGTCCTGCCCCTGCCGCCGCGCGTGGGCCAGTTCTGGGCCGAGGAGCGGGCGAAGGGCCGCGACCCGAGGGCCTGGTCCGAGCAGCTCGAGAAGCTGTGGCGCTTCGACCGCGACGAGGCGTGGAAGCTGTGGTTCCCCGGCGAGCGCACCCCGTGGGCCCTGCGCCGTGAGCCCGACGACCCGTGGGGCCACCCCGAGGAGGACACCCAGCTCGGCGCCCTGGCCGCCCGGGTCTGGGAGCCGATCAGGAAGGCGACGCTGTGAACCCGACCCTGTTCGACCTGACCGCACCACTGCCGACGGGGACGACCGTGCTCGAGGCGTCCGCCGGCACCGGCAAGACGTTCGCCATCGCCGCCCTGGCGGCCCGCTACATCGCCGAGGGCGTCGCCCGGGTGGAGGACCTCCTGCTCATCACCTTCTCGCGGGCCGCCACGGCTGAACTGCGCTCACGGGTGCGGGAGCGCCTGCGTGACACGGCCGACGCGCTGGCGGCCGCAGCCCACGGCGCCCGGCCCGACGAGGCCGTGGCCGCCCACCTTGCCGACGCCCCCGCCGCCGAGGTCGCCGCCCGTGCCGAGCGGCTGGCGACCGCCTTCGCCGGGTTCGACCGGGCCGCGATCATGACCACGCACGAGTTCTGCCACGGGATGTTGGCCGGCCTGGGGATCCTCGCGCCGCAGACGCCGCAGTCGACCCTCGTGGAGGATCTGCGCCCGCTGGCCGACGAGGCCGCCGAGGACGTCTACATCCGGATGTTCGCCGACGAGCCGCACGGTGCCCCCTTCCCGTTCGGGCGGCAGTGGGACGCCGACCCCGGCGCCCGCGACATCGCCCGCGAGGCCGTCAGCGAGGTCGCCGACCTCGTCGGGGGCGGCAGCCCCGGCGCGGCGGGGGCACGGGTGGCCTTCGCCGAGTCGGTGCGCCACGAGGTGGCCCGGCGCAAGGAGGTGCGCCGCCTGTTCTCCTTCGACGACCAGCTCACCCGGCTGGACGACGCCCTCGCGGACCCGGTCACGGGCGAGCAGGCCCGGCAACGGCTGGCGGCACGCTTCCCGGTGGTCCTCGTCGACGAGTTCCAGGACACCGACCCCACACAGTGGAGCGTGCTGCACCAGGCCTTCGATGGCGCGGCCACGCTGGTGCTCATCGGCGACCCGAAGCAGGCGATCTACGGGTTCCGCGGCGGGGACGTGCACACGTACGGGATGGCCGTGTCCGCGGCCGGGGCCCAGACGACCCTCGGCGTGAACCACCGATCCGACCCCGAGGTGGTCGAGGGCGTCGCCACCCTCTTCTGCGGTGTCCGACTGGGCGCCGACATCGGCGTGCCCGCGGTCACCACGGCACGGGAGCCCCGGCTGGTCGGCGCGTCCGGCACGCCCTGGGACCGTGGGGTCCAGGTGCGCGCACTCGAGGCCGAGAAAGCCGTCCACCCCGCGACCGCCCGACGGGCGATCACCAGCGACCTCGTGGCCGTCGTGGGGACCCTGCTCGGCCGGGACGCGCCCCTGCGCGGGACCGACCGGGACCTGCGGCCCTCCGACATCGCCGTGCTCGTCCGGTCCAACGAGCGCGGGCAGGAGGTCGCCACCGCGCTCGCGGCGTCCGGGGTGCCCGCCACGTTCAACGGCTCCAACAGCGTGCTCGCGACCGCCGCCGCGCAGGACTGGCTCACCCTGCTGCGCGCGCTCGACCAGCCGCGCCGGCCCTACCTGCGCCGGGCCTACCTCACCGACTTCGTCGGAGCGACGGTCACCGACCTGGCCCTGGCCGACGAGGAACGACTGGGTGAGTGGTCCCTGCTCGTGCACACGTGGGCACGGGTCCTCGAGCGCCACGGGGTGCCGGCCCTGTTCGCCTCCTTCGACGCCGACACGAACTTCCGAGCCCGCCTCCTCACGCGCCCCGACGGGGAACGCCTCGTCACCGACCACCGCCACCTCGCCGAGCTCCTGCACCGGCAGGTCGTCGGCACGCGAGCCGGGCGGGCGCGCGACCTCGCGGCCTGGCTCGTGGCCGAGCGGGAGGGCTCCTCCCTCGGGGGCGGCGACAGCACCCGCCGGCGCGACACCGACGCCGACGCCGTCCAGGTGATGACCATCCACCGGGCCAAGGGCCTGCAGTGGCCGGTCGTCCTGCTGCCCGAGGTCACCCACCAGCGCGAGGCCGACCGCGACACCGGGCGCCAGCTCGTGCTGCCCCGGGGCGACGGCCGGCTCCTCGACGTGGCCGGGCGCCGCACCCCGGCGCGCGAGGACCGGTGGGAGCGGTGGCGCACCGAGGAGGGCGACGAGGCCCTGCGCGCCCTGTACGTCGGGCTCACCCGCGCCCAGTCCCGGGTGGTGGCCTGGTGGGCCCACCACTGGGAGACCGCGGCCGCCCCGCTGCACCGCCTGCTGCACGCCACGCACGACCCGGGCGCCCCGGCGCGCCCCGCGCTCAGCTACCCCACACGGGAGCTCCCGGGGGGCGGCTCCCCCGTCGGGCTGGCCTGGCTGGCCGGGTCGCAGGTGGCGTGCGTCTCCGTCCCCCACGAGGACGCCACGAGCGGGGGCACGTTCCGCGAGGACAAGCCCGACGCCGACGCCCTCCGGGCCCGGGTCTGGACGCGTGCCATCGACCTCGACTGGCGACGCACCTCCTACTCGGGGCTCACGGCCGCAGCCCACGAGTTCGCCGCGCTGACCGACTCCCCGCTGGTCGCCGACGAACTCGTCGACGACGTCGAGGTCGAGGCCGACCCCGCCTGGTCGCAGCCCTCCCCGATGGCGGACCTCCCCGCCGGGGCCGCCTTCGGCACCCTCGTGCACGCGGTCTACGAGCACACCGACGCCACCGGCCCGTCCTGGCAGGCGGCCCTGGCCGAGGCCGTCGCGGACGCCCTGCGCCACTGGCCACTGGGGGACGTGGAGGCCGGGGCGCTGGCGTCCGCCCTGGAACCGAGCTTCACGACCCCGCTGGGCGCGCTCGCGCCGGGTCGCACCCTGCGCAGCTTCGCCCCGGACGACCGGCTGTCGGAGATGGACTTCGAGTTCCCGCTCGACAACCCGGGTGCCACGCTGGCCGACATCGCCGCGCTACTGGCCGAGCACCTGCCCGCCGACGACCCGCTGGCGGGCTACCCCGCCCGCCTCGAGCACCCCGGTCTGGCCGACCAGGTCCTCCACGGGTTCCTGACCGGCTCGGTGGACTCGGTACTGCGCCTGCGCCGCGGCGAGGACACCGACGGCTTCCTCGTCGTGGATTACAAGACGAACCGGCTCTCGGCCGTCGACGAACACCTCACCCTGGGGCACTACGCGCCGGGGGCGATGGCCGAGGCGATGATGGCCAGCCACTACCCGCTGCAGGCGCTGCTGTACTGCGTCGGCCTCCACCGCTTCCTGCGGCAGCGGATGGCCGGCTACGCCCCCGACCGCCACCTGGCCGGGGTGCTGTACCTGTTCGTCCGCGGCATGGCCGGGCCCAACACCCCGGTCGTCGACGGCACCCCCCTGGGCGTGTTCGCGTGGCGGCCGCCGACGGCGCTGGTGCTCGCCGTGTCCCGACTCCTGGCCGGAGGTGCCGCATGACCGACGCCCACGTCGCCGTGAGCGCGAGCGGGCTGCTCGCCGACTTCAACCGGGCCGGGGCCCTCACCTGGGCCGACATCCACCCCGCGCAACAGTTGGGCCACCTGTTCGGCGAGAAGGACCCCCGCGTCCAGCTGGCGATCGCCCTGACGGTCCGCGCACTGCGGTCCGGGTCGATCTGTCTGGACCTGGCGCGCCTGCGCGACCTCGACCTGGGCGAGGACGCCGTGGAGATCCCCGACGGCTGGTGGCCCGACGAGGCCGGCTGGCTCGCGGCGCTGCGGGCCAGCCCCGCCGTGACGGTGGGCGACGGCCCGGCCGGTGACCGACCCCTGCGACTGGCCGACGACGCGCTGTACCTCGAGCGCCACTTCGCCGACCAGGAGTCGGTGCGCCGCGCCCTCCTGGCGCGCCTGGGCTCCGCCCCCTCCACCGGAGAGCCCGTCGGGCAGGACGCCGCCGTCGAGTTGGCCCTCACCAGCCCGGTCACGGTCATCGCCGGCGGGCCGGGGGTGGGCAAGACCTACACCATCCGCCGGATCATCGACCGGTTGCGCGACGAGCAGCCCGACGCCCTGGTCGCCCTGGCGGCGCCCACGGGCAAGGCGGCCGCCCGCATGACCGAGTCCCTCGGCGACGGGTCCCTCACGGCGCTCACCCTGCACGCGCTGCTGCGCAAGCGCCCCGGCTCGATGACCCGGTTCCACCACGATGCGACCAACCCGCTCCCGCACGACGTGGTCGTGGTCGACGAGATGTCGATGGTCTCGATGGTGATGATGAGCCGACTGCTGGAGGCGCTCAAGCCGTGCGCGCGCCTGGTCATGGTCGGCGATCCCGACCAGCTGTCCTCGGTCGACGCCGGGAGCGTCCTCGCCGACATCACCCGGGCGCCCGCCGCGTCCGGGATCGTCGCGCGACTCGTCCAGAACTACCGGTTCACCGGCGCGATCCAGGAACTCGCCACGGCGATCCGCGAGGGGGACGCCGAGGCCGCCCTGTCCGTCCTGCACCGCCCCGACGCCTCCGTGCGCCTGGTCCCCGTCGACGCGGGCGCGGCCGTGCTCCGCGAACGCGTGGCCGTCGCGGGCGGTCGGGTGTTCGAGGCGGCTGCTGCGGGTCGGGTGCCCGACGCGCTCGCCGGCCTCGAGGCGCACCGGTTGCTCTGCGGCCACCGCCGCGGGCCGCTCGGGGTGTCGCACTGGACGCGCCAGGTGCAGTCCTGGCTCGTCGAGGACGTGCCGGGGTACTCGGTGGACGGGGAGTTCCACGTGGGGCGTCCGGTCATGGTGACCGCGAACCGACCCGAGTTCGGCCTCTACAACGGCGACACCGGCGTCGTGCTCCACGACAGGGACCGGCCCCAGGTCTGGTTCCCCACGCCGGGCGCTCCCCGCGCGCTGTCCCCCTTCCTGCTCGACGGGTTGGCGTCGGTCCACGCGATGACGGTGCACAAGGCCCAGGGCAGCCAGTTCGGGCACGTCTCGGTGGTGCTCCCGCCCCCCAGTTCACCCCTCCTGACCCGGGAACTCCTGTACACGGCGGTGTCACGCGCGCGGTCCTCGGTGCTGCTCCTGGGCGACGCGGAGGCGGTCGCCGAGGCCGTCGCGAACCCGGCCCGGCGCATGAGCCGGTTGGCCCAGCGCCTCCGGTGAAGGGCCGCCGAAATCCCGCTGACAGGGGGTTTTGGTGCGCATGGGCTGGCAATTCGGCACAAAGTTCGATATGGTGGCGGTCTGATCCGAACGCAGAGCGAGAGGGAACTGTGCAGCTCACTGTTGGCCAGACCGTCGTCCACCCGCACCATGGACCCGCCACCGTCCTGGGGTTCATGACCCGCACGTTGAAGGGCAAGGTCGTCGACTACGTGAACCTCGAGGTGCCAGCCGGCGACCTGGCCGTCAGCGTCCCCGTGTCGAGCCTGGCGGAGGTCGGCATCCGGCGCATCGCCTGCCGCGAGATGCTCGCCGGGCTCGCCCAGGTCTTGTGCACCGAGTCGGTCCCCGAACCCCAGCAGTGGGCGCGCCGCGTGAAGTCGCAGCGCATCGAGCTCGCCTCGGGTGACCCGCTGCGCATCGCCGCGGTCGTGCGCGACCTCATCCGCCGCCGGGAGGACCGGGGGCTCTCCCTGGCCGAGAGGGCCATGCTGACCGAGAGCGCCGACCCGCTGGTCGCCGAGCTCGCGGTGGCGGTCCACACGACCGAGGACGAGGCGCTCGAGGTGCTGGAGTCGCTGGTCATGGAACGCAACCAGGACGCGCTCGAGCGCCACGGGCTGCTCGCCGCCGCCTGATCAACCGCGCCGCCTCAGGCGCCCACGTAACGGGCCAGGTGCTGGCCGGTCAGCGTTGACCGGTCGGCCACCAGGTCCGCCGGGGTGCCCTCGAAGACGACCCGTCCGCCGTCGTGTCCTGCCCCTGGGCCGAGGTCGATGATCCAGTCCGCGTGGGCCATGACCGCCTGGTGGTGCTCGATCACGATCACGTTCTTTCCCGACTCCACCAACCCGTCCAGCAAGCCCAGCAGTTGCTGGACGTCGGCCAGGTGCAGGCCGGAGGTCGGCTCGTCGAGGATGTAGGTGCCGCCCTTCTCCCCCATGTGCGTGGCGAGCTTCAACCGCTGGCGTTCACCCCCCGAGAGCGTGGTGAGCGGCTGCCCGATGTGCACGTACCCCAGGCCCACGTCGGCCAGGCGCTGCAGGATGCGGTGGGCGGCGGGAAGCTTGGCCTCCCCCGCCCCGAAGAACGTCAGCGCCTCGTCGACGGGCATGTCGAGCACCTGCCGGATGTCCTTCCCGCCGAGCGTGAACTCCAGGACCTCGGGGCGGAAGCCCTTGCCCTCACACTCCTCGCACGTCGACGCGACCGTCTCCATGAAGCCGAGCTCGGTGAATACCTGCCCCGCTCCGTTGCACGTCGGGCAGGCGCCCTCGGAGTTCGCGCTGAACAGGGCCGGCTTCACGCCGTTCGCCTTCGCGAACGCCTTGCGGATCGGCTCCAGCAGACCCGTGTAGGTCGCGGGGTTCGAGCGACGGGATCCCTTGATCGCCCCCTGGTCGACGGTCACCACGCCGTCGCGCTTGGCCAGGGCCCCGTGGACGAGCGAGCTCTTGCCCGACCCGGCAACGCCCGTGACGACCACCAGCACGCCGGTCGGGACGTCCACGTCCACGTCCTGCAGGTTGTTCTCGGACGCCCCGCGGACCTCCAGCGCGCCGGTCGCCTCGCGCACGACCTCCTTGAGGGAGGCCCGGTCGTCGAGGTGGCGTCCGGTCAGGGTGTCGGACGCGCGCAGCCCGGCCAGGTCGCCCTCGTAGACCACCTCCCCACCGCGGGAGCCGGCCCGCGGGCCCAGGTCGACGAGGTGGTCGGCGATCGCCATCACCTCGGGCTTGTGCTCGACCACGAGCACCGTGTTGCCCTTGTCGCGCAACTGCACCAGCAGGTCGTTCATCCGGTCGATGTCGTGCGGGTGCAACCCGACGGTCGGCTCGTCGAAGACGTAGGTGACGTCCGTCAGCGACGACCCGAGGTGCCGGATCATCTTGAGCCGCTGGGCCTCGCCGCCCGACAGCGAGCCCGAGGGACGCGCCAGGCTCAGGTAGCCCAGCCCGATCCCCACGAACGAGTCGAGGAGGTGTTGCAGGCCGGTGAGCAGCGGGCCGGCTGCGGGGGCGTCCAGGTCGCGTACCCAAGTGGCGAGGTCGCTGACCTGCATCGCGCAGGCGTCCGCGATCGAGATGCCGCCCAGCTTGGCCCCGCGGGCCCCCTCGGCCAGCCGCGTCCCCCCGCACTCGGGGCACTCGCCGAACACGACCGCGCGCTCGACGAAGGCGCGCACGTGGGGCTGCATGGCCTCGGGGTCCTTGCTGAGGATCGACTTGGTGATCTTGGGGATGATCCCCTCGTAAGTGACGTTGATCCCGTCGACCTTGATCCTGGTCGGCTCCTTGTGGAGCAGGTCCTGGAGTTCTCGCTTGCCGTAGTCGCGCAGCGGCTTGTCGACGTCGAAGAAGCCCGACCCCTGGTAGATGCGCCCGTACCAGCCGTCCATCGAGTACCCGGGGATCTTGAACGGCCCCTGGCTCAGCGACTTGGTGTCGTCGTACAGCTCGGCCAGCGCGATGTCCTTGACCGCACCCGTGCCCTCGCAGGTGGGGCACATGCCCCCCACGACGGTGAACTGCTTGACGACCTTCGTGGAACCCGCCCCCTTGTCGACCTTGATCGCCCCGCCCCCGGTCACCGAGGGCACGTTGAACGAGAAGGCCTGCGGCGAGCCGATGTGCGGCTCGGCGAGCTTGCTGAACAGGATGCGGAGCAGCGCGTTGGCGTCGGTGACGGTGCCCACCGTGGAGCGGATGTTGGGGGCCAGGCGGTCCTGCCCGACGACGATCGCGGTGGTCAGCCCGTCGAGCAGGTCGACGTCAGGTCGGTCCAGGGTGGGCATGAAGCCCTGCACGAACGCCGAGTAGGTCTCGTTGATGAGGCGTTGGCTCTCGGCGGCGATGGTGTCGAACACCAGCGAGCTCTTGCCCGACCCGGACACTCCGGTGAACACGGTCAGCCGCCGCTTGGGGATGGTGAGCGTCACGTCGCGCAGGTTGTTCACCCGTGCGCCCTGCACGCGGATCACGTCGTGGCTGTCGGCGGCATGGGTCATGTGAAGAGCTTCCCCTCGCGCCAGGCGGTGATGATCCGCGAGGCGATCGACGACGTCATGGGCAGGGTCAGTTCACCGGAGGCCACGAGGGCTTCCACCTGGGCCGGGGTGTAGAAGTCGGCCCACTCGATCTCGGCCCCGTCGACCCGGATCTCGGCGCCGACCGCACGGGCCACGAAACCGAGCATGAGCGATCGGGGGAACGGCCACGGCTGGCTGCCGACGTAGCGCAGGGCGGACAGCTCGAGGCCCGACTCCTCGCGGATCTCGCGGTGGACGGCCATCTCGAGGCTCTCCCCCGCCTCGACGAAGCCGGCCAGGATCGACACGCGGGTCGGTTCCCAGCCCGCGTGGTGGCCCAGCAGGAGGCGTCCCTCGTCGTCGAGGATCGCCACGATGACGGCGGGGTCCGTGCGGGGGAAGCGTGCCCGGCTGCAGTGCCCGCACCAGCGCATGTGCCCGCCCTCGCGGACCTCGGTGAGGGCGCCGCACCGGCCGCAGTACGGGGCGACGCGGTGCCAGTTCACCAGGGCGACCGCCGTGGTGGCGATGTCGCCCTCGGTCTCGGGGAGGACGGCGCCCAGCCGGCGCAGCGACGCCGACGGTCCCTCGGGCGTGGACGCAACGGCGAACCACGGCTCGTCGTCGACGGTGCCGACCAGGAAGTGGTGCTCGGGGTCGTGGTCGCCCCCGGGGCGGATCCAGCGCAGGGCGTCCCCGGTGTCGTCGGAGGACACGTTCGACCGCTCGTCCACGCCGATCACCCGGGCGGCGGGGTGCGCCCACTGGGTGGCCACCCAGGCCGTGTCGAGGCGACCGTCCAGCACCCGCTCGAGGCGGCTCGTCGAGACCCAGGGTTCCATGGGGCCAACCTAGCGACCGGAAGCCAGCCTGCCCACCACACGTTCCAGCGCCGCGCGGTCGGGCAGGCCGCTGGGCCGCACGGCCCGTCCGGCGTGGACGTCGAAGAACACGGCGTCCACCTCGTCGACCGGGAGGCCGTGCAGCTCGGCCCACGCGAGCCGGTACACGGCGAGCTGGAGCGGGTTGGCGCGGCCACGACCGGTCTTCCAGTCGACCACCTCGGGACGCCCGCGGTCGGTGAACACCGCGTCGATGCGGCCCCGGACCACCTGCCCGGCCAGGAACAGCGAGAACGGCACCTCGGTGGCGTGGGGCACCCGTTCGGCGAAGGGTCCGGCCTCGAAGGCCGCCACCAACCGGGCGAGGTCGGCGTCGGCGTGCCACTCGGAATCGGGATCCTCCAGCAGCGCCGGAGTGGCCTCGAAGCGGCGTTCCAGCCAGGCGTGGAACAACTCGCCCACCCGTGCCGCGCGCCGCGGCGGGGCCGGCATCGGCCGGGCGAGACCGGCGAGGTACCCCGCCGGGTCCTCCTCGAGCGCGATGAGGGCGGTGGCCGACAGGTACGGGGGCAGCGCTACCCCGCCGTCGGCGCGCCGGAGCCGGGCCTCGGCCAGCAACTGATCGGACGCCGCGTCCCACGTCGCCACGAGCGCCGCCTCGTCAAGGGGCAGGCTGTCGGGATCGGCCACCAGGCCCGCGCGGGCCCGCTCCACCGACGCCGCCGCCTCCGCGCGGCGGGCAAGCGCAGCGGGGTCCGGCGGGGTGGGCCACAGGAAGCCGCGGCCCTCGCCCAGCAGGGGGTTCTCGGCAGAGACCTCCTCGTGCAGCACCTCGGACGCGAACCGCTCGAGCACCCGCAGGTACGGGGAGTGCTGCCGCGGGTTCTTCAGGTCGCTCCACGCGTGGGTGGTGGCCACGAGGTGCTGCCGGGCCCGCGTCACCGCGACGTAGGCCAGCCGGTCGTCGGCTCGGCGCGCCTCGTCCTTCAACGCCTGCGCGTACGCCTTGGACGCGGCGTCGGTCACGTCGGCCAGCTGGGGCACGTTGGCGGCGTCGCCGCGCAGGTCGGCGGGGAGGACCGCCGAGGCGCTCAGCCAGTTCCCCTGCACCCGGTCGGACGGGAACACCTTGTCGGCCAGCGCCGGCAGGTAGACGACCTCCCACTCCAGTCCCTTGGCCTTGTGGATCGTGAGCAGCTTCACCGAGTCGGACGCCGTCGGCACGGCCTGCTCGAGCCCCACCCCCCGGTCCTCCTCGGCCGCGAGCCAGGCCAGCAGCCCGGTGAGGGAGCCGTCGCCGTCGACGTCGGTGTATCCCGACACCTGGGCGACGAAGGCGTCGAGTTGCCGGGTCCCGCCCGGCCCGCGGAGGGCGAGTTCGACCTCAAGACCGAGCGTGGTGACCACGCGCCGCACCAGGTCGGTCACCGAACCTCCCGCATGCGGGCGCAGGGCGGCGAACTCGGCGGCGCAGGCGGCGAGCCGTCGGCGTCCCTCGAGGGTGTAGGGGCCCTCCCCCGGGTCGGCCAGCGCCTCGGCGAGGCTGGGCGCGTGCGCGGCCTCGGTGGTGTCGATGATCCGGGCGATCTCCTCGGCGGCCGACACCTCGTCAAACGGTGGGGCGCCCGCCAGCGCGCGGGCGCGGCGTCCGAGGGTCGCGAGGTCGGACGGGCCGATGGCCCACCGGGGGCCGGTGAGCACCCGGACGAGGTCGGGGTTGGCCGTCGCATCGCCGAGCACCCGCAGGACGGCCACGACGTCGGCGACCTCGGGGATTTGCAGCAGCCCGTCGAGGCCCACGATCTCGACGGGGATCCCCCGGGCGTCCAGTTCGGCGTACAGGGGCCGGATGTGGGCGTTGCGACGCGCGAGCACCGCGATGTCGGACCAGCGCGCGGCACGCCCCGCGTCGTGGGCCGCCGCGATGTCGTCGGCGACCCAGCGCACCTCGCCGGGCCAGGTGTCGAAGCTGGCCACCCGGATGTCACCCCGCGGCGTGCCCTCGGGCGCCACGAGGTCGGTGTCGATCCCGTCCCACTGCAGTTCCTCGTCCGCGCGCAACGGCGCCGACAGGACGTTGGCCGCGTCGAGGACCTGCTGGCCCGAGCGCCGGTTCACGGTGAGCGCGTACGGCGTGGCCGGGCTGCCGTCGGCCCGGGGGAACTCGGCGGCGAACGTGATGATGTTGGCCGCGGCGGCCCCGCGCCACCCGTAGATGGCCTGGCAGGGGTCGCCGACGGCGGTGACGGGGTGGCCTCGACCCTGGTCGGGCGTGTCGCCCGAGAACAGCGCCTTGAGCAGCTGGGCCTGGGCCGAGGACGTGTCCTGGTACTCGTCCAGCAGCACGACCGCGAACTGCTCGCGCAGCAGGGCCGACACCGCCGGGACTCGCCGGGCCAGCTCGGCGGCCACACCCATCTGGTCGGCGAACTCGACCGCACCCAGCTCGCGCTTGAGCCGCTGGTAGCCCTCGACCAATCCGGCGAGCTCGACGCGCTCGGCGGCCGAGGCGGCGGCCCTCTTCATCGAGGCGTAGAGGTCCTGGGTGCGGTTGCGCGGTGACTGTTCGACGTCGCGCAGGAACTCCTCGGTGTGGGCGACCACGTCCTCGGCGGGCACGAGGTGGGAGGAGAGGTCGCCGTCGAGGGCGAGCACCTTGTCGGTGACCGAGTCGGGCCGCAGGCGCGCCACCTGGTGGAAGGGGCCCGGCGCGGCGGCGACGACGCGCGAGGCGATGCGGAACCGCGCCGCCCCGGTGAGCATGCGGGCGTCCCCCTCCACGCCGATCCGCAGGCCGTGGTCGGCCACGAGGCGGGCGGCGAAGGCATCGTAGGTCATGACCAGCTGCTCGCCGGCGTCGTCGAACCCATCGCTGTCGACCACCCCGGCCCGGGCCAGGGCCTCCCGCACCCGGGTGCTGAGCTCGGCGGCGGCCTTGCGGGTGAAGGTGAGCCCGAGGACCTGCTCGGGCCGGACCTGCCCGGTCCCAACGAGCCAGACCACGCGGGCGGCCATGACCGTGGTCTTGCCCGAGCCGGCGCCGGCGATGATCACGCCGGGCTCCAGGGGGGCGGCGATGGCCCCCAACTGCTGGCCGGAGAACGGGATGCCCAGGGCGTCGGAGACCTGGGTGGGATCGGTGAACAGCGTCATCTCAGACCACCTGCCCGCTCTTGGCCGGGCAACTCGACCGCACGGGGCACCACTGGCAGTGGCCGCCGGGGCGCGCGTCGAACGACCCCGACGCCAACACGCGGCGCGCCTGGGCCACCTTGTGGTGCACCCAGGTGGGGTGGGTGAGTTCCTCGGGGTCGTCGGTGAGGTGCGGCTTCTCGGCGAGGGAGGGCTGCCGGAAGTCCTTGGGCCAGCCCCCCGCCCCGTCGTGGCGCAGGTAGACCAGGGTGCCGCCGACGGCGTGGGCGCCGGGGGCGTGCTCGGCGAAGCCCCCCTGCTCGATCGCGAGTTGGTAGACGCCCAGCTGGGGGCTGGCCGCGGCGTCGGCGACGGTCGGCAGCGAGCGGCCGGTCTTGAAGTCGACCACCCGCAGGTCGCCGGTGGGCGTGCGCTCGAGGCGATCGACCGAGCCGGCCAGAACGACCGTCTCGCCGTCGACCTCGACCTCGGCCCGGAACGGGACCTCGACCCCGACCACGTCGGCGTGCTCGTGGCCGGCCTGCCAGGCCACGAAGCGCTCGACGGCCGCGTCGGCCTCGGCACGCTCGGATGCCGACAGCCACGCGGCGGGGAACGGGATGGTCGCCCACACCTCGTCGAGCAGCTCGGACGCCGTGGCGCTGTTCAGCTCCCCCGTGGCCGCGCGCTCGGCGACCGCGTGGATGACCGAGCCCAGGATGGTCGTCGTGCCGCGTGGGGGTTCGGCCTTCACCTCGCGGCCGAGGAAGTACTGGCGCGGGCAGGTGAGCACCGACTCGAGCTGGCTGGGGCTGAGCCTGATCTCGTCCCCCCGCGGCGGAGCGGTGGTGCTCGTCGGGTCGAGCAGCCCCCACCAACGGCTGGGGTCGGCATCGGGCGCGAGCGCACGGCCCTCGGCGTCGGTGGCGTCGGCGAGGGCGGCCAGGCGCGCGGCCGCGGCCTCGCGCAGGCCCGGGGACACCTCCGCGTCCTGCGCGACGCGGCGCAACTCGGCCACCAGGGCACGCAGGGTGTGGAGTCGGACGGGCGGGTCGACGACGTGCCGCACCGGCAGCCCCAGCTCGGTGAGGAAGCGCGACGGACGGTCCTCCTCCCCCTCGGTCCCCTCCACGGCCGTGACCAGCAGGCGCCCCTGGGCGCGCGAGCAGGCCAGGAGGAAGAGGCGCCGCTCGCTGGCGACCAGCTCGCGGGTGACGACGCCCTCGCCCAACCCGTTCGAGGTGAGCCGCTGGGCGTCGAAGACCGACCCGCGCCGGCGCACATCGGGCCAGACCCCCTCCTGCACCCCCGCCACCACGGTGAACACCCAGTCCCGCCCCTTGGCGCGGTGGGCGGTCAGGACGCGGACGCCCCGGCCCGAGACGGCCGACTCCCGCTGGCTGTCGGCGGGGATCTGCTGCTGCGCCACCTCGGCCAGGAACCAGCGGACGCCCTCGGCGCCCCCGGGGGCCAGCGACTCGTGGGCGAGTTGGAAGAGGGCCACGATGGCGTCGAGGTCGCGGTTGGCGCGCGCCGCCCCCTCGCCGGACCGCAGCGCCTCGGCGCGCAACCGGTCGGGCCAAGGGGTGCCGGACCACAGCTCCCACAACACCTCGTCGGGACGCGCGCCCCGCTCCACCAGCCCGGCCGCCGCACGCAGCAGGTCGCGGCGCTGGGCCAGCTCCTCCTCGCCCTCGGGCCGCTCCCGCAGCCCGGCGAGGGCCTGTGCGACCAAGGTGGGCGCGGGAGTGCCGCCGGCAGCGGCGTCGGCCCCGCGCAGCAGGCGGCCCAGGGTGCGAATGCTCACCGCGTCGTACCCGCCCCAACCCGACAGCAGCAGGCGGTGCGCCTCGTCGGGGTCGGGGGCGCCGCCCCGGCCGGCGACCTCGAGCGCGAGCAGGAGCGGCCGGACGGCCAACTCGGAGGCCAGCCCCACCTCGTCACCGGCGACCTCCACCGGGATCCCTGCGTCGGTGAGCGCGCGGGCCAACGGCGGGATCTGGGTGCGGCCCGAGCGGACCAGGACCGCCATCTCGCCCCACGGGAGCCCGTCGTCGAGGTGGGCGGCGCGCAGCTCCCCGGCGATGTGGCGGGCCTGCGTCGCCTCGTCGGGGAACGTGCACACCTGCATCGCCCGTACCCCCGCCGCGACGGTCGGCTGCGGCGCGCGGTACGCCCGGGCCACGTCGGCGTCGACGGCCGGTGCCCCCAACCGGCGCGCCACGGACGCGAGCGCCTCGGCCTGCGCCACCGACCGGCCCCAGGCGGTGTCGAGCACCTCCACCCGCGGTTCGCCCAGCGGCGAGGTGAACAGGCGCACGAACTCTGCCGCGGCGCGGGGGTGGCCCCCCCGGAAGCGGTAGATCGACGTGTCGGGGTCGGCCAGCGCGACGACGGGCATGCCGTCGGGCGCGAGGGAGCGCACCAGCGCGATCTGGGCCGGGTCGAGCTCGGCCCAGTCGTCGACCCAGACGGCGTCGAACTGGGCGCGGACGGCGGCCAGCACGTCCTCCTGCCCCAGCAGGATGCGCGCCCGGTGGACGAGCTCGGCGTAGTCGAGCTTCGCCTCGGCGTCGAGGATCGTCAGGTACTCCCCCATGAACTCGCCCAGCGCCCCCCACGCGGGTTCGCCTGCGGCCGCACCCGCGGCCGACACGTCCTCGGGGTCGAGCCCCAACTGCCGGGCGCGGGCCAGCACGGCCCGGACCTGTTGGGCGAAGGCCCGCGTGCCCACTGCGGCCTCGAGCTCGGCCGGCCAGTGGCCGCGCCAGCCGCGCAGCAGCTCGCGGATGCGGAACTCCTGCTCGGGCGCGGTGAGCAGTTCGGGCACCGCATCCTCGGCATCGCCCCACCGGCGCACCAGCGCCAGGCAGAACGCGTGAATGGTCATGACCTGCGGGGCGAGGGTGGTCTGCCCGCACGCCCGCACGATGCGGTCGCGCAGCTCGGACGCCGCCTGCCGGGTGGCGGCGAACACCAGCGGCTGTGGGCCGCCGGCCCGGACGCGGTCGGCCAAGGCCTCCACCAGCAGCGTGGTCTTGCCGGTGCCGGCCGCCCCGAGGACGAGCACCGGACCGGCCGCGTCGGCCACCACGTTCACCATGTCCCCCATCCCAGCACAGCGGTCCGACAAAACGCGGCGCACCCGGCGACAGCCCGCCCGGGATGCCCGTACGGTGAGGCCATGGCCGACGTGATGACCGAGGTGGACGGGCGCACCGTCAAGCTGTCCAACCTCGACAAGGTGCTCTACCCCAACGGGTTCACCAAGGGCGAGGTCATCGCCTACTACCACGCGATCGCCCCGGTCATGCTCCCCCATCTCGCCGGGCGCCCGGTGACGCGGATCCGGTTCCCCAACGGCACCGACAAGCCGAGCTTCTTCGAGAAGAACGTCCCGAACGGGACGCCGGAGTGGGTGCGCGTCCACCACGTCGTCGGCTCGAGTGAGGACATCGAGTACCCGATCGTCGAGGGGACCTCCACGCTCGTGTGGCTGGCCAACCTGGCCGCGCTCGAGCTCCACACCCACCAGTGGCGGGTGGCCGACGACGCCGGGCAGACGACCATCGACGACGACCTCCCGGTCGACCAGCTCGTCATCGACCTCGACCCCGGGCCTGGCGTGGGCATGCCGCTCATCGCGACCGCCGCGCTGCTCATCTCCGGCGAACTGGGGGACGCGGGCCTGGTCAGCTTCGTCAAGACCTCCGGCTCGAAGGGCCTGCAGTTGTACGCCCCGCTCGAACCCACCCGGAGCCGGGACGTGCTCACCTGGGTGAGGGCCTTCGGCCAGCGCCTGGTCGAGTTGCACCCCCAGCTGTTCGTGACCGAGATCGCCAAGGACGCCCGCGCCGGCAAGATCCTCGTCGACGTCAACCAGAACCTCCCCGGCCGCACCACCGTGTGCGCGTACTCGCTGCGTGCCAAGGACGAGCCCACGGCGTCCACCCCCCTGGCGTGGCACGAGGTGGAGGCCGCCACCGAGGGGGCCGACCTGCGCTTCACCTCCGCCCAGGTGCTGGAGCGCGTCGAGCAGCACGGCGACCTGTTCGAGCCGCTCCTCACCGGACGCCGCGGCACGCTGCCGTCCTGACACACCCCCGGGTGTGCACTTCGCGCTCACAGAACTATCGCCCCAGCGATAGACACGCCGCCTCGAACTGCACACCCGGCGGGAGCCGGCACGGCCCGCAGGTAGGGTGGCAGCGCACACTGCGAGAAGGGGTCACCCATGGAAGTCAAGGTCGGTATCCGCCACGTCGCCCGCGAGGTCGTGGTCGAGACGAAGTCCTCGGCAGACGACGTCGAGTCCGCGCTGGCCGACGCGCTGGCGAAGAACGGCGTGCTCACGCTCATCGACGACAAGGGCCGCAAGGTGCTGATCCCGGCCGGCCAGGTGGCCTACGTCGACCTCGGTGCCGAGAACGCCCGACCCGTCGGTTTCGGCGCGCTCAACTCCTGAGCGCTACGATGGGCGGGTACGCACGGCTCATGTGCGTCCCCGCCGCCGGAGCGCACCCCAGTGCGTCGCGCCTTGCGCAGCGGGTATCGATGCCCGGCCTCGCGGCCGGAAAGTAGTGAGGCACGACCCTGAGCGAGACCATCCTGCCCGACGTGGCAGACACCACCGACGCCCCCGAGACCCCCGAAGCCCCCGCCGCCGCCAAGCAGACCTTCGCCGACCTGGGCGTGCGCCCCGAGATCGTCGAGTCGCTGGCCCGCAAGGGCATCACGCACCCGTTCCCGATCCAGGCCATGAGCCTGCCGATCGCGATGGTGGGCACCGACATGATCGGCCAGGCACGCACTGGCACCGGCAAGACGCTGGCCTTCGGCATCAGCCTGCTGGAGCGGGTCGTCGTCGAGTCCGACGCCGGCTACGCCGACCTCAAGTACCCGGGCAAGCCGCAGGCGCTCGTCATGACGCCGACGCGTGAGCTGGCCCTCCAGATCACCGAGGACCTCAAGGACGCCTCGCAGGTGCGTCACGCGCGCATCCTGACCGTGTACGGCGGGGTCGGCTACGAGCCGCAGCTCGACGCGCTCGAGAGGGGCGTCGACGTGGTCGTCGGCACCCCGGGCCGCCTGCTCGACCTGGCCAACCGGCGCAGCCTCGACCTGAGCCACGTCAGGGTGCTCGTGCTCGACGAGGCCGACGAGATGCTCGACCTCGGCTTCCTGCCCGACGTCGAGCGGCTCATCGCCCGCACCCCCGCCTCGCGGCAGACGCTGCTGTTCTCGGCCACGATGCCGAGCGCGATCGTCGGCCTGTCCCGCAGCCACCTGACCCAGCCGGTGAACATCCGCGCCGAGGCCCATGACGCCGAGATGACGGTGCCCGACACGACCCAGTTCGTGTACCAGGCCCACGACCTCGACAAGCCCGAGATCATCGCCCGGATCATCCAGGCCGACCACGCCGGCAAGGTGATGGTGTTCACCCGCACCAAGCGGGCCGCCCAGCGCCTGGCCGACGACCTCGAGGAGCGCGGCTTCGCGGCCACCAGCATCCACGGCGACCTGAGCCAGGTGCTGCGCGAGCGGGCGCTGACGAAGTTCCGCGAGGACCGCGTCAAGGTGCTCGTCGCGACCGACGTCGCCGCCCGCGGCATCGACGTCGCCGACATCACCCACGTGGTCAACCACGAGTGCCCCGACGACGACAAGACCTACGTGCACCGCATCGGCCGCACGGGCCGCGCCGGCGCAAAGGGCGTCGCGGTCACGCTGGTCGACTGGCAGGACCTCACCCGGTGGAAGGTCATCAACCGGACCCTCGACCTCGACCACCCCGACCCGCCCGAGACCTACTCGACGAGCCCGCACCTGCACACCGACCTCGGCATCCCCGAGGGCACGAAGGGGCGCATCCGCCCGCCGCGCGAGGAGGCCCCCCGCGAGCGCGCACCGCGCAAGCCCCGCGAGGAGCGTCCGAGCCGTGAGCGCACCCGCCGTCGCCTCCGCAACGGCGAGGTCGTGGCGGACGCCGCGGGTGAGGCGACCCGGCCCACCGGCGAGCCCTTCGCGAGGGCGGAGGGTGACCAGTCCCCCGAGTCCCGGGAGGGTGCACCGCGCCGTCGCCGGCGTCGGGGCGGCCGCGGCCGGGAAGGGGCGTCCACCCCGCCGGCGGAGGCCTGAGCCTCACTGCCCTTCGACTGATTCGCGCAGGAGGTCCGCGTGCCCGTTGTGGCGCGCGTACCCCTCGACCATGTGCACCAGCACCCAGCGCAGGCTGACCCGGTCACGCCCCAGGGGGTGGGTCTCGTCGAGGGCGGCCCCGCCCTGCTCGGCGAGTTCCTCCGCCACGATCGCCCGCGAGCGGTCCACCGCGTCCTCCCAGAGGTCGAGCAGGTCGTCGCCGGACGCGTTGTTCCAGTCCCCGTCTGCGGCGTCGAACGGAGGGTGCGGGTCGCGCCTCGCAGATGATCACAGCGAACCAGTAGTCCTGCACGAACGGCAGGTGCTTGAGCAGCCCACCCAGGGTCATGGTCGTGGGCGGCACGGAACGCCCCAACAGGACGCCCCCCAACCCTGGGTCTTCCACGCGAGGGTGGCCCCGGTGAAAGTCCAAGAACCCCAGCAGCCGCCTGGTCAGAAGCGGTCGGGCTCCTCGGCGTTGAAGGGCAGCGGGCGCTGTCCCTCGGCGTGCACGACGAGCCGGTCGAAGCCCCCGGCGGTCGCCTCCACGAGTTCGACCGTGTGGGGCCCGAACAGCAGGCCCACCTGGGTGGCGGGGTCGGCCGAGCGCTTGCGGTCCTGGCGCAGCCAGCGGCGTCCCTGGGTGGTCACGGCGAGCGTCGTGTGCTGACGGACCAGCAACTCGACGCGCTCACCGTCGTCGGTCGTGCCGTAGTCGAGGACGATCGAGTCGACCAGCCCCGGGTAGCCGAAGTCGACCCGCTCCCGCGATACCGGCTCGAGGCCGGCGTTCCCCCGCACGACGGACGCCGCGCGATCGGCCTCGGCCTCCACCGCGTCCCAGTGCCCCGCGCCCAACTCGACCGAGGAGAACCCAGCCGGCGTGACCCGCTCGCGCAGCGCGGTGAGCAGGCGGGGTGCGTCGTCGTCGGCGAACCCGCTGAAGACGTCCTGGGCGACCCCGGCGTCCCCGAGGACGGCGACGACGGGGACCTCGCGTCCCTCGACCTGACCCGCTCCGAGGGCGAGCACGTCGCGCCACGGGCGGCGCAGGCCCAGCGGCGTCGAGTAGCCGGTGTCGTCCACCCGCACGAGCCCCTGGCCCAGCCCCTCGAGGGCGAGCACCACGGCCATCACGAGGAACGGCACGGTGATCAGCACGAGCACCCCGGAGTCGACGTGCGGGGCTTGGACGAAGGCCACCAGGGAGGCGACCGCGGCCGCCCCGAAGACCAGGATGCCGACGAGGCCCCAGAAGCCGCGCCAGCCCGAGCGGCGCGAGACGACCCAGGTGCCGTTGTCCGCCATCAGTAGACCATGCCCATCGCCTGCCGCACCTCGGCGAGGGTGGCGTCGGCGATGGCGTTGGCGCGTTCGTTGCCGTCGCGCAACACCTGCTGGATGTGGCCGCGCTCGGACTCGAGCTCGGCGCGGCGGGCGCGCAGCGGGGCGAACTTCTCGTTGAGGACCTCGGTGAGGTACTTCTTCAGGCCGCCACCCCCGCCGTCCCCGATCTCCTCGGCGATCTCGGCCGGGTCGCGGTCGGCGCACAGGCCGGCCAGCGAGAGCAGGTTCGCGACGGCCGGGCGGTTGGCCGGGTCGTAGGTGATGTGGCGGTCGGAGTCGGTGACGGCACGCTTGATCAGCTTCGCGGTCTCGTCGGCGCTCATCCGCAACTCGATGGTGTTGCCCTTCGACTTGCTCATCTTGGTGCCGTCCATGCCCAGGATCAGCGACCCCGAGCTGAGCAGGGCGTCGGCCTGCGGGAAGATCGGGCGGGCCGGGTCGACGCGGCCGTACCGCTCGTCGAACCGCCGGGCGACGACGCGGGTCTGCTCCAGGTGGGGCAGCTGGTCCTTGCCGACGGGCACGAGGTTCGCCTTGCAGAACAGGATGTCGGCGGCCTGGTGGACCGGGTAGGTCAGCAGCAGCCCCGACATGGGGCGTCCCTGCGTGGCCTCGTGCTCGGCCTTCACCGTGGGGTTGCGGTAGAGCTCCGAGTCGCTCACCAGCGAGAGGAACGGCAGCATCAGCTGATTCAGTGCCGGGATCGCCGAGTGGGCGAAGATCGTGGTGCGCGCCGGGTCGATGCCGGCGGCGAGGTAGTCGGTGACGAGGGAGCGCACGCGGTCGCCGATCTCCCCCACGCCGTCGCGGTCGGCGATCACCTGGTAGTCGGCGATGAGCACGAAGGTCTCGACGCCGGCGTCCTGCAGGGCCACCCGGTTGGCCAGCGAGCCGAAGTAGTGGCCAATGTGCAGGTGGCCGGTCGGGCGGTCACCGGTCAGCATGCGGAACTCGGAGGGGTCCTTGGCGATCTGCGCCTCGATCGCGCGGCTGCGCTCCTCGGAGCGTCGCAGGGACGCCTCGGACGTGGACGCCGCGAGGGCGTCCGCAACCTCGGTGCCGGCCTCGGCCACGTCAGCGGTGACCTGCTCGGTCATGGGTGTCTCCTTGTTCGTCGTGTCCGCGAGCATGCGAAACGGCCGCCCGCTGGACGGCCGTCGGTGTGGGTTCGCGCAGGGCCGTCGTCAGGCCTGCCACCAACCCAGCTGCTTCATGCGCCCCAGCTTAGCGTGCCGTCAGGCGTGGCCGCCCTGAGCGGTGATGCGCCGGACGAGCTCCGCGTACACGTCGGGGTGGGTCAGCCCGGCGCCGAGGGGGTTGTTGCGCTTGCCCAGGCCGTGGTGGTCGCTCGATCCCGTGACCAGCAGACCGAGGCGGTCGGCCACCGTGCGCAGGTCGGTCCGGGTCACGTCGTCGTGGTCGGGGTGGTCGACCTCGATCCCCTCCAGGCCGTGCTCGTGGACCAGTTCGGCGAGGTAGGCCTCGGGCAGGTCGTCCCGGCGCCCGCGTCCCCACGGGTGGGCGAGCACGGCGACGCCGTTGGCCCGGTGGACCAACGCGATCGCCTGCGTCAGCTCGGTGGAGTACCGGTCCACGTACGCGGGGCTGCCCTCGTGCAGCCACAACCGGAAGGCCTCGTCCCGGTGCGGGACGTAGCCCTTGGCGACCATCGCATCGGCGATGTGGGGACGCCCCAGCGACGTGCCGGACGCGTGCTCCAGGACGTCCTGCACCGTGATCGGCATACCGAGCTCGGTCAGGCGGGCCACCATCGTCGGGACGCGGTCCGACCGCCCCACCCGCACCCGGGCGAGCTCGTCGAGCAGGTCCTCGTCGTGCGGGTCGCAGCCGTAGGCGAGGAGGTGGACCGACTTGCCGTCCTTCTCGGTGGAGAACTCCATGCCGGCCAGGACGCCGATCCCCGCCTGCTCGGCGGCCAGCTTCGCCTCGCGCAGGCCGTCGAAGGTGTCGTGGTCGGTCAACCCGATGGCGTCGAGGCCCTCCTCGGCAGCCTTGCGCACGAGCTGGGTCGGGGTGTCGGTGCCGTCGGAGACGAGGGTGTGCGTGTGCAGGTCGATCCGCATCCCCCCATTCAATCCGACGGCCAGCGTCCCGTCCGGCAGGCACGGCCTACACCAGCAGCGACCGGATCGTCCGCAGGGCCACCGAGAGGCGGGCCAGCGTCGCGTCCTCGGCCGTGATCTCGTTCAGCTGCGCGGCCTCCCGCTCGATCCCCCCGGCGGCGTCCGCCCAGGCGGTGAGCGCCTCGTCCGCGTCCGTGGAGTCGGGCGCGTGCTCGAGGACGGCGCGGGCGAGGTCGGCGTGCAGGCGCGTGAGGTCGTCGCGGAGCGCGGCGCGGGCCATCGTGTCCCACCGGCTGTTGCGCGGCAGCTCGTTCACGCGGCCCGAAACCCGGTCCAGTCCGAGCCGCTCGGCCAGGCCGAAGCAGACCTGGGCCACGACCTCGAGGGGCCGGTCGAGCTTCGCGGCCAGGTCCACGATGACCAGCGCCAGGTGCACGTAGGGCGCCAGGGCCGCCTCGCGGGCCAGGTCCTCCGGGGCGCCGGCCTCGACAAGCGCCGCGCTCGTGGCCTGAACCTGCTCACGGATGTGCGGCGTGGCCAGTTCCTCGAACTGCTCCGAGACCTGGGCCACGGGCTCGGTGAACTGGGCCGCCTCGCCGCGGATGTCGAGTTCGCCGCGCCGATTGTGCAGCATCCAGCGGGTGGCGCGCTCGATCATCTGCTGCAGCGCCACCCGGATCGGCACCTCGACGTCGGCCGGGACCGTGCCCTCACCGAGGGCGTGCTCGCGCCGGGCGACCGAGAAGATCGTCCGCGCCGCCAACTGTGCGCGCACGATCTCGGCGATGCTCGAGCTCGTCTCGTGCGCCAGGCGGCTGTAGGCCGTGATGCCCTGCGAGTTCACGAAGCGGTTGACGGTCACCATCGTCACGATCTCGCGCTTCAGCGGGTGGGCCTGCAGCGCCTCGGCGAACTGATCGGTGCGTAGCGGGCGCGGGAAGTAGGTCACCAGGCGGTCGGCGAGGTACGGGTCGTCGGGCAGGGTCGAGTCGTTGACCAGCTTCTCGAGGTGGATCTTCGTCCACGCGAGCAGCATCGCCAGCTCGGGTCGGGTGAGCTCGCCCCCTTCGGCCAGTCGCTGCGCCATCTCCTCACGGCTGGGCAGGGACTCCAGGTCCCGGTTCAGCAGGCCGACCTTCTCCAGGGAACGCATCCACGCCTCGTGGGCGCCCGACATCGCCGAGTCCTGACCCGCCTCGGTGGACAGGGCGAGGTTCTGGTCGACGTTGTGGGCCAGCACCAGCTGGGCGACCTCGTCGGTCATCGAGGCGAGCAGTTCGACGCGCGCGTCCGGCTCGAGGGTGCCTGCCTCGACGAGCGGGGCCAGCAGGACCTTGATGTTGACCTCGTGGTCGGAGGTGTCGACACCAGCGGAGTTGTCGATGAAGTCGGTGTTGACCCGGCCCCCCTGCTGCGCGAACTCGATGCGCCCGCGCTGGGTCCAACCGAGGTTGCCGCCCTCCCCCGCGATCCTGGCCCGGACGTCGCGCCCGTCGACGCGCAGGGCGTCGTTGCTCTTGTCCCCGACCTCGGCGTTCGTCTCGTCGGAGGCCTTCACGTAGGTGCCGATGCCACCGTTCCAGAGCAGGTCCACCGGAGCCTTGAGGATGGCCCGGATCATGTCGGTGGGCGTCAGCGACCGCACGTCGGCGTCCAGCCCGAGGACCTCGCGCACCTGCGGGGTGACCGGGATCGACTTGGCCGAGCGCGGGTGGATCCCGCCTCCCTCGGAGATGAGGTCCTCGTCGTAGTCCCCCCACGTCGATCGGGGCAGGTCGAACAGCCGCCGGCGCTCGGCGAACGAGGTGGAGGCGTCCGGGTTCGGGTCGAGGAACACGTGCATGTGGTTGAACGCGGCCACCAGCCGGGTGTGCTCGCTGAGCAGCATCCCGTTGCCGAACACGTCACCGGCCATGTCGCCGATGCCCACGCAGGTGAAGTCCTCGGTCTGGCAGTCGACGCCGATCTCGTGGAAGTGCCGCTTCACCGACTCCCAGGCGCCACGCGCCGTGATGCCCATGCCCTTGTGGTCGTAACCGACCGAGCCGCCCGACGCGAACGCGTCCCCCAGCCAGAAACCGCGCTCGAGCGCGATCCGGTTGGCGATGTCGGAGAAGGACGCCGTGCCCTTGTCGGCGGCCACGACGAGGTAGGTGTCATCGCCGTCGTGGCGGACCACGTCGGGCGGCGGGACGACCTCGCCGTCGACGAGGTTGTCGGTCAGGCTGAGCAACGAGCCGATGAAGATCTCGTAGCAGGCCTTCCCCTCCTCCAGCCAGGCGTTGCGGTCGACGCGGGGGTCGGGCAGCTTCGCGGGCACGAAGCCACCCTTCGCGCCCACCGGCACGATGACGGTGTTCTTCACCATCTGGGCCTTGACCAGGCCGAGGACCTCGGTGCGGAAGTCCTCCGCGCGGTCCGACCAGCGCAGCCCACCGCGGGCGACCGCGCCGAACCTGAGGTGGACGCCCTGCACGCGAGGGCTGTACACGAACACCTCGTGGGCCGGGCGCGGTTCGGGCAGGAGGTCCAGCTCGGCCGGCGCGATCTTGAACGCGAGGGCGGGGCGGTCCTCGGCGAACGCGTTGGTGCGCTTGATCGCGCCCAGCACGGCCACGAACATCCGCAGGATCCGGTCCTGGTCGAGGCTCTCGACGGTGTCGAGGGCACTCATGATCTCGCCGACCTCGTTGGCGTAGTCCTCTTCCCGCGCGGCGTCCGACCCGTGCTCGGTGGGGTCGAACCGCGTCTGGAACGCCGTGACGAGGGCGGCGGTGATCTCGGGGTTGGCGGTCAGGGCGGCCGCCACGTAGGGCTGGCTGTAGGCGATGCCCGCCTGCTGCAGGTAGCGGGCGATGCCCCGCAGCCACGACACCTGCTCCCACGTGAGGCCCGCGCCCATGACCAGCCGGTTCATCGGGCCGGCGTGGGTCCTCCCGGTGTAGGACGCCTCGAACGCCTCAGCGAACCGGGCCCGGTCGGGCAACCGCCAGTCGTCGAAGCCCTGCCCCGCCGGGAGCTTGAACCCGAAGTCGTAGACGTGGACGGGTTCACCGCGCAGGTCCCACGTGAAGGGCCGCTCGTCGATCACCTGGACGCCGAGGGCGTCCAGGTGGGGCATGACGCGGGACAGCGACATCGTGCCCTTGGTGATGACCTTGAACCGCAGGTCGGCCGGGTCGTCGGCCTGGTCGGGCTTGAACAGGGCGAACCGCAGGTCGTCGGGCCCGGTGAGGGCGTTGGCCAGCCGGAGGTCGGCCACCGCCTGCTTGGCGGTGTAGGCGGACTCGTACGCCTCGCCGAACTCCACCCCGCGCTCCTCGGCCGGCAGGGCGTCGGCCACGTCGTTGAAGTCGTCGTCCCAACTGCGGGAGGCCTGCGCGACCTCGGCCTCGATGGCGGCCAGGTCGATCTCGGGCTCGGGCGCCCCGTCGGGTCGCTTCACGATGAGCAGCAGGCGCGCCATCGAACTCTCGTTCACCAGCGCGCGGAACTCGATGGACTCGCCGCCCAACCGTTCCTTGACGATCGCCGTGATCCGTTCGCGGGTCACCGTGCGGTACCGCTCGCGGGGCACGTAGACGAAGCACGACCAGAAGCGGCCGTGCGGGGCGCGCTGCACCAGCAGGCGCGTGTGGCGCTGCTCGTGGACGCCGGCCATCCGCCACACCAGCGTGACGAGGTCGGCCACGGTGTCGGCGAACCAGTTGTCGCGCGGCAGGGACGCCATCGCCTCGCGCGCGAGTTGCCCGCTGTGCGAGGACGGGTCGACGGCCAGTTCCTCCCAGACCCAGGTGGCCTTGTCCTTGACCAGGGGGATCGACTCGACCGGCTCGGAGTAGGCGCGCGAGGCCCACAGCCCGATGAAGCGCCGCTCCCCCACGAGGTTGGCGTCGTGGTCGTAGTCGCGGATCGCCACGTAGTCGAGGTAGCCCGCGCGGTGGACCGGTGAGGGCCGGGAGTCCTTCGTCACCACCATCACCTCGGGGCCCTCGGTGATCTGGGTGGCGTGGAACGGGTCGGGCCCGGCCTCACGCAGCAGGCCGAGCCCCGTGCCCTCGACCGGGGTGAACTCGTCCCCGTCGACGGTGTACTCGCGATAGCCCAGCAACTCGAAGTGGTCGTCGGCCATCCAGCGCAGCAGGTCGCCGATCCGCCGGACCCAGGCCCCGACCACCGGTTGGGGCGTCTCGTCGAGGTGGTGGATGGTGTCCATGAGGCGCTCCCGCATCGCGGGCCCGTCGTTGTGCGCCATCCGCGCCGCCGCCAGCCCCTCCTGGATGCGGGCCAGCGTGCCGGGGGCGAGGTAGGCCGCGGACTGGCCCAGCGGGGGGTACGCCTCGACCGTCATCCACGACTCGGGAAGGCCGCCGTCGAGCGGGGACGCGTCGAAGCCGGCGATGGCTCCCTCCTGGTCACGGCGGACGGCCAGAACGGGGTGGCGCACCGCGCGGATGGCCCAACCGAGCTCGGTCAGGACGGTGGTCACGGTGTCGACGATGAACGGCCGGTCGTCGGTGACGACCTGCAGCAGCGAGGACCCCCCGGCGCTCCAGCCGTCGGACTTCTCCGAGGGCGTGGTGATGGCGACCAGATCCTCCCCCGTGCTGCGCAGCCGGCCGAGGTCGAGGTGGCTGGCGGCCTGCTGGGCGGCGCGGGCCTGCGGGACCTCGCCGTCGTCCCCGACGACGTGCCGGCCAAGGTACGCGTCGACGAACGCCTCGACACCGGGTGTCGTGCTGAGCGTCGAGAGTTCCTCGGCAACCTCCTGGAGGTACTCCGGCGTGCTGGCTTGGGCTGACATGTCGGTGCCGCTCCTTCGCGTTGACCAGTTCCGCCCCACACTAGCTGCCGACGCGCTGGCTGGGAACATGCCGGTCGAGCGCGGATGGAGCCGCAATAATCTTGGCATGCAGCTCAACAGCCGTCAGGAGTTCCCGGCCAACCCCCACGAGGTGTACGCCATGGTCACCGACGAGGCGTTCCTCCGCCACGCCTCGGAGCGGATGGGGTCGCCCGACGCGCGCGTCGCGGCGTCGCCCACGCGCACCACGGTGGAGGCGTCCGTCGACGCACCCCCCGAGGTGCGCCCGTTCGTGGGCGAGCGGCTCGGCATCGTCCAGGAGGTCACCTGGGGCGAGGCGGCCGCCGACGGCAGCCGCTCGGGCACGTTCTCCATCACCGTCCCCGGCGCCCCGGTCACCTTCGCGGGCACGGTCCAGCTGGCGCCCGCGGCGTCCGGCAGCACGGTCGAGTACGCGGGCGACCTCGACGTGAAGATCCCCCTGATCGGGAACCGGATCGAGAAGGAGGCGGCCCCCGCGATCCTGGAGGCGTTGGACGCCCAAGCCCGCGTGGGCCGCTCCTGGCTCACCCGCTGACGCGGGCGGCCGGCCTCACTGCATGTGCGGGTAGCCGGTCGAGGTCGGGGGCACCAGCGTCTCCTTGATGGCCCGCGGGCTGGCCCAGCGGATCAGGTTCCACATCGACCCCGCCTTGTCGTTGGTGCCCGAGGCGCGGGCGCCGCCGAACGGCTGCTGGCCGACGACCGCCCCGGTGGGCTTGTCGTTGATGTAGAAGTTCCCCGCGGTGTGGCGCAACCCCTCCAGGGCCGCGTTCACGGCCCTCCGATCGGTGGCGAAGATCGAGCCGGTCAGGGCGTACGGCGACGCCTGGTCGACCAGGTCGATGACCGTGTCGAAGTCGTCGTCCTCGTAGACGTACACGCCCAGGATCGGGCCGAAGTACTCGGTCACGAAGATGTCGGCCTTCGGGTCGGTCGAGGTGACGATCGTGGGCCGGATGAACCACCCGGTCGACTTGTCGTAGGTGCCCCCGGCCACGACCTCCATGGTCTCGTCGGCGTGGCAGGCGTCGATCACCGTGGCGAGCTTGGTGAACGCCCGCTCGTCGATGACCGCCGAGGTGAAGTTCGACAGGTCGCGCACGTCACCGACCGCCAGCGCCTCGGTCTGCGCGATGAGGTCGTCGCGAATGTCGTCCCACACCGAGCGCGCGATGTAGGCGCGCGAGGCCGCCGAGCACTTCTGGCCGGAGTACTCGAACGAGCCACGCACGAGGGCGGTGACGAGCGCTTCCCGGTCGGCGGTTGGGTGGGCGAGCACGAAGTCCTTGCCGCCGGTCTCGCCGACCAGGCGCGGGTAGGAGCGGTAGCCGGCGATGTTCTGGCCGACCTCCTTCCACAGGCCCTGGAACACGGCGGTCGACCCGGTGAAGTGGATGCCCGCGAGCGACGGGTGCTTCAGCGCCACGTCGGAGATCTCCTTGCCGTGGCCGGGCAGCATGTTGATGACGCCCGCCGGGAGGCCCGCCTTCTGCAGCACCTCCACCAGGAAGTGCGCGGCCAGCGTCTGGGTCAGCGCCGGCTTCCAGATGACCGGGTTGCCCATGAGCGCCGCCGAGGTCGGCAGGTTGCCGGCGATGGCGGTGAAGTTGAACGGGGTGATGGCGTAGACGAAGCCCTCCAGCGGGCGGTACTCCATGCGGTTCCACACGCCCGGGGAGCTGTCGGGCTGGTCGGACATGATCTGCTGCGCGAACGCGACGTTGAAGCGCAGGAAGTCGATCAGCTCGCACGCCGAGTCGATCTCGGCCTGCTGGATGGTCTTGCCCTGGCCGAGCATGGTGGCGGCGTTCATCGTCGCGCGGTACGGGCCGGCGATCAGGTCGGCGGCGCGCAGGAAGATGGCGGCCTTCTCGTCGAACGGGAGCGCTGCCCAGGCCGGGGCCGCGGCCATCGCCGCCTCGATGGCGGCCTCGGCGTCGGCACCGTTGGCCTGCACCACCGTGCCGAGCACGTGGGCGTGGTCGGAGGGCATCGTCACCTCGAAGGTGTCGCCGCCGGAACCGGGGCGTCGTTCCCCGCCTATCCAGGCGTCCAGCGCGAGGGGGCCGCCACCGGCCATCTCGGCCAGGCGCACCTCGAGCGCCGCCCGCTCGGGCGAACCGGGGGCATGGCCGAGCACGGGCTCGTTCACGGGCAGGGGAACACGGGTCACGGCGTCCATGCGCGCCATCCTAGGTCGTCACCCCGCCTTCGCGGCTGCCTCCCGCCTCTTCTTCGCGGCCTCGACCGACGCCTTGAGCGCCGCGACGAGGTCGACGACCTCGCCGCTGTCGGCCGCCGCCTCCTCGGACGCCTCGGGCGCCGGGGCGTCGCCGAGCTTCGCGGCGACCACGGCCTCGAGGGCCTCGCGGTAGGAGTCGGTGAACTGCTCGGGTTCGTACGGCGCGGTGAGCTGGTCGATGAACATCTTCGCCATGTCGACCTCGCCCTTGGACGCCTTGATCTCGTCGGACGGCGCGGCGAACGCCCCGTCGCGCAGTTCGTCGGGCCACAGCAGCGTGTGCAGCACCAGGAGGTCGTCGGTGGCCCGGATCAGCGCCAGCGACTCCCGCGAGCGCAGCGCCACCTTCACCACGGCCACCTTCTTGGCCTTCTTCAACGCCTCGCGCAGCAGGACGTAGGGCTTGGCCCCGGGCCCCTCGGCCTCGAGGAAGTACGACTTGTTGAACGCGGTGGGCTCGATCTCGTCGATCTCCACGAACTGGACGATCTCCACCTGCTTGGCGGTCGGCAGCGGCAGGTCCTCGAAGTCGGACGCCTCGAGCACGACCATCCGCCCGTCGGCCGACTCGTAGCCCTTCGCGATCTCGGCGTAGGGGACCTCCTCGCCGCAGACCTCGCAGACGCGCTTGTACTTGATGCGTCCGCCGTCCTTCGGGTGGACCTGCCGGAACGTGACGTCCTTCTCCTCGGTGGCGCTGTACAGCTTCACCGGGATCGTCACGAGGCCGAACGAGACGGCGCCCTTCCACAAGCTACGAGGCATGCCCCCTAGTGTGACAGGCCTTCCCACTCGGAGGAACCGTGCCACAGCAGCTCGGTGGTGCGCAGCAGGTCGACCACGGCGTCGGACTCCCATGCCTCGTCCAGCTCGGTCCCCGCCACGGCGTCGGCCGCGGCGGTGGCCGCGGCGGCGCCGGCCTCGTCGTCGGCGAACAGGCTCTCGACCTTCTTCCAGCGCACGCGCCGGGCGCTCACGGCACCGAAGTCCGCCGGGATGGACTCGACGGCATCGGCCTCGCACACGGCCACCAGCCGGACGCCGTGCTCCAGCAGCCCGGACACCCCGGCGACCTCCAGGAGCGTGAGGTCTGCGTCTTCGCTCTCGGGCGAGGAGAGCGAGAACGACTCCAGGAAGGCGGGGGTGGCGGCGAAGCCGCTCACGTCGCGTGCGCCGGAGGACGCCCAGTCTGCGAGGTCGGCGGGGGCCAGGGGCACGAAGACGAGCATGGGGCCATCGTGCCACGCCGTCCACAGGCTCCGACGGCAATGTCTGGCATCCGGCGGATCGCCGAGCCACAGTGGTGCCATGCCCCCCTCCGCCCCCTTGGTGTCCCTGCCCCCGATGCCCGCCCCGACCAGCCGTCCACCCCTGGTGCGCCTGGTGCCGCCCCCGTGCGAGGACCACCCGCCCCAGGAGGCGCTCCCCCTCGCCGACGCCGTCGCGCTGCCCCGCGCGATCGGTGACCTCGACCCCGAGGCCGAACAGGCCGCCGGCGTGCTCGTCCGCGCGCTCGCCGAGGTGCTGACCGGTCGGCGCCCGGCCGCGCAGGTGCGGCCCGCCCTGGTCCCCCGCGTCGCCCATGTGATGGAGCACCTGGTGCGCAGCGGTGCGGCCGAGGGCATGCACCTGGCCGGCGTGCGCCTGCAGAGCCCCCGCGACGGGGTGGTCGAGGCCTCGGCGAGGCTCGCCTCGCCCCGCCGGGCCGCAGCGTTCGCCTTCCGGGTGGAACGGCGGCCGCGCCGGTGGGCGGTGACCGTCATCGAGGCGGCCCTCGACCCGCAGGGCCGGCTCCCCGCGCGCTCGTGATCCTTCCCGCCCCGGGGGGCGGGTCGGCTCATCGACGCTTCTTGTTCGAGCGGCGCTGCTTGCGGTTCTGCGGCGGCACGGGTCGGGGGGCCTCCTCGGCCGCCTCGTCCTGGTCCGCCTCGTCCTGGTCCGCCTCGTCCTCGGTGTGCACCTCGACGCCGCCGCCCTCCTCCGGGCCGGAGTAGGTCAGTTGCCGGGCGGCGCCGGCCACGTCGACGGCCGCACCCTCGGCGTCCCGCACGACGCCCACTTGGGGCGCCTGCTGCTGGGTGACGTTGACCTCGAGGTTGAACACGAAGCCGATGGACTCCTCGAGGAAGGCGCCCATCATGGCGTTGAACATGTCGCCGCCCTCGCGCTGGTACTCCACGAGCGGGTCACGCTGGGCCATGGCGCGCAGGCCGATGCCCTCGCGCAGGTAGTCCATCTCGTAGAGGTGCTCGCGCCACTTGCGGTCCAGCACCGAGAGCACGACGCGGCGCTCGACCTCGCGCATGATCCCGGGCGTGAGCTGCTCCTCGCGCGCGGTGTAGGCGCGGTCGGCGTCGGCCACGAAGTCGTCGACGAGCTGGTCGGCGGTCGCCGAGCCGTCCTCGTAGTCGGCCTGCTCGAGGCCGACGGGGTACAGGGTGCGCAGCTGCGCCCACAGGGAGTCGAGGTCCCAGTCCTCGGCGAAGCCCTCGGTGTGGTTGCGCACGACCTGCTCCACGACCTTGGCGGTGGCACCGCGCAGCTGGTCGTCGACGTCGGCGCCCTCGAGCACCCGGCGGCGGTCGCCGTAGATGGTGTGGCGCTGGCGGTTCATCACGTCGTCGTACTTGAGGACGTTCTTGCGCATCTCGAAGTTCTGGCTCTCGACCATCTCCTGGGCCTTGGCCACGGAGTTGGTCACCTGCTTGTTCTCGATCGGCACGTCGTCGGGCACGTTCAGCGCCAGCAGGACGCGCTCGATGAGGTCGGCCTGGAACAGGCGCATCAGGTCGTCCTGCAGCGACAGGTAGAACCGCGACTCGCCCGGGTCGCCCTGGCGGCCCGAGCGACCGCGGAGCTGGTTGTCGATGCGGCGGGACTCGTGGCGCTCGGAGCCGACCACGTACAGGCCACCCAGCTCCACGACCTCGGCGTGCTCGGCGTCGCACTGGGCCTCGACCTGCGGGTAGAGCTCGGCCCAGGCGGCCTCGTACTCCTCGGGGCCCTCGACCGGGTCGAGGCCCTTCTCGCGCAGCATCGCGTCGGTGAGGAACTCGGCGTTGCCACCGAGGATGATGTCGGTGCCTCGACCGGCCATGTTGGTGGCGACGGTGACGGCGCCCTTGAGCCCGGCGAGCGCGACGATCGCGGCCTCACGGGCGTGGTTCTTCGCGTTCAGCACCTCGTGCGGCACACCGGCTCGGACCAGCCGCTTGCTCAGGAGTTCCGACTTGGCCACGGACGCCGTGCCGAGCAGCACCGGCTGCCCCGCCTCGTGGCGCTCGACGACGTCGGCCACGACGGCGTCGAACTTCGCGTCCTCGGTGCGGTAGATCAGGTCGGCCTGGTCGACACGCACCATCGGGCGGTTCGTCGCGATCGGCAGGACGCCGAGGCCGTAGATCTTCTGGAACTCGCTCTCCTCGGTCTTGGCCGTACCGGTCATGCCGGAGAGCTTCTCGTACATGCGGAAGTAGTTCTGGAGCGTGATCGTGGCGAGGGTCTGGAACTCCTCCTTGATCTCCACGCCCTCCTTGGCCTCCAGCGCCTGGTGCAGGCCCTCGGAGTAGCGGCGCCCCGCCAGCGTGCGGCCGGTGAACTCGTCGACGATGACGACCTCGCCCTCGCCGGTGACCATGTAGTCCTTGTCGCGCTTGAACAACTCCTTGGCCTTGATGGCGTTGTTGAGGTAGCTGATCAGCGGCGTGTTGGCCGACTCGTAGAGGTTGTCGATGCCGAGGCGGTCCTCGACCACCCCGATGCCCGGTTCCATCACCGAGATGGTCTTCTTCTTCTCGTCGACCTCGTAGTGGGTGTCGCGGATCATCCGCTTCGCCAGGCGGGCGAACACCGGGTACCACTGCTTGTTGTCCTCGGCCGGGCCGGAGATGATCAGCGGCGTCCGCGCCTCGTCCACGAGGATCGAGTCGACCTCGTCGACGATGGCGAAGTGGTGGCCGCGCTGCACGCAGTCCTCCAGCGACAGCGCCATGTTGTCGCGCAGGTAGTCGAAGCCGAACTCGTTGTTGGTGCCGTAGGTGATGTCGGCGGCGTAGGCCTCGCGGCGCTCGGCGGGGGTCATGTGCTGCAGGATCACCCCCGTGCTCAGGCCCAGGAAGTGGTGCACGCGGCCCATCTGCTCGGACTGGTACTTCGCCAGGTAGTCGTTGACGGTGACGACGTGGACGCCCTTGCCGGTCAACCCGTTGAGGTAGCTGGGCAGCGTGGCGGTCAGGGTCTTGCCCTCACCGGTCTTCATCTCGGCGATGTTGCACAGGTGGAGTGCCGCCCCACCCATGAGCTGCACGTCGAAGTGGCGCTTGCCGAGCACCCGCCGGGACGCCTCGCGCACCGTGGCGAACGCCTCGGGGAGGATGTCGTCGAGGCTCTCCCCCGCGTCGAGCCGCTGGCGGAACTCGTCGGTCATGCCGCGCAGTTCCTCGTCGGTCATCGCCTCGAACTCGTGTTCGACGGAGTTCACCTGCTTGGCGATCGCCTCGAGGCGCTTGATCTGGCGCCCCTCACCCAGGTGCATCAGCTTGTCCAACAGGCCCACGTCTCGTGCTTCCTCGTCATCGTGTCGGGTCGCCGGGCTCGGCGTCCTCCCCCATCGTAGGGGGTTCGCCTACACCACGGACGCCAGCGTCCCGGCCAGGCTGCCCCGCGGCGCCACCGCCACGTCGGACAGGCCCAGCCAGCCGGCCATCAGGTGCAGCTCGGACGCCAGCGCCCCCGCCACGGTCATGGGATCGGCCACGCCCTCCTCCCACCACGCCGACTGCACGCGCAGGACGCCCGAGGCGCGGTCGGCCTTGAGGTCGACCCGCGCCCCGGGCCGGTCGCCGAACCAGAACAGGTACACGTAGTAGCCGTACTCGCGCTTCGCCTCGGGCACGTAGATCTCGATGCGGTACCGGGCGCCGAACAGCCGCTCCAGGCGCTGGCGCTCGAACACCGACGAGTCGAAGGGGCTGACCAGCGCCTGCGCGTGCAGGGAGCGCGGCCGACGCGCCTCGTGCCACAGCCAGTGGTCCCCCGGCACGCCGGCCACCTCCACGGGTTCCAGTTCGCCGCGGGCGACGAGCCGCGCCACAGCCGCCCGGGTGGCGTCCCGGCGCAGGTAGAAGTACGCGCTCAGGGCGGTCAGGTCGGCGACGCCTTGCGCGCGGGCCGCGCGCGCCACGAGGAGGTCGTGGGCCTCGGCGTCCGTCGGTTCGGGGGTGGCCAGCACGGCCGGGGGCAGCACGCGCCCTGTGAGGTCGTAGCGACGCTCGAACTGGGCGTTGCGGCCGGCGACGCTCACGGTGCCGACGTCGAAGAGGTGCTCGAGGACGTGCTTGGCCTCCGACCAGTTCCATCCCCAGCTCACCTTCTTCCGCTCCTCCTCGTTGTCGATCTCGCGGGCCGTGAGTGGGCCCTTCTCGGCGAGGTCGCCCAGGATCCGGGCGGCGAGGTCTGGCTTGGCCGCGAGGATCTCGTCCACCCGGCGATCGCCCCGCTCGGCGCGGGCCCGCTTGCGCAGCCGCAGGGCGGGCTCGAGGTTGACGTCGATGAGGCAGGCGGCGTGGCCCCAGTACTCGAAGACCCGCCGGGGCGCGCGCGACCAGGCCCGCTCGAGCAGGGCGGTGTCGTAGGGGCCCAGCCGCGCGAACAACGGCATGAGGTGGGCCCGCACCGCCACGTTGACCGAGTCGAGCTGGAACTGGGCCACGCGGTCGATCTCTCCCTGCACCCGGCGCAGGGAGACGCCGGCGCGCCGGGGGCGTCCGAGGCCTTGGGCCGCGAGCGCCACCCGGCGCGCCTGTGCGTGGGTGAGTCGGCGGGTCACTCCTTCGTGGCGACGTCCAGGTGGATCACGCCGTAGTCGTACGCCTTGCGGCGGTAGACCACGCTCGGGGCGTGGGTCTCGGCGTCGACGTAGAGGAAGAAGTCGTGCCCCACGAGCTCCATCTCGTCGAGGGCCTGGGCGAGGGTCAGCGGCGTGGCCGGGAAGATCTTCTCCCGCACCACGAGCGGCCCGTCACCGGTGACCTCGAGGCCGGCGATCTTGCGCACCTGCGGGGAGTCCCCGTCGGTGGCCGGGGTGGTCTCGGGGGTCGGGGGCACCTCCAAGGTGTCGGAGACCCGCAGGCCCCGGTGCACCTTGCGGCGGTCGGCGGCGCGACGCAACTGCGACTTCATCTTGTCGAGGGCGTGCTCGAAGGCGATGGACTTGTCGTCGGCGGACGCAACGGACCGGACCACCGGCCCCTTCCCGATGAGGGTGATCTCCACCTGCGTGGACTGGTCGGGCTGCTTGTGCTGGTTCGTCGAGACCTGCACCTCCACCCGCTGGACCCGATCGCGGAACCGCTCGATCCCGGTGATGCGCTCCGAAACCTTCTCCCGGAAGTCGTCCGAGATGGTGCAGCGACGGCCGGTGACGATGACGTCCATGTCAACCTCCTGTGTCGGGAAACAACAAAGGCACCCGCGCCCACCCCTCCGACCGGTGTCGGAAGCTGGCCGTGTGTGCCATACCCCCAACCTAGCGCGGAGACTCCCAATATTCACCTGTTGGAGACTGATCGTTCACCTGCTCCGGGCAACACACCTGTAACGCCGGGTAACCGACCTGCAACACGGACAACACGGCCATGAAACGAACGCCCCCGAAGGTTGTTGCCATGGTCAACGACATCAACACCGGCGACACCGCCTGGGTCCTGGTCAGTGCGGCCCTCGTGCTGCTGATGACCCCCGGTCTCGCATTCTTCTACGGCGGCATGGTCCGCGCCAAGGGCGTGCTCAACATGCTCATGATGAGCTTCGTCACCATGGGGACCGTCGGCGTCCTCTGGGTCCTCTACGGCTACTCGATGGCCTTCGGCAACAGCATCGGCGGCGTCGTCGGCAACCCCCTCGACTTCGCCGGCCTGCGCGGCCTCATGAGCCCGGACGCCGTGGTCGGCACGGTGCCCGCGCTCGCGTTCGTCGCGTTCCAGGCCTGCTTCGCCATCATCGCGGTGGCCCTCGTCTCGGGCGCCATCGCCGACCGCGCCACCTTCACGGGCTGGACGGTCTTCACCGTGCTGTGGGCGACGCTGGTCTACTTCCCCGCGGCCCACTGGGTGTTCGCCTTCGACGGCGCGACCGCCGAGCGGGGCGGCTTCCTCGCCAACGCGATCGAGGCACTCGACTTCGCCGGCGGCACCGCGATCCACATCAACGCCGGCGCCGCCGCCCTCGCGCTGGCCCTGGTGGTCGGCAAGCGCGTCGAGTTCGGCCGCAAGCCCATGCGGCCCCACAACATGACCATGGTCATGCTGGGCGCGGCCCTGCTGTGGTTCGGCTGGTTCGGCTTCAATGCCGGCTCGGCCCTGGGCGCGAACACCACCGCCGCGGTGGCCTGGGTCAACACGCTCGCCGCCACCGCAGCCGCGCTCGTCGCCTGGCTCGTGGTGGAGAAGGTCCGCGACGGGCACCCCACCTCGCTCGGTGCGGCCTCGGGCATCGTGGCCGGACTCGTCGGCATCACCCCGGCGGCCGGTTCGGTGAGCCCCCTGGGCGCCATCGCCATCGGCGCCCTCGCCGGTGTCGCCTGCGCGTACGCCGTCGGGCTGAAGAACTCCTTGGGCTACGACGACTCGCTCGACGTCGTGGGCGTCCACCTGGTCGGCGGCCTCGTGGGCACGCTCCTCATCGGCTTGCTGGCCGACCCCGAGTCCCCCGCCGGGGTGGCGGGGCTCCTGTTCGGCGGCGGCGTCGACCAGCTGTGGCGCCAGTTCCTCGGGGCCGTCGTGGTCCTGGTCTACTCCTTCGTGGTGACGTGGCTGATCGGCATGGCCATCCACCGCACGATCGGCTTCCGGGTCACCGCGAAGGCCGAGCTGGCCGGGATCGACCTCGCCGAGCACCGCGAGGTCGGGTACGACCTCAGCCCCGTGTACTACTCCGCACTCGGGTCCGGCGTCCGCCGCACCCTCGTCCTCGACTCCTCCGACCTGCCCGAGTCGGAACTCACCCAGGAGGCCTCCCAGTGAAGCTCGTCACCGCCATCATCCAGCCCGACAGCCTCGACGACGTCCAGCGGGCCCTGGTGCGCCGCGGCGTCCGCGGCATGACCGTCTCGGAGGTCTCCGGCTACGCCCGCCAGCGTGGCCACCAGGAGGTGTACCGCGGCGAGACCATCACGATCGACTTCATCCTCAAGGTCAAGCTCGAGATCCTCTGCGACGACGACGAGGCCGACGACCTGCTGTCGATCATCGCGGACACCGCCCGGACCGGCCAGGTCGGCGACGGCAAGGTCTGGGTCACGCCCGTCGAGTCCGTGGTGCGCGTCCGCACCGGCGAGGCCGGGGTCAGGGCGATCTGACCCGGCCCCACCCCTGACCGTGGCGGTCACCCCTGCGTCGTGGGGTGGCCGCCACAACCGCGCACCCGGACGCCGGCGTCCCGGCCTCGGCCAGGGCCCGGCGGGCCTCGGCGAGGCTGGCGCCGGTGGTGGTGAGGTCGTCGACCACCACCCGCAGGGCGGCGGCGCCTCGGCGGGCGACCAGCGCCCCCACGAGGTTGG
>DUOQ01000045.1 GCA_012838755.1 Propionibacterium sp. | reverse complement strand
TTCCGTCGCGCCGCGGCCACCCTGGCCGGGCTCGACCCCACCGAACGCGCCGACCTGGACGCGCGCCGGGCCTGGGCGACGCTCCCGGGCATCGGCGCGACGACGGCCAAGGTGATCGGGCAGTCCCACGCCGGGCACCGGCCCGAGTACCTCGCCGAGCTCGAGGCGACCGACGGGCCGCTGGTCGCGGGGCCGAACCCGCTGCTCGAGCACATCCGCGGCGACCTCCACACCCACACCGAGTGGTCCGACGGCAGCAGCCCGCTGGAGGAGATGGCCCTGGAGGCCCAGCGCCTCGGACGCCACTGGCTCGCCATCACCGACCACAGCCCGCGGCTGCGCGTCGCGAACGGGCTGGACACCGGACGCCGCCAACTCCAGCGCGAGCACATCGCGGCGCTCAACGAGGCGCTGCGGGAGGCCCACGACGCGGCGACGGGGTCGGACGCCGGTGCCTTCCGCGTGCTGGCGGGCGCCGAGGTCGACATCCTCGACGACGGCGCGCTGGACGGCGAACCCGAGGCGCTGGACCCCCTCGACGTCGTCGTCGCGAGCGTCCACTCCAAGCTGCGGATGGACGCCGATGCGATGACCGTCCGCATGGTCACCGCCATCGCGAACCCGCGCACCAACGTGCTGGGGCACTGCACCGGACGCCTCGTGGCCGGTGACCGGGGCGTCCGGCCGCAGAGCGCGTTCGACGCCGAGGTCGTCTTCGAGGCGTGCCGGCAGTTCGGGGTGGCGGTCGAGGTCAACTCCCGCCCCGAGCGGCAGGACCCGCCCGACGACCTGCTTGCGCTGGCCGCCGACATGGGCTGCCTGTTCGCCATCGACACCGACGCCCACGCCCCGGGCCAACTCGGCTTCAACGAGTACGGGGCGGCGCGCGCGGCGTCCGTCGGCCTCACGCCCGACCGCATCGTGACGTGCTGGGACGTCGACCGCGTGCTGGACTGGGCGGCGGGTGGCAACCGGCGCGGGCCCCTCGGGACGCCCGGGGCCCCGGGCAGCTAGGATCGGTACGAGTCCATGGCGGGGCCTCGTGCGGCCTGCCTGCCCTTGACGGTTTGAGAAAGGACACCATCCGTGGCATCTCGCGACAACGCGGGCCCGATCCTCAACGGCCTGCCCACGAACCTGCCCGACATCGACGCCGAGGAGACCGCCGAATGGCTGGAGTCCCTCGATGGGATGATCGACGAGCAGGGGCGCAACCGGGCGCGCTACATCATGCTCAAGCTCCTCGAGCGTTCGCGTGAGCGCCACCTGGGCGTCCCTTCGCTGACCGCGACCGACTACGTCAACACGATCCCGGCCGAGGCCGAGCCCTGGTACCCCGGCGACCAGGACCTCGAGCGCAAGTTCCGCCGCCTGCTGCGCTGGAACGCCGCGGTCATGGTGCACCGCGCCCAGCGCCCCGGCGTCGGCGTCGGCGGCCACATCTCGACGTTCGCCTCGTCGGCGACCCTCTACGAGGTGGGCTACAACCACTTCTTCCGCGGCAAGGACCACCCGGGAGGCGGTGACCAGGTCTTCTTCCAAGGCCACGCCAGCCCCGGCCCCTACGCGCGCGCGTTCCTCGAGGGACGCCTCGAGGAGGCCGACCTCGACGGCTTCCGCCAGGAGCACAGCCACGTCGTGGACGGCAAGGTCCGTGCCCTGCCGAGCTACCCGCACCCGCGGCAGATGCCCGACTTCTGGGAGTTCCCGACCGTGTCGATGGGCCTCGGCCCGATCAACGCGATCTGGCAGGCCCAGTTCAACAAGTACCTCCACAACCGCGGCATCAAGGACACCTCACAGCAGCGCGTGTGGGCCTTCCTGGGTGACGGCGAGATGGACGAGGTCGAGAGCCGCGGCGCGCTGCAGTGGGCGGCGTTCGAGGAGCTCGACAACCTGACCTTCGTCGTCAACTGCAACCTGCAGCGCCTCGACGGCCCGGTCCGCGGCAACGGCAAGATCATGCAGGAGCTCGAGAGCTTCTTCCGCGGTGCCGGCTGGAACGTCATCAAGGTCGTCTGGGGCCGCGGGTGGGACCCGCTGCTCGCCGCCGACAAGGACGGTGCGCTGGTCAACGTCATGAACGCCACCTCCGACGGTGACTACCAGACGTTCAAGGCCAACGACGGCGCCTACGTGCGCGACCACTTCTTCGCCCGCGACCCGCGCACCGCGAAGATGGTCGAGGGCTGGGACCCGGAGCGCATCTGGAACCTGACCCGCGGTGGCCACGACTACCAGAAGGTGTACGCCGCCTACGACGCCGCCACGAAGTTCACCGGCGCGCCGACGGTCATCCTCGCCCACACGATCAAGGGCTACTTCCTGGGCCAGCACTTCGCCGGCCGCAACGCCACGCACCAGATGAAGAAGCTGGCGCTGGACGACCTCAAGCAGTTCCGCGACCGGCTCGACATGCCGATCACGGACGCCCAGCTCGAGGAGGACCCCTACCAGCCGCCGTACGTGCGCCCCGACGCGTCCGACGACCGCATCGCCTACGCCCTGGAGCGTCGCCGGATCCTCGGTGGCCCCGTGCCGCAGCGCCGCAACGACCCCAAGCCCCTCAAGCTGCCCGACGCCAAGGCGTACGACGCCGTCAAGAAGGGTTCGGGCAAGCAGGAGATCGCCACGACGATGGCGTGGGTCCGGCTGCTGAAGGACCTCATGCGGGACAAGGAGTTCGCCCCGCACGTCGTCCCGATCATCCCCGACGAGGCGCGCACGTTCGGCATGGACTCGCTGTTCCCGACCATCAAGATCTACAACCCGCACGGCCAGAACTACACGCCGGTGGACCACGACCTGATGCTGTCCTACCGCGAATCCCGCACGGGCCAGATCATCCACACGGGTATCAACGAGGCCGGCTCGATGGCGTCCTTCACCGCGGTGGGCAGCAGCTACGCGACCCACGGCGTCCACATGGTGCCGATCTACATCTTCTACTCGATGTTCGGCTTCCAGCGGACCGGTGACGCGATCTGGGCGGCCGCCGACCAGCTGAGCCGCGGCTTCATGATCGGCGCCACGGCCGGACGCACCACGCTGACCGGTGAGGGCACCCAGCACATGGACGGCCACAGCCCGATGCTGGCCGCCACGAACCCCGCCGTGGTGCAGTACGACCCGGCCTACAGCTACGAGATCGCCCACATCATGCAGGACGGCCTCGAGCGCATGTACGGCGAGAACCCCGAGGACGTCATCTACTACCTCACGGTGTACAACGAGCCGTACATGCAGCCGGCCGAACCGGAGGACGTGGACGTCGAGGGCATCAAGAAGGGCATGTACCTGCTCCAGCCCGGCAACTGGGAGGGCGTCAACTCCGACGCCCGCCGCGTCCAGCTGCTCGCCTCGGGCGTCGGCGTGCCGTGGGCGCTGGAGGCCCAGCAGCTGCTGCACGACGACTGGGGGATCGTGGCCGATGTCTGGTCGGTGACCTCCTGGACCGAGCTTCGGCGCGACGCCATGGCCGTCGACAAGGCGCGCTTCCTGCACCCCAACGAGGAGCACGGCGAGTCCTGGATCGTCCAGAAGCTCAAGGACGCCCCGGGCCCGGTGGTCGCCACCTCCGACTACATGGCCCAGGTGCAGGACCAGATCTCCCCGTGGGTGCCCGGTGACTTCGCCTCGCTCGGTGCGGACGGCTTCGGCTTCTCCGACACCCGTGCGGCAGCCCGCCGGTTCTTCCACATCGACGGCCCGTCGATGGCCGTGAAGGCCCTGCAGATGCTGGTGGCCCGCGGCGAGATCGACCCGACGTGGCCGGGCCGGGCGGCCGAGAAGTACCGCCTGCTCGACGTCACGGCAGGGACGTCGGGCAACACCGGCGGCGAATCCTGATCGCCGGCTGAGCCCGACCGGGCCCGACCCGAGCGCGCGCGGCACGCCAGAATTCGTGGTGTGCCTCGCGCGCTCCGCCGTACTCTGGCACGCTAGGGGCCAGTGAAGTTTCGTTCTCTCGAGGGGGGTGTCCCACGTTGGGCAGCAGGGCCGTGCCCGGGAAGCAGGGTGGTGTGACAGGTGTCGTGGCCATGGGCTTCGGGCCCGGGCAGGTGGTCCAGGAACTCGGCTGGGACTCCGATGTCGACGAAGGTCTGCGCGACGACATCATGGACGCGATCGACGCGGACCTGGTCGAGGATGCCCTCGAGGCCGTTGACGCGGTGCTGCTGTGGTGGCGCGAGGAGGACGGCGACGTGGGCGACGCGCTCGTCGACGCCCTGCGCGACCTCTCCAACACGGGCAACATCTGGCTGATGACCCCCAAGATCGGCCGCGACGGCCACATCGACCCGGCCGACATCGCCGAGGGCACGGCGACGGCGGGACTGGTGCTGGCCAGCCCCGCCACGGTGTCGCCCGACTGGCAGGCGCAGAAGATCGTGCGCCCGCGTTCCGGCCGCCGCTAGGGCGTCCACTCCCGACGGACCAGGTCGGCGGAGCACGCCTCGGAGGGGTTGCTCGCCGACTTCTGCCAGAATGGTGCGTCGGACGCCGCCGTCCAGGGCGGCGTACGGGCGCATGGCTCAGTTGGTTAGAGCACCTCCCTTACAAGGAGGGGGTCGGGGGTTCGAGTCCCTCTGCGCCCACCCCGTCGCGGTCGGCGCGGGTGCGTCGCGGTAGAGTGGCTCCTCGTGGCAGCCATTGACATCCAGTCCGAG
The DNA here is from genome assembly GCA_012838755.1 of Propionibacterium sp. Classification (GTDB taxonomy): domain Bacteria; phylum Actinomycetota; class Actinomycetes; order Propionibacteriales; family Propionibacteriaceae; genus Propioniciclava. The sequence goes on along the minus strand of DUOQ01000045.1, from coordinate 13,729 downwards.
ATCGCCGAACTCGATCGCTCGCTCAGCAGCATCGAGGCGGTCGTCGACCCCGAGAGCAAGCGTGCCGAGATCGCCGAGCTCTCCGAGGCGGTGTCCGCGCCCGACCTGTGGGACGACCCCGACAACGCCCAGAAGGTCACCTCGCGCCTCTCGGCGCTGAACTCCGAGCTCGACCGGGTGGGCGCGCTGCGCTCGCGGCTGGACGACGTCGGCATCATGGTCGAGCTGGCCGCCGAGGAGTCCGACGCCTCGGCCCACGCCGAGGCCGTGTCCGAACTGGCGTCCCTGCGCCGTGAGATCGAGGCGCTCGAGGTCCGCACCCTGCTGTCGGGCGAGTACGACGAGCGGGACGCGGTGGTCACCATCCGTGCGGGGGCCGGTGGCGTCGACGCCGCGGACTTCGCCGAGATGCTGCTGCGCATGTACCTGCGTTGGGCCGAGCGGCACGGCTACGGCACCAAGGTGATGGACACCAGCTACGCCGAGGAGGCGGGCCTGAAGTCGGTCACCTTCGAGGTCAGCGCCCCCTTCGCCTACGGCACGCTGTCGGTCGAGGGCGGCACCCACCGCCTGGTCCGGATCAGCCCGTTCGACAACCAGGGCCGCCGGCAGACCTCGTTCGCCGCGGTCGAGGTGATCCCGCTGATCGAGGCGACCGACCACGTCGACGTCCCCGAGTCCGACATCCGCATCGACGTCTTCCGGTCCTCCGGCCCGGGTGGCCAGTCGGTCAACACCACCGACTCCGCGGTGCGCATCACGCACCTCCCGACCGGCATCGTCGTCTCGATGCAGGACGAGAAGAGCCAGATCCAGAACCGCGCCGCCGCGCTGCGCGTGCTCCAGTCCCGCCTGCTGCTGGCCAAGAAGCAGGAGGAGGACGTCAGGAAGAAGGAGCTCGCGGGCGACATCAAGGCATCCTGGGGCGACCAGATGCGTTCGTACGTCCTGAACCCCTACCAGATGGTCAAGGACCTGCGGACCAACCACGAGGTCGGCAACCCCGACGCGGTGTTCGACGGCGACATCGACGGCTTCATCGACGCCGGGATCCGCTGGCGCAAGCAGGTGGAACTCGGCGAGGTGGACGCCTGACGGGCGTGGTGCCACGGGGGCGGCGTCCCCGTGACCTACTCTGGACGCGGCCGGCCTGAGGATTCTCAGGATCTTCCCCATCGTCGACCCCGGCCAGGGACACGCACGTGATCACCTTCACCGAAGTCACCAAGAGGTACCCCGGCCAGAAACGCGCGGCCCTGTCGGGCGTCAGCGCCGGCATCGCGGACGGCGAGTTCGTCTTCCTGGTCGGGCCCTCCGGGTCGGGCAAGTCGACGTTCCTGCGCCTCGTGCTGCGGGAGGCCCGTGCCACGTCCGGGCAGGTCGTGGTCGACGGCCGCGACGTGGGCCGCATGGCCGGATGGCGCGTCCCCAAGCTGCGCCGCGGGATCGGCACCGTGTTCCAGGACTTCCGGCTGCTGCCCGGCAAGAGCGTCCACGAGAACGTCGCCTTCGCCCTGCAGGTCATCGGACGCCCCGGCCGCGAGATCAAGCGGGTCGTGCCCGAGACGCTCGAGCGCGTCGGGTTGGCCGACAAGTCCGACCGCCTGCCCGAGGAACTCTCCGGCGGTGAGCAGCAGCGGGCCGCTCTCGCGCGGGCCGTGGTGAACAAGCCCCGGATCCTGCTCGCCGACGAGCCGACCGGCAACCTCGACCCGACGACCTCGGTGGGGATCATGAAGCTCCTCGACGAGATCAACCGGGACGGGACCACGGTCGTGATGGCCACGCACGACTCCACCATCGTCGACCAGATGCGCCGGCGCGTGATCGAGCTCAGCAACGGCGAGCTCATCCGCGACCAGACGCAGGGCGTCTACGGGTACCAGTGAGCGGGTAGGGGAGAGACACAACCATGCGCCACGCACTCACCGAGGTCTTCTCGGGTCTTCGCCGCAACGCGAGCATGAACTTCGCCGTCCTGGTCACGATGTGGGTCTCGTTGACCCTGTTCGGGCTGGGCACGCTGGTCACCCAGCAGGTCGACCTGATCAAGGGACGCTGGTACGACCGCATCGAGATCACCCTGTTCCTGTGCACCCCGGCCACGCAGGGGGACAACTGCACCCCGGGCGAGGCCACCACCGACGGGCAGCGCGAGAGCATCCGCGCGGCGCTGGAGTCGAACCCCGAGGTGGCCGAGGTCTTCTACCAGAGCCAGGCCGAGGTCTTCGAGGAGTTCCAGCAGACTTACGCCGATTCCCCGGTCCTCGCGTCCATGAAGGCTGAGGACATGCAGGATCTTTTCAGGATCAAGCTCGTGAATCCTGAGGAATATCAGGTTGTGACCGCAGAGGCGATTCGAATGCCGGGCGTCCAGAACGTGCAGGACCTGCGGCAATTCCTCGACCCATTGTTCGACTGGCTGAACTGGGGCCGCTGGCTGGCCGTGGGGGCGTCCGGCCTGCTGCTGCTGGCCGCCGCGCTGCAGATCGGCAACAGCATCCGGATGGCTGCGCACACGCGCCGGAGGGAGATCGGGATCATGCGGCTGGTGGGGGCGTCCAACACCTACATCATGCTGCCGTTCCTGCTCGAGAGCCTGCTCGTGGCGCTCGTTGGGGCGGCCCTCGCGTGCGCCACCTTGGCCGGCATCCAGCAGTTCGCGATCGTGGAAAAGGCTAAACCTGCCCTTCAGGGATTCACGTGGATCGGCTGGGAGCATGTCGGAATTGCCATGGTTTGGCTTGTGGTCGTCGCGGTGGCCCTCTCTATGATCCCCACATTGGTTGCGACCCGCCGCTACCTGAAGGTCTGATCACCCCCCGGCGGTCGTGAACAGGCGATCGTTGGGAGTACAGCAGTGAGTCACGTCCACGCCGACAGGCACGGCCGTCGAGGAGCCCTGGGGCGCCGTCTGGCGACCGTGTTCGTCGCGGCGACCGCCTCGACCGCGCTGATCGCCCCCCTCGCGGGTGCCGACACGCTGTCGAACCTCCGGGCGGATGCGAAGGCCAATGCCGCACAGCAGAATGCGGCGCGAAATGCCATTGCGCAATCGCAGGAGAATGTGTATTCCGCCACGCAACGATTGCTTGATTCGCAGGCGCAACTGGATGAGGCACAGGCCGTTCTCGCCGACATTTCGGTGCAATTGGACGCGGCGCGCGAGAATGACGCCCGCATCGCGGCCGACCTGAAGGCCGCCCAGGAGGAACTCGAGCGCGCGAAGCAGCGCGTCGCGAAGGCGGAGGACGACGTCGAGGCCCAGCTGGCCCTCATCGGGTCGGCGGCCCGCGAGTCGTTCCAGCAGCAGACCGACCTGCGTGGCCTGACCGTCGTCTTCGGCTCGGAGTCCCCGGCCGAGCTCAGCCAGCGCCTGCAGTGGAACACCACGATCTTCGACACCCAGGCCGCCGAGAAGTCGCGTCTGGACCAGGTGCTCGCCGAGCTCGAGGCGGCCCGCCAGGCACAGGCCGAGATCGAGGCGCGCATCGCCGCCGACAAGCTCGAGTCCGAGCGCAACGTCGCCCGCATCGCCGACCTCGAGCGTCGGGCCGAGCTCCAGCGGAACAAGGTCGCGGACCTGGTCGCCGCCAACGAGCAGGCCCGAGCCGCGGCCCAGGGCGAGCTCGACGCCGAACAGGCCAACTACCGCACCCTCAAGGCCGCCGAGCAGGACACCCAGCGCCTCATCAAGCAGGAGATGGACCGCCTGTGGGCCGAGGAGCAGGCGCGCCTGAAGAAGGAGGCCGAGGAGCGGGCCGAGCGTGAGGAGCAGGCGCGGATCAAGCGCGAGCAGGCCGCCAGGGCGAAGGCCGAGGCGGACGCCGCCGAGCGCGCCCGGGCCAAGGACGCCGCGGCCAAGCGTGACAAGGCGAACCAGGCCAAGGTCGAGTCGGCCCGCGCGGACGCCGCCGCGAAGCCCTCGCGCTCCTCGTCCAGCTCCACGACGCGCGCGACGTCGGCGTGGGGCTTCGTCCGCCCGGTCAACGCCAACTACGGCTCGGCCTTCGGCCAGCGGTTCCACCCGATCCTGAAGATCTGGCGCGCCCACAACGGCGTCGACATGGGCGCGCGGACCGGAACGCCGATCTACGCGGCCCAGTCCGGCACGGTGCTGCAGGCCGGCGTGAACGGCGGCTTCGGCCAGTACGTGCTGATCTCCCACGGCCGGCTCGTCGACGGCAAGGTCACCACGACCGGGTACGCCCACCAGTCCCGCATCGTCGTCCGGGCGGGCCAGAAGGTCCAGCGTGGCCAGTTGATCGGTTACGTCGGCAACACGGGCCTGTCGACCACGCCGCACCTGCACTTCGAGGTGCGCCTCAACGGGACGCCGGTCAACCCGGTGCGCTACGTGCCCTGACCCGCCACCCACCACACCCTTCGGGAGTGCCGTCCGGCTATATGCTGGGCGGCACTCTCGCTTGTGAAGGAGCACACCCACCATGCCGCGACCCGAGGGGCGGATCCTCGTCGCCCAGAACAAGAAGGCCCGCCACGACTACCACATCGGTGATCGCGTCGAGGCCGGTCTGGTGCTGCTCGGCACCGAGGTGAAGTCGCTGCGCGCGGGGCGGGCGTCCCTGACCGACGGCTTCGCGACCATCGACGACGGCGAGGTCTGGTTGCGCGGGGTGAACATCCCCGAGTACAAGTTCGGCACCCACCACCACGGCCCGCTGCGCAACCGCAAGCTGCTGTTGAACCGCCGCGAGATCACCAAGCTCGAGAAGGAGGTCGCGAACTCGGGGCGCACCCTCGTGCCGCTGTCGATCTACTTCAGCGACGGGTACGCCAAGGTCGAGATCGCCGTCGCCACCGGCAAGAAGGACTGGGACAAGCGCCAGACCATCGCCGAGCGGGACGCCAACCGCGAGGCGCAACGAGCCCTGTCGGCCCGCACCAAGGGTCGGCGCTGACATGGCGCGGCCGTTCCGCCCGCTCCTGGTCGGCCTCGCCGTCGCCCTCGCGTTCGTCCTCGGCGTGGCCACGCCCGCGCACGCGGCGGGGGACACCTTCGACCGCTACGACGTCGACTACACCGTCACCCCCGACGGGACGCTGCAGGTGCAGGAGACGCTCGTGCTGCGCTTCGGGCCCAGCTCGGGCCGCCGCGGGTACGAGCGCTACCTCGTGACGCGTGAGCTGTTCGACGACGACGAGGACATGCTCTACGAGGTCGACAACGTCCGCGTGACCAGCCCCAGTGACGTGTCGACCGCCTTCCAGGTCAGCAGCTACTCCAACACCCCGCGCGAGTCGACGATCCGGATCCGCATCGGGGACGCCAACCGCCGCATCACCGCACCGACGGCCACCTACGTCCTGTCCTACGACGTGCGCGGCGCGCTGCGCACCCCCGAGGCGACCAACACCCCCGAGTTCTACTGGGACGTGACGGGTTCGACCATGGGGGCCATCCGGTCCTCGACCGTGACCGCCACCGTGCCCGGCGGGCCGCAGGACGCCGTCTGCTTCGTCGGGCCCCCCGGGTCGTCCGACCCGTGCGACGGCGTCTCCACCAGCGGGGACACGGCCACGTTCACCCAGGACGGCATCCCCACGGGGAGCCTGCTCACGATCGGCGTCCAGATGGACCCGGCGGCCGTCTCGAACGCCACCCCGATCCGGGTGGAGCGCGGTGACGCCGCCGAGCGGCGTTCCGCGCGCGTCATGCAGGGGGCCGGTGCGGCCGCGGCGGTCGCGATCCCGCTCGTCGGCTGGCTGTACTACCGCCGCCGCGGGCACGACGAGCGCTACGCCGGCGTCCCCCCGGGCACCGTGCCCCTGGCCGGGCAGCCCACCAAGGTGGAGCGCAACGACCCGAAGCTCCCGGTGCCCGTCGCGTTCTCCCCGCCCAAGCTGCCCTTGACGTACGCCGGGTTCCTGATGGACGGGGCGTACCGGACCCAGCACCTCACCGCGACGCTGGTCGGCCTGGCCACCCACGGCGCGATCCGGCTGGAGTCCGACCCGCGGCCCGAGGCCGAGCTGCGCGACCCGCGCAAAGCCCCCGACGAGCCCAGCGAGATCCTGCTGGCCGAGCTGTTCTCCGGGCGGAAGCGCACGCTCCGGCTGGATCGCGCGGGCCAGCTCGCCGACGCGTCCGATGCCCTGGAGAAGGACGCGCGCTCGGTGGCCCTGGGCAACCAGTGGTTCCGCAGCGTGGCGCGGGGCCGCAAGAGCTTCTCGATCATGGGCGTGCTGTGGATGGCCATGTTCGGGTCCTTCTTCTTCGACGTGCGCGCCCTGTCGGGTCTGGCCTGGCTGCTCGGACCCGCGACGATCGCCCTGGCCATCACCTGGCTCGTGGTGAAGACGAACATGGCGCGCGGCCAGCGCACCGCGCTGGGCCGGGCGTGGACCGACCAGGTCGAGGGCTTCCGCACCTACATCGCGACCGCCGAGGCCGACCAGCTGAAGTTCGAGGAGGGCGAGGACATCTTCAGCAAGTACCTGCCCTGGGCGGTGCTGTTCGGCCTCGCCGAGCGCTGGGTGCAGGTCTGCGAGCAGGCGATCGCCCTGGGCCGCCTCCAGCAGCCGGACGCCTCGTGGTACGGCGGGTCCTACTTCGACACGCACCTGATCCTGTGGCACCTCGACAGCCTCGGCCGGAGCATCCCGGCCGCGACCGCGCCGTCGGTGGCCTCGCACGGGCCGAGCTTCAGCAACGACATCGGCTTCGGTGGCGGCGGCTCGGCGTTCGGCGGTGGCGGCGGCTTCGGCGGTGGCTTCTCCGGTGGCGGTGGTGGCGGAGGCGGCGGCGGGAGCTGGTGAGTACTGTTGGGGCCCATGGACAAGCCAACCATTGAGATCCCCGACACCGACGTCCCCACCGAGCTCGTGCTCGACGACCTCGAGGTCGGCACGGGCCCCGAGGCCAAGCCCGGCCAGCAGGTGGCCGTGCACTACGTCGGCGTCGCCTGGTCGAACGGTGCCGAGTTCGACAATTCCTACGACCGCGGTGAGCCGCTGGTGTTCGGCCTCGGCGCGGGCCAGGTCATCCAGGGCTGGGACACCGGCATCGCCGGCATGAAGGTGGGCGGCCGTCGTCGCATCACCATCCCGCCGCACCTCGGCTACGGAGCGCGTGGCGCCGGTGGCGTGATCAAGCCCAACGAGACCCTCGTCTTCGTCTGCGACCTGGTCGGCCTCCGCTGACCGGCGTGTGGCCCCTCCGCCTGCGTTTCCGGGTGGCAGGACCCCGAGAATCCTGGGGGACCTGCCACCCGGAGATGCATCTTGGGGGCGCCTCAGGGGAGTGCCCGATGGGGAATCCGCCCCGCTTGGGCACCATGGTCACATGAACAGACTTCCCTCCCTTGACCTGCGGGTCGGCGACGCCGAGCGCGCACGCGCCGAGTCCCTGCTGCAGGACGCCTACTGTGTCGGTCGCCTCGACGAGGTCGAGCTCGACCAGCGGTTGGGGATGGTGATGACGGCCCAGACGCGTCGCGACCTGAACGCCTCCGTGGCGGGGCTCCCGGCCCGCATGCCGGTGGCGCCGGGCACGGCTCCGCGTCACCCGCAGGCCACCGGCCTCGGTGCGGTGGCGCACTTCTCGGCCCTGTTCACCTGGATCTTCGGGCCGCTGGCCGCCTACGCGGCCGCGACGCCGGGGACGCCGGCCCGCCGCGAGGCGGCCAAGGCGTTCAACTTCCAGGTCATCACCGCACTCGTCGCGGTCGTCGTGGCGGTCGTGGGCGGCATGCTCCTGCCCGAGGCGGCCATGGAGGTCATCATGCCGCTCGGCTGGGTGGGCTGGCTCGTCCTGACCGTGATGGGGGGCGCGCGGGCCCTCAGCGGGCAGCGCTTCATCAACCCGGTGACGGCCATCATCCCGCTCAAGGTCCTCGACCCCGACCGCTGAGTGGAGCCGGGGCGTCCCGGTGACGTACACTGGAGTGCTCCCCTGCGGGGGAGTGCACAACTCAACAGGGGGTGACTGGTTTCGACTTGGGACGGTAGTCCCAGGAGAAGCGGGCCGAGGAGCCAGCGACATCTCGTAAACGAACGCTGGAAAACACAACTGCCGACAACAATCGCGCAGACTTCGCTCTCGCTGCCTGATCAGCGATCGAAGGGTCAGCCCGGGTGTAGCCTTCCGCCCGGTTCCTGGCCTCATCTAGGAGGCTTGCTGGTCGTCTGACGCCTTGGCGGACGATCGGGACTCAACCAGGGCTGGGCCTGTCCGCGACGTGCCGATGATGAGCGCGGGGGCCAAGGAGAACGACACCATCGGCTGCGCCCGGAGAAGACCTGGTTCGCCTCTCGAGGACGCGGGTTCGACTCCCGCCACCTCCACCCCTGAGCACAAGGCTCGAACCCTTGCCACTGACGATGGCTCGGTTCGGGCCTTGCTGCTGTCCTGGGCTGGGGCGAGGGCGTTGACGACAGGTTTGCGGACGGTGGCTGAGTTGCTCGGTCCCGGAAAAGTGACCACTCGACGCGTCCCCTTTCTGCCGGACGCCGCGGGCCGGGCTCCACAGACCCCGTCGAGTGGCTACTTCTCCCATGCGTCCCACGCCCCTGTGGCACGCCGCTCTCACATGCCGCTGCCGGCGGTGCTTCCGACCGTGCCCCCGGATCGCCACCCGGTCGGGCGCGGGGCGTTTCACGTCTCCGGGTCGACCACCCCGGTGGCCCCGCGTGGCAGGATGGGCGCGTGGACCCGGAGATCGCGAGTGCCCCGATCAAGCCCGGCACGCTGCTCGTGGCCGGGGTGGAGCTCACCGACGGCATCTTCGACGGCACGGTGGTCCTGCTCCTCGACGTGGACGCCTCGGGTGCGCTCGGCGTGGTCCTGAACGCCTACACCGGCGTGGATCTCGGCAGCGTGCTGCCCGGCTGGGACGACCTGACCACGTGGCCGCACCGGCTCTTCGACGGTGGCCCCGTCTCCCAGGAGGGCGCGATCTGCCTGGCGAGCCCGAGTCACGAGACCGAGGAACCCCCCGGCTGGCGAGCCCTCTTCGACCGGGTCGGCCTGCTGCACCTCGAGACGCCCATCGAACTGGCGACCGGCGCCTACAGTGACCTGCGGATCTTCGCCGGCTACGCGGGCTGGGCGCCCGGCCAGCTCCAGGACGAGGTGGCCCAGGGCATGTGGCACCCCGTCCGGGCTCGCCACGCCGACGTCTTCGACCCCGATCCCGAGACGCTGTGGCGCCGCGTCCTCGCGCGTCAGGGCGGCCAACTAGGCTGGCTTTCCACGTGGACGCCCACGCCGGAACTGAACTGAGCGAGCAGGAGGGGGATCCGTGAGTGTGAACGGCAGCAAGGTGCTGGTCGTCGACGACGATGCCGCGCTGGCCGAGATGCTGCAGATCGTGTTGCAGGCGTCGGGCTTCGAGACGACGTGGGTCGGGCGCGGTGACGAGGTGGTGGAGGAGTTCCGGCGCTTCCGTCCCGACCTCGTGCTGCTCGACCTGATGCTGCCCGGCCGCGACGGCGTGGACGTCTGCCGCGACCTGCGCGCCGAGTCCGACGTCCCGATCGTCATGCTCACCGCGAAGTCCGACACCACCGACGTGGTCGAGGGGCTCGAGGCGGGGGCGGACGACTACGTGCCCAAGCCGTTCAAGACCCAGGAGCTCCTCGCCCGCGTGAAGACCCGCCTGCGCCGCTCGGCGGCCGCCGGCGAGGACGTGGCGGTGCTCCGCATCGGCGACATCGTCATCGACGTGGACGCCCACACCGTCCACCGGGGCGAGGAGCCGATCGCGCTCACCCCGCTCGAGTTCGACCTGCTCCTGGCGCTCGCGCGCAAGCCGCGCCAGGCGTTCACCCGTGAGCTGCTCCTGCAGGAGGTGTGGGGTTACCGCCACCCGGGTGACACCCGCCTGGTCAACGTGCACGTGCAGCGGCTGCGCAGCAAGATCGAGCGCGACCCCGAGCACCCCGAGATCATCGTCACGGTGCGCGGCATCGGTTACCGCGCGGGGACGCCGACCGCGCCATGAGCTGGCTCGGCAGGGTGCTCCGGGCCCCGGCACGCTGGTGGTCCCGCTCCCTGTCGTTCCGGGTGGTCACGAACAGCGTGCTCGCGGCGCTGGCCGTGTTCGGCGTGACGGGCTGGCTGCTCGTCGACCAGTCCACGCGCGGCATCCTCGAGGCCAAGACCGGTCAGTCGGTGTCCGAGGCGTCCGCCGTGCTGGAGGGCATGCAGGCCTCGCTCCGGGACGCCGACCTGCGCACGTCAACCGTCAACGAGCGCCTCACCGTCCTGGCCCGCGACGCCGCCAGCCGCGGCAACGTGGGCAACCAGTACGAGGTCGTGATCTCCGGGCCGGTCTCCGACATCACCTCGGCGGGCGTGGACGTCGACTCCGTCCCGGCGGGCATCCGCGAGGCCGTGCTCGACGGCGGCCAGGACCTGTTCACCACCCCCACCTCGATCCAGTTCACCGACGGCCGGACGCCGCGGGCCGGCCTGGTCGTCGGTGGGGCCCTGCTCGCGCCCGGCTCGGGCCGGTACCCGGTCTACTTCCTGTTCGGCATGGAGCAGGAGCAGCAGACCCTGGAGGTCGTGGAGAGCTCGGCGCTCACGGCCGCGGCGGTCTTCCTGCCGCTGATCACCGGGCTGATGTACCTGATCTCGCTCCAGGCGCTGCGGCCCATCCGCGCCGCCCGCGTCACCTCCGAGCGCATCGCCGCCGGGGACCTCGACGAACGCATGCAGATCCGGGGCTCCGACGACCTCGCCGGCATGGGCCGCTCCATGAACCGGATGGCCGACGAGCTGGGCCGCAAGATCCAGCAGCTGGAGAACCTGTCGCTGGTCCAGCGCCAGTTCGTCTCCGACGTCAGCCACGAGCTGCGCACCCCGCTCACCACCGTCCGCATGGCCGCCGACGTCCTCTACGAGGAGCGCGACGAGTTCGACGTGGTCACCCGCCGATCCACCGAGCTGCTCAAGGGGGAGCTGGACCGGTTCGAGTCCCTCCTCACCGAGTTGCTCGAGATCAGCCGGTTCGACGCCGGCGCGGCCGAGCTGCAGGTCGACGAGGTGGACCTCGTCGCGCTCGTCGCGGCCGTGGTGGCCGCCCAGCAGCCCCTCGCCGACGCCCACGCCATGCGCCTGGTGCTCAACGCGCCCGACGAGGTCACGTGCCGGATCGACCCCCGACGGGTGCGGCGGATCATCTCCAACCTGCTCAGCAACGCCATCGAGCACGGCGAGGGCAAGGATGTCGAGCTCACCGTCGCGGCCAACGACGAGGCGGCCGCCGTCACCGTGCGCGACCACGGGGTGGGGTTCAGCGCCGCGCAGGCCCACCAGGTGTTCACCCGGTTCTGGCGCGCCGACCCGTCCCGCCAGCGCACGGTGGGCGGCTCCGGGCTGGGGCTGTCCATCGCCCTCGAGGACGCCCAGCTGCACGGCGGCTGGCTCAACGCGTGGGGGCGTCCGGGGCACGGCGCCCAGTTCCGCCTCACCCTCCCGCGGGTGGCCGGCGGCCCGGTCTCGGAGTCGCCGCTGCCCGTCGTCCCGCCCGAGAGGAGGACCGCATGACCAGGCGCCTGCTCGCCGTCCTGATCGCGCTGGTGCTGGCGTTGACCGCCTGCAGCGGCGTCCCGACGGAGGGGCCCGTGGAGCGGGTCTCGGCCGCCCCCGGGCGGCTCAACCCCGGCGTCGAGATCGCCCCCGCACCGCCGGGCCGCAACGCCACTCCCATCACCGTGGTCGAGGGCTTCCTGCACGCGATGGCGTCCTACCAGCCGAACTACTCGGTGGCGCGGGCGTACCTCACGGCCGAGGCGTCCCGCCTGTGGAGCCCTGAGGCGGGTGTCCGCATCTACGCCGAGGGTAACCCCGTGGTCGAGACCGACACGTCGGCCACCCTCCGCGCTCCGGTCGTCGGCACGCTGGACACCCAGGGCGCCTACCGGCAGTCCACCGAGACGATCGACCACGACTTCGGCCTGGTCGAGGACGCCGAGGGCCAGTGGCGCATCAGCAACCCGCCGGCCGGCCTGCTCGTCTCCGAGTACCTGTTCTCGAGCGCGTTCACGCGCGTCACGCCGTACTTCTACGCCCCCGGTGGCAGCTGGCTCGTCCCCGACCCGCGGTTCTACCCGCGCGGGGCCGGGGCCTACGAGGGTGCCGCCCGCGCCGTCGTGGACGGGGCGACCGAGTGGCTCGCCCCCGCGGTCGAGGCCGCGCCCCGCGGTGTGGAACTGGACAGCGTGCGGGTGAGTGCGTCCGGCGTCGCCCGGGTGGACCTGCAGCGTCAAGGGAGCGACCTCACCGAGGCGGAGCGGGTCGCCCTGGCGACGCAGTTGGTCTGGAGCTATCGCTCGTTCGAGTCGATCGTCGCCGTCTCGGTCGGCTGGCTGGGGGAGGAGGCCTGGGCCATCGAACCGTACGGCGAGGTCATACCCGCGACGGGCTTCCCCGAGGCCGACCCGACCCCGCGCCAGGGGAGCCGACAGCTCTTCGCGCTCGAGGAGGGGCGCGTGGTGCGCGTCCTCGAGGGGCCCGACAACACCCACCTGCAGGTCGCCCCCGCGGTGACCGCGGCCACCCACGCAGCCGTCCGGCAGGACGCTTTGGTCGCGGCGACCGTCTCGGCCGACCGCGGGAGCCTCGAACTCGCCCCGCTGGGGGAGTCGGTGCTGCGCCCGCTGGGGACCTCGCCCGGCCTGCGTCGCCCGCAGTTCGCCCGGGACGGCAGCGTGTGGGTCACCAACGACGCCGGCGAGCTGGCCGTGGTCTCCCCGGCCGGTGACTGGACGCCGCTGGTCGTCGAGGAGGTGGGTGATGGGCGCATCGAGGCGTTCCGGATCTCCCCGGACGGGGCACGGGTGGCCCTGGTCGTCCAGTGGGCCAGCGGCCAGCGCACCCTGGGCCTGGCGCGGGTCCGCCCCGGCGAGCCGGTGACGGTCGACGGCTGGCGTGAGCTCAACATGGCGACGGGGTCGCTGGCCCAGCTCACCGTCCTGGACGTCGGGTGGCGCGCCGCCGACTCCCTGCTGGTGCTGGTCGACGACGGCCGCTCGACCAGCGTGTTGACCGCCGCCCAGGACGGGTCGACCGTCGTCCCGATCGGCCCCACGGCCGCCCAGGACCTGGTCGAGCTGGCCGTCGCCCCCGGCGCACCCCCGATGGTCCGCTCCCTCGAGGGCGAGGTGTGGCGCTACAACAGCGACTTCCGCTGGTCGCAGCACGCCGCCGGCCTGAGCGAGATCTTCTACCCGTGACAGGCGCTGCCTAAACCTCCCCGGCGTGCTCGCCTCGTGGTCGGACGCCGCGGCGTCCCTGCTCCTGGGTGCGGCCTGCCCGGGCTGCCGGACGCCGGGCGCCCAGCTCTGCCCGTCCTGTGCCGCGGTGGTGGCCGATCCCGCACCCTTCGAGGTCGCCGACGGGATCGTCGCGGCCGCCGCCTACGACGGCCTGTGGCAGCACTGCATCGTCGCGTACAAGGAGCGGGCCGGCTGGTGGCTGGGCGCGCCGCTGGGGCGGGCCCTGGCCCTGGCCGTAGGTGAACTGCTCGCCGCTGGGCTGGGCCGCCCGGCGACGCTGGTGCTCGTGCCGATGCCGTCGCAGGCGCGGGCGGTGCGCGAGCGCGGGCTGGACACCACGCTGGTGCTGGCCCGCGTCGCCGCCCGCACCCTGGCGTCCGCCGGGCTGCCCACGCGCGTCGAGCCCGCGCTGCACCATGCGCGGGTGGTGGCCGACCAGGCCGGCCTGGGTGAGCGCGACCGCCACACCAACCTCGTGGGGGCG
>DUOQ01000044.1 GCA_012838755.1 Propionibacterium sp. | reverse complement strand
CGCCTGTCGATCTCCCCGATCCGGGACGCCGACGACGCCAGCCTGCGCGGCACCTTCGTCACGGGCCTGGCCCTGATGGTGCTGGTGTGGGCCGTCGCCGGCCCGGCCTTCAGCGGGGCCGTCGGCGCGGTACTGCTCGCCGTGGGCCTGGGCATCGTCAGCATGATGCCCCACGGCCTGGCGCGGGCGTCCCGCACCTGGCGGCTGCGGCACTGGGCGAGCCTCGCGTTCGGCTCGCTGGTGGCGTGGGCGTCCGTGCTGCTGCACGGCCTGACGACCGTGTTCGACCACGCGGGCGTGCTGCTGGGCACCGTGGTGCTCGCCGGCCTGCCGCTGCTCGTGGTGAACGCGTTGGAGTCGCGCCGCCGCTGAGGCTAGGTCTTGCGGATCCGGATCCACTCGATGTCGTGGTCGGAGTCCTTGCGCAGGATCGCCGTGGCCCGGCCCCGCGTCGGCAGGATGTTCTGCACGTGGTTGGGGCCGTTGATCGTGTCCCAGATGTTCTCGGCGTAGGCGAGCGCCGCGTCGGCGTCCATCTTCGCGAACCGGCGGAAGTAGGAGCGCGGGTCGAGGAACGCGCTGCGGCGCAGGGTCATGAAGCGCTCGAGGTACCACTCGCGCAGGTCGGCCTCGTCGGCGTCGACGTAGACCGAGAAGTCGAAGAAGTCGCTCACCGCCAGCGACGCGTGCCCCGACTTGCGCCGCCGCGCCGGCTGCAGGACGTTGAGGCCCTCGACGATCAGGATTTCGGGCTGGCGGATCGTGACGAACTCGTCGGGCACGATGTCGTAGGTGAGGTGGCTGTAGACGGGGGCGCTGACCTCGGGGATGCCGGACTTCACGTTCATGACGAACCGCAGCAGGGCGGCGCGGTCGTAGCTCTGAGGGAAGCCCTTGCGGTGCATGATCCCGCGCCGCTGCAGCTCGGCGTTGGGCAGAAGGAACCCGTCGGTGGTGATCAGGTCGACGCGCGGGCGTCCCGGCAACTGGGCCAGGAGCTCGAGCAGCAGGCGCGACGTCGTGGACTTGCCGACCGCCACTGAGCCGGCCACCCCGATCACGAACGGGGTGCGCCGCTCCTTCAGGCCGAGGTACTCGTGCGTGGCCCGGTACAGGTGGCCGGTGTGCATCACGTAGAGGTTGACCAGTTCGGTCAGGGGCAGGTACACGTCGCGCACCTGGGCGAGGTCGATGGTGTCGAGCCGGGACCGCACGCTGTTGAGCGTCTCCTCGGTCAGGCTGACGGGCATCTCCTCGGCCAGCTTGGCCCACTTCGCCCGGTCCGCGATGATGTACGGTCCGAACTCGTCCGCCGGGCCCTCGTCGTGGTCGGAGGCCGGTGTCGCGGGCGCTACGCTGAATCCCATGTGCGGAATTATCGGCTATGTCGGCCCCCAACGTGCACAGACGGTCCTCGTGGACGCCCTCCGGCGCATGGAGTACCGCGGCTACGACTCCGCCGGGATCGCCCTGGTGGGGCCCGACAACACCATCCACGCGTCGAAGAAGGCGGGCAAGCTCGTCAACCTCGAGGCCGAGCTGGACGAGTCGCCCCTGCCCGAGGCGAACCTCGGCATCGGGCACACCCGCTGGGCCACCCACGGGGCCCCCTCCGACGCGAACGCCCACCCGCACGTGTCCGCCAGCGGGCGCGTCGCCCTGATCCACAACGGGATCATCGAGAACTTCGCCGGCCTGCGGGCCGAGCTCGAGGCGTCCGGGGTGGGGTTCCGCTCCCAGACCGACTCCGAGGTCGCCGCCCACCTGGTCGGTCGCGAGGTCGACAACGGCCTCGGCCTGGCGGACGCCCTCCGCACGGTCTCCCAGCGCCTCGAGGGCGCCTTCACGCTGGTCGCGGTCGACCGCGACGAGCCCGGCCTGCTGGTCGCCTCGCGCCGCAACTCGCCGCTGGTCGTCGGTGTGGGGGAGGGCGAGATGTTCGTCGCCTCCGACGTCGCCGCGTTCATCGAGCACACCCGCGAGGCCGTCGAGATGGGCCAGGACGAGGTCGTCGAGGTCACGGCGTCCGGCTACCGCGTCACCGACTTCGACGGCAACGAGACGCAGGGCAAGCCCTACCACGTCGACTGGGACCTGTCGGCCGCCGAGAAGGGTGGCTACGACTGGTTCATGCGCAAGGAGATCCACGAGCAGCCCCACGCCGTGGCCGACACCCTGCTGGGCCGCTTCGACGCCGATCACCGGCTGACGCTCGACGAGATCCGCATCTCCGAGACCGAGCTGCGCGCGATCGACAAGATTGTCGTCGTGGCCTGCGGCACCGCCTACTACGCCGGGCTGGTCGCCAAGTACGCCATCGAGCACTGGACGCGGGTGGCCTGCGAGGTCGAGATCGCCTCCGAGTTCCGCTACCGCGACCCGATCATCACCCCGCGCACGCTCGTGGTGACGATCTCGCAGTCGGGCGAGACCGCCGACACGCTCATGGCCGTGCGGCACGCCCGCGAGCAGGGCGCCAAGGTCATCGCGATCTGCAACACGAACGGCTCGACGATCCCGCGCGAGTCGGACGCCGTGCTCTACACCCACGCCGGCCCCGAGATCGGCGTCGCCTCGACCAAGGGCTTCCTGACCCAGATGGCCGCGTGCTACCTGCTGGGCCTCTACCTGGCGCAGGTGCGCGGCACGAAGTACGGCGACGAGATCGCCCTGGTCATGACCGAGCTCGAGACCATGCCCGCCAAGATCCAGGCGGTGCTCGACAACGCCGAGGCCGTGCACGCGCTGGCCCGCGAGCTCGTCGACGAGAAGTCTGTGCTGTTCCTGGGCCGCCACGTCGGCTACCCGGTCGCACTGGAGGGCGCGCTGAAGCTCAAGGAGATCGCCTACCTGCACGCCGAGGGCTTCCCGGCCGGCGAGCTCAAGCACGGCCCGATCGCGCTGGTCGAGGAGGGGTTGCCCATCTTCGTCATCGTGCCGCCGCAGGGCCGCGACCAGCTGCACGACAAGGTGCTGTCGAACATCCAGGAGGTGCGCGCCCGCGGGGCGCGCACGATCGTCCTGGTCGAGGAGGGCGACACCGAGGTCGAGCCGTACGCCGACGAGGTGATACGCCTGCCGAAGGCGTCCACGCTGCTGCAGCCGCTGCTGGCGACCGTGCCGTTGCAGATCTTCGCCTGCGAGGTGGCCACGCTCAAGGGCTACGACGTCGACCAGCCGCGCAACCTGGCCAAGTCCGTCACCGTCGAGTGATGCCGTGATCATCGGCATCGGGGTCGACGTCTGCTCGATCGACCGGATCCGTGAGGCGTGTAACCGGCCGGGGTTCACCGACCGCGTGTTCACCCTGCCCGAGCTGTCGGGCTCCGACCAGACGCTCGCCGGCCGCTTCGCCGCGAAGGAGGCGCTCGCCAAGGCGCTCGGCGCCCCTGCCGGCCTGCGCTGGACCGACTGCGAGGTGCTCTCCGACGAGACCGGACGCCCCTCGCTGCTGGTGCAGGGCACCGTGTCCGACCGGGTGGAGGAGCTCGGCGTGAGTCGCTTGCACGTGTCGATCAGCCACGACGCCGGCGTCGCCGTCGCGATGGTGGTCTGCGAGGGCTGAGGCCGGCGTCGCGTCGGCCACGATTCTTCTCGGGACATCGTGATCCAGCTCTTGCGGGTGGAGCGTCGCGGATCGTCGATTCTCGCCCCCGGTTCTTGACGGCCCGGGGGCGTCCACCGGCAAGACTCCAGACCCACACCCCCGGGGAAAGAGCGGGGGGCTTGGACCTGGGTCGCCTGCCTAGACGCGCAGCGCGCGCCCGTACTGGCGGGCGAAGTCCATCTGGCGCACGGTGTGGAGCTGCTCGCGCTTGAGGCTGACCGCCTCCTCGTAGAGCCCGACCAAGTGTGCGCAGATCCCGGCCCACGTGCGGGGCTCGGTGGCCTCGCGGGCGGCCCGACCCATCGCGCGCCGCTTGGCGTCGTCACCGACGAGGTCGGCCACGTGCTCGCGCAGGCCCAGCAGGTCACCCGGCTCGTAGAGCCAGCCGGTCCGGGACGGGTCGACCAGGTCGATCGGGCCCCCGGACGCCGGCGCCACCACGGGCAGGGCCGAGGCCATCGCCTCCTGGATGGTCTGGCCGAAGGTCTCCAGCTCGCCCGGGGTGACGAAGACGTCGAACGAGGCCACGGCCGCGGCGAGCTCCTCGCCCTTCAGCTGGCCGGTGAAGACCGCTCCGGGCAGGCGCTCCTGCAGGTTCTCCCGCTCGGGGCCGTCGCCGACCACGACCACGCGCGTGTCGGGCAACCCGGCCAGCGCGTGCAGGTCGGCGACCTGCTTCTCGGGGGCCAGCCGGCCGAGGAAGCCCACGACCCGCTCGCCGTTGGGCGCCCAAGCGGCGCGGAGGGCGTCCGAACGCTTCGAGGGGTGGAAGAGCACGCCGTCGACGCCGCGCCCCCACAGCCTCAGGTCGCTGACGCCGAGGCCCTCGAGCTGGGCGATGCTCGCGGTGCTGGGGGCGAGGTTGAGGGTGGCGGCCTGGTGGATCCAGCGGACGCGCTGCCACAGGTACGCCTCGAGCGCGGGGATGCCGTAACGACTGGCGTAGCCGGGAACGTCGGTCTGGTAGACGGCGACGCCCGGGATGCCGAGCTCGCGGGCGGCCAGCGCGCCGCGGTAGCCGACGTTGATGGGGGAGGCCAGGTGGACCACGTCGGGGTTGAAGCTCGCCAGCGTCCTCTGCAGGGAGATCTGGGGGGTGGTGCAGATGCGCACCTGCTGGTAACCGGGGAACGCGAGCGAGGCCATGCCCACGACGGGGACGCCACGGTACGTCGCCGGGGCGCCCGGGGCTTCCGGGGCCAGCAGCAGGACGTCGTGACCGTGGTCGATGAGGTGGTCCAGGACCCGGAGCACGGAGTTGACGACCCCGTTCACCTCGGGCAGGAAGGACTCGGTGATGATCGCGACCCGCATGGCTCCCATGACACGCAATCAACATGCACGGATGGCGGTGGTTGCATGACGTGTCGGTGAACGACCGGTGACGCCGCGCGCCGGGGGAGTACGATGGGCCGGCCCGCACGGGATGAAACGCCTCCCACGCTCCCACCACGAAGGTTGCCATGACCCACGACGCTGCCCGCGAGCTCGCCGCGGCCGACCTGCCGGACGGCCGCGAGCTGACCGTGCGCCTGGCCACGGTCGCGGACGCCCCGGTGGCGCTGGAGGTCATCCACGCGGCGTTCCTCGCCCGGCCGGTGGTGGGGGAGAAGCCCGAGGCGCTGGCCGACGACCTCGGTTCGGTGCGGGCCCGCATCGAGCACGGCACCGGCTACCTGGCGTTCGTCGGCGACGAACCTGCCGGCCTGGTCATGACTGCCCACCAGCAGGGCGCGATGCGCCTGGGCCGGGTGGGCGTCCTGCCGCAGTTCCGCGAGCAGGGGGTGGCCTCGTTCCTCGTCGAGGTCGTCCTGGAGCACCTCGCGACCACCGGGGAGGAGCGGGTGCAGTTGCTGGCCCGCAAGGAGTTCCCGCGGATCCAGGCGTGGTGGGGCCGTCATGGCTTCAGCCCCGCCGGCGACGAGGGCAACTGCGTGGTCATGGCCCGGTCGCTCCCGGTCGCGGTCGAGGTGCCGGACGCCGACGCCATGCGCGCGCTGGGCTCCCGCCTGGCCGACGTGCTGCGCGCCGGAGACCTCGTGATCGCGACCGGCGACCTCGGCGCCGGGAAGACCACCCTGACGCAGGGCATCGGCGCCGGGCTCGGCGTCAGCGGCCCGGTCATCTCGCCGACGTTCGTGCTCTCGCGGGTGCACCCCTCGCTGGGCGACGGCCCCGCGCTCGTGCACGTGGACGCCTACCGCCTCGGCTCGTTCGCCGAGCTCGAGGACATCGACCTGGACGCCTCGCTGGACGACTCGGTCACCCTCGTCGAGTGGGGCGCCGGCGTGGCCGAGGGCCTGGCCGACGGCCGCCTCGACATCGACATCCGCCGGGGGATCGACCCCGACGACGACACCCGCTGGGTCTTCCTGACCGGCGTGGGGGAGCGCTGGACCCGCGACGAGCTCGCCGCCGTCACCGCGGGCCCGGCCAAGGAGGACACATGAGCACGACCCTGGCCGTCGACACCTCGACGGTCGTCGCCGCCGCCATCGCCGTGGACGGCCGCATCGCCGCCTCGGCCACCGTCGACGACACCCGCGCCCACGCCGAGGCCCTGATGCCCCTGGTGCAGCGCGTGGCCGCCGCAGCCGGCATCGCCCTGGCCGACGTCGACCGCATCGTCGCCGGGGTGGGCCCCGGCCCGTTCACAGGCCTGCGCGTCGGCGTGGTCACCGCCACGACGCTCGCCGAGGTGCTCGGCGTCCCGGTCGCCGGTGCCTGCTCGCTGGACGCCGTGGCCGCCCAGTGGGCTGCCTCCGGGGCGCCCGCGGAGTTCCTCGTCGTGTCCGACGCGCGTCGCAACGAGGTCTACTGGGCCCGCTACGACGCCACCGGGCGTCGCGTGGCCGGCCCCGAGGTGTCCGCACCCGACGCGCTGCCCGACCTGCCCCTGGCCGGGCCGGGGGCCCCCCTGGTCGG
>DUOQ01000043.1 GCA_012838755.1 Propionibacterium sp. | reverse complement strand
TCGTCGGGCCGGGCGTGGCCGCCGGGCCGGCGTCCGGGGTCACGGCCACCGGGAACACCACCCGCGTCGAGGTGCGCGCGAGCGGGATGGCCTTCGAACCGAACCGCATCGAGGTCGCGGCCGGCGACCGCCTCGTGGTCGTGCTCACCAACGACGACCCGGTGATGGCCCACGACCTCGTCCTCGCCGGTGAGCGGACGCCGCGGCTCGCCCCGGGTGCCACCGCCGAACTGGACGCCGGGATCGTCGGTGCCGACACGCAGGGGTGGTGCTCGGTCGCCGGGCACCGCCAGATGGGCATGGTCCTCGACGTCGTGGCGCTGGGTGCTCCCACGGCCGGCGGTGCCGCGGCCGGGGGGATGGGCGGCGAGAACGCCGGGCACGGGGCGCCCGGTGGCGGTGCGGGAGCGGGCGCCGCGGCGATCCCGCCGGCCAACCCGGCCGAGGTGCTGGGCACCCACGTGGACCCGGTGCTGCCCCCGCTGACCGACGAGAAGGTCCGCGAGGTGACCTTCACGGTGACCGAGGTGCCGCTGGAGGTCGCGCCCGGGCTGTGGCAGACCCGCTGGACGTTCAACGGCGGGTCGGTCGGCCCCGTGCTGCACGGGCGCGTCGGCGACGTGTTCGAGGTCACGCTCGTCAACGACGGGACGATCGGCCACTCGATCGACTTCCACGCCGGCGCGCTGGCACCCGACCGCCCGATGCGCACGATCGCGCCCGGCGAGTCGCTGGTGTACCGGTTCACCGCCGAGCGCGCGGGCATCTGGATGTACCACTGCTCGACCATGCCGATGTCGA
This sequence comes from Propionibacterium sp., assembly GCA_012838755.1. Lineage (GTDB taxonomy): Bacteria > Actinomycetota > Actinomycetes > Propionibacteriales > Propionibacteriaceae > Propioniciclava. The sequence continues at coordinate 5,005 of DUOQ01000043.1, read as the reverse complement.
GCCACATCGCCGCGGGCATGCACGGCGCGGTCGTGATCGAGCCCGAGGGCCTGCCCGAGGTCGACCACAGCTACGTGCTGGTCCAGTCGGAGGTGTTCCTGGCCAACGCGGCCCACTCCGCCGAGGAGGCGCTCGAGCTCGACGCCGACAAGGTCGTGGCCGAGGAGCCCGACCGCGTGGTGTTCAACGGCATCGCGAACCAGTACGACCTGCACCCGTTCGACGTGGGGGTGGGGGAGCGCGTCCGGTTCTGGGTGCTCGCGGCCGGGCCGAACCGGGCCAGCGCGTTCCACATCGTCGGCGGCCAGTTCGACACGTCCTGGACCGAGGGCAGGTACACGCTGCGCCGCGGCGAGGGAGCGTTCGGCGCCACTGACGGTGGGGCGCAGGTGCTGCCGCTGCTGCCCGCCCAGGGCGGCTTCGTGGAGCTCACCTTCCCCGAGCCGGGCCACTACCCGGTGGTCAACCACGTGATGGTGGACGCCGAGCGCGGCGCCCACGGCATCGTCCGGGTCAGTGCCTGATCGGGCGCGTGGCGGGGGTCACTGCGGGGGCGTGAGCTGCAGCAGGCGCCCGCCCGGGGCGTCCTCGAGCAGCCAGATCGTCCCGTCGGGGCCCTCCTCGACCTCGCGGATCCGCTGACCCATGTCCCACTGGTCGCCCTTGGTGACGTTGGCGCCGTCCAGGTCGAGGCGGATCAGCGCCTGGCCCGACAGCGCGCCGAGGAAGGCGTCGCCGGTGAACTGCGGGAAGGCGCCGCCGCCGTAGATCATGAGCGAACCGGGGGAGACCGAGGGCGTCCACCAGGCGTAGGGCGCCTCGAAGCCGTCCCCGGCCGTGTGGTCGGGGATTTCCGCGCCGCCGTAGTGCGAGCCGTTGGACGCCTTGGGCCAGCCGTAGTTCATCCCGGCCGCGATGAGGTTGAACTCGTCGCCACCCCGGGGCCCCATCTCGCTGGACCAGAGACGCCCGTCGGCGTCGAAGGCGAGGCCGAGGGGGTTGCGGTGGCCCCAGCTCCAGATCTGGTCGCTGGGCGAGCCGTCGTGGGCGAAGGGGTTGTCGGGCGCTGGATCCCCGTCGGGGGTGAGCCGGACGATGGTTCCCAGGGTGTTGGAGAGGTCCTGGGCCGGGTCCATCTTCTGGCGGTCGCCCGAACTCACGAACAGGTGCTCGCCGTCGGGGGAGAACACCATGCGATGGCTGAAGTGCCCGCTGCCGGACTGCTTGGGGGTCTGGCGCCAGATCACCTCGAGGCCCTCCAAGGACGCGCTCGATGGGTCCGCGGCCAGCGTCGCCCGGCCGACGACCGCGCCCGTGCCCCCCTCACCGCGCTCGACCCAGCTGAGGTAGACCGTCTGGTCCTCGGCGAACGTGGGGCCGGCCACGATGTCGCCCAGGCCGCCCTGGCCGTCGACGACGACCTCGGGCAGCCCGCTGGTGACCTCGAGCAGGCCGCCGGGGTGGCGCAGCCACAGGCGGCCGGAGCGCTCGGTGATCGCGAGGTAGTCGGTGCCGGGGAGGAACTCCAGCGCCCACGGGTCGGTGAACTGGGCCATCTCGTTGACGACGAAGGGGCGTCCGTCCGGGGCCAGACGGGGTTCGGATGCCGGCGCCCCGGTCCGGCCGGGGGCGGCACTCGCGGTGCCCGGGGCGCCCGCTGTGGCGGCGGGACTCCCGCCGTTCATGCCCTTCTGGCCCCGGGTCGTGGGCTCCCCGGGCGGGGTCGTCGCGCAGCCTGCGAGCAGGGCCCCGGCGGCGAGGGCGGCGGCCAGGTGGAGTGGTCGTCCCATGCGTCGAGGCTACCGTTCCCCACCCCGGGTGCACTCTCCCGGGCTCAGCGGACCGTGAACTCCTTGGTGTCCGACGGCGGTGCCGGGGCGACTCCGCCGGAGGGGTCGTCCACGGTGATGGCGACGACGTAGGTGCCCGGGTCCAGTGCCGGCAGGTCGAAGGCGAACGGTGCGAGGGCCATGCCCTCGTCGGTCATCGCCGTCCCCTCGGCCACGGTGGTGCCGTCGGGCCGGGTGACCGTCCACAGGATGGTCGCCTCGAACGCGGCGGCCAGTCCGGTGACGCGGACCGGCGACGCCACGGTCGAGCCGTGCACCGGGGTGTCCACGACCACGGTGATCGGGCTGCTGGTCGCGTCCGCCCGTGCCAGGGGTCGGTCGTAGAGGTCATGGCCGGTCTCGAACGCCCGGCCCTCGACCCGGAGGAGCACCCGGTCGGTCGCCTCGAACGCCTCGGTGAGCGTCCAGACGAGCTGGTCGACCATCATCGCCTCACCGGCCACCCCGAGGTTGAAGGCGAGGGCCTCCCGTGACAGGTCGACGGTGATCACGTCATCGTGCTTGCTGATGCCGAGGACGCGGGTGCCCGGGTTCCACAGCGTCACGTAGTCGGGGTCGTGGGGGGCGGTGAACAGGGCCTCCAGGGCACCCCGCGCGGGCGTCCCCGCCGGGACCTGGCGCAGTTCGCGGACCAGGTTCAGCGAGGAGGGCCCCTCGGCCACGTAGTGGACGTACACGCCGACGGTGCGCCCCGGCAAACCGGACGCGGTGGGCCCGGCCGTCGTGTCGGGGGTGGGTTCGGACGTCGGGCTCGCCGACGGCTCCGGTGTCGGGGCGGGGAGCGGCTCGGCCGGCGACTGCAGCGGATTGGGCACGGCGGTGTCCGGGACCCGCCACAGCGTGCCCTGGGCCCACCAGAGCCCGCCGAGGGCCAGGAGCGCGACCACGGTGACCAGGGCCCAACGGACCCAGCGGGACCGGCGGTCGCCCCGCACGAGGCGGTCGCGTTCGGTCACGATCGCGTTCAGCGACACGGGGATGTCGACCGAACCGGCGGCCGAGCGCAGGTCGTCATGGAGCAGTGTCTCGAGGGTGTTCATCGCTGGGCTCCTTCCTCGGGGTGCGTGCGGGCCGGGCCAGCGGCGTCCGGGTAGTGGGACCGCAGGGCGGCCAGGGCGCGATGGGCGGCGGACTTCACCGCGCCGACCGTCATGCCGAGCGCCTCGGCGGTCTGGGCCTCGGAGAGGTCCTCGTGGTAGCGCAGCACCACGACGCGGCGCTGCGTGGGGGTGAGGGTGGCGAGCATCCGGGCGACGCGGTCGCGGTCGGCGACGCGGTCCTCGAACCGGTCGGGGGAGGGTCGTTCGAACTCGAGCCCCACCGCGACCTCGCCGCGGGTGCGCCTCCAGCGGTCGACGTTGCCGGTGACCACCGCGCTCCGCGCGTAGGCCAGGGCGCCCGGGCCGGCGACCCGGTCCCACGCCCGGAGGGTCTTGGCGTACGCGTTCTGCACCAGGTCCTGGGCGAGCGCGTGGTCGCCGGTCAGCAGCCAGGCCGTGCGCGTCAACGACGCCGTGGAGGAGCGCACGAATTCGGTGAACGACTCGTCGAGCATGGTCGCGTCCCACCTCCTCCTCCGGTCAGCGTCCCACGAGGGACACCCTGCCCAACGCGGCGTGGCCATGAAAGGTTACGGCCCCCCGGGTGCACTCTGCCGGGGTGGGCGGACACCCCACCGCACGAGCACGACCCCGGCGTAGGATCACCGCCGTGACCGATGACTACGGAATCGACCTGCCACTCGTGCACTCCGGCAAGGTGCGACGCCTGTACGCGCTGCCCGACGCCGGGCAGGCCGAGGACGGTCGCGCACCGGGGCGCTTCCTCATGGTGGCCACCGACGCGATCTCGGCGTACGACCACGTGCTGGCCTCGACGATCCCCGACAAGGGGGCCGTCCTGACGCGCCTGAGCCTGTGGTGGTTCGAGCAACTCGCCGACGTCGTCCCCAACCACGTGGTCAGCACCGACGTGCCCGGCCCGGTCACCGGCCGCGCGATCGTCACCGAGCGCCTCGACATGGTGCCGGTGGAGTGCGTGGTCCGCGGCTACCTGACCGGTTCGGGGTGGGCCGAGTACCAGCAGTCGGGGACCGTCACCGGCATCGCCCTCCCCGAGGGCCTGCAGGACGGGGACCGCCTGCCGGAGCCGATCTTCACCCCGGCCATCAAGGCCGAGGTGGGGGAGCACGACGAGAACGTCCCCTTCGGGCGGATCGTCGAGCTCCACGGCGCCGAGCTCGCCGAGGAGCTCCGCGCCACGTCCCTGCGGATCTACGCCGTTGCCGAGGGCATCGCGCGCGAGCGCGGTGTCATCCTGGCCGACACGAAGTTCGAGTTCGGACGCCGCCCCGACGGCACGCTCGTCCTCGGCGACGAGGTGCTCACGCCCGACTCGTCGCGCTTCTGGGACGCCCAGCAGTGGGAGCCCGGGGGCGTCCAGCCGAGCTTCGACAAGCAGTTCGTCCGCGACTGGCTGACGGACGAGTCCGGCTGGGACCGCAGCTCGAACGTCCCGCCGCCGCCGCTGCCGGCGTCCGTCGTCGCAGCCACCCGCGACCGCTACGTGGAGGCGTACGCGCGCCTGACGGGCCTGCCCTTCAACTGACCACACCCGTCGCCAGGGGTCCGTGTCACCCCCAGGGGGGACATGGGCCCCTGGTGCGCCGCGCCCCGGTGACCGAGACTGACCCGCATCCCATCCGGCGATTCGTCTCCCCCCAACGAAGGTGAGGTCCCCCCATGGCACGTCGCACCGTCCTCTTGCTCGCCACGACGGCCGCGCTCGCGGTCGCCCTCGCCCCGTCCCTGCCCGCCCAGGCCGCGCCGGCTGCGTCCGGCGGGGTGGTGGCTGCTGGTTTGGACAACCCGCGCCAGCTCACCATCGGTGCCGGTGGCGCCGTGTACGTGGCGGAGGCCGGACGCGGCGGCGACTCCGACTTCTGCATCCCGAACGCCGAGAGCCCGGGCACCTCCAACTGCCTCGGCCTCACGGGTGCCGTCACCAAGATCCAGCGCGGCAAGCAGGAACGCGTGCTCACCGGCCTGCCGTCCATCGCGGGGCCGGACGGCGGCGGGGCCCAGGGCCCGGCCGACGTGGCCGTGGTGGGCAACCACGTCTCGGTCCTGTTCGGCCTCGGCGGGGCGCCCGCCGCG
>DUOQ01000042.1 GCA_012838755.1 Propionibacterium sp. | reverse complement strand
AGCCGGTGAATCCGATCGAGCTCTCCAGCGACATCGACTTCAAGGAGCTCTCCAGCGCTTTCCAGGGCTCCAGCCTCTAATTACTGGCCGCCCTCGAACCCCGTCACCGTCGTGGCGGGGTTCACTCATGCACCGGTTCCCCGCTCCGCACGTGATCCGCCCGGCTGAGCGTCTCGACGACCAGCCGCACCACATGCCCGTCAGCCACCCGGTAGTAGACGTTGCGACCCTCCCGCCGGTTGGCCACCAGTCCTCCGAGGCGCAGCTTCGCCAGGTGCTGGCTGACCAGGGTGCGGGACGCCCCGCTGAGGTCGACGAGGTCGGAGACGTTGCGTTCGGCGTCGAGAAGCAGGAACAGCAGGTGCAGGCGGGTGGGCTCGGCGATGAGTTTGAGGGTGTCGGCGGCCTCGGTGAGCAACGCGTCGTCGGGGGTCAGTCGATGCTCGAGGCTCATGCCTTCACCCTAGGCCAGGTGACTGCGGCCATGACCGTACCCACCACGGCGAGCGCCAGGAGCGCCCACGTCGCCTGCTGCAGCCCGAGCCAGCCGGCGACGGGGTAGGCGATGAGGTAGCAGGCGTGGCTGAGCGAGAATTGCGCAGCGAAGACGTATCCGAGATCGCGGTCCGCCGCCTGCGCCCGGATGATCCGGCCGATCGGCGTCTGCATGGCGGACAGCGCTGCACCGAGCACGAGCCAGACGGCCGCGATGAGCAGGTACGTGGGCTGCAGAAACGCCAGTACGGCGAGCACCACGACCCCGAGGACGGCGCCGGGGAGCATGACGGCCCTGTCCGGCACGGTCTCCAGCACGCGGGGCAGGACGAAGGCCACCACCATGGACCCGAGGCCGAAGATGGCCAGCGTCCAGGCGAGGGCGGCTTCGTCGAGACCCAGTTCCGCGCGGACGAGGACCACCGTGTTGACCATGACCATCGCCATCGGCGCGGCCACCGCCAGGTTAAGCCACAGGACGGCCCGCAGGGGGCGCTCGCGCAGCATGAGGCGGATGCCGCGCTGGGTGCGTTCGAGGAAGGGGGTCGGTTGTTCGGGGGCGGGCGGGGCGTCGGGAAGCACGGCGGTGACCACCAGGAGAGCGGAGGCGACGAAGCCGACGACGGTCCCCAGGAACAGATTCGTGTAACTCAGCACCGCGAGCAGCGCTGCGGCGAGCACGGGGCTGGCGATCTGCTCGAGGTCATAGGCCAGGCGCGAGAGGGACAGCGCCCGGGTGTACTGCTCCTCCTCGGTGACGATCCGCGGGATGGTGGCCTGGAAGGTCGGGGTGAAAGTGGCCGACGCCGCCTGCAGCACGCCGATGGCCAGGTACAACTGCCACTCCGCGCCGATGAACGGCAGGGTCAACGCGACACCAGCGCGCACGAGGTCTGCGGCCACGAGCACCGGTTTCGCCCGCCACTGGGCGGCGAGTGCCGTGATCACCGGGGACAGCAGCACGTAGATGAGGATCTTGATGGTGAGGACGTTCGCCAGCACGCGACCCGCGTCCCCGCCGGCGATGTCGAAGGCGAGCAGGCCCAGCGCCACCGTGAGTAGGCCGGTGCCCACGAGCGCGACCACCTGCGCGGTAAAGAGGTGCAGGTAGGCGCGGTTGCGCAGCGGACTGAGGAGGTGCACACCCTCAAACTACTACATGTGCACACGTATGCACATGTAGCCGTCACCCCATGAACACGGCCAGCCCCGCCGAGCGCTTCGCCAGCCGCTCGAGGCGGGACTCGGTCATGGAGGCGATCTGGTCGACGACCACCCGCTGCCGCGCGGCAGCGTCCGGGGCCTCCTCCCACCACGCCCGGTACATCGGGTCGAGGGAGCCGGGGGCGCCGGCGGTGAGGTAGTCGAAGACGCGGTAGATGCGCTCGCGCTGGCGGTCCTGCCGGTCGAGGTGGGTGGGCAGGTCCATGACGTAGAGCACGGCGATGGTCTTGAGCAGCGTCACCTCGGCCTGGGCCTGCGGCGGGATGATCAACGAACCGTACTGGCGGCCCAGGCGCTCCTGCCCCGCCGTCGCCCCCACGGTGGCGCCGACGTAGCGCCCCACCAGTTCGGAAGTCATCTTCTTGAGGTTCGCGTACCCGGCGAGGGTGTGGTCGAAGTCGACGGCGCGATTGACGACGCTGAGCTGGCGGAGGGAGTCGGCGGCGTCGAGAAGCATCTCGGGGGTGCCGCCGAAGGCGCGCGCCCCTTTCTCCGCGAGGGCGGCCAACTCGACGAGATCCCACAGCACATGGAGGGTGATGCGCCCGGAGACGATGCCGTCCTCGACGTCGTGGACGGAGT
>DUOQ01000041.1 GCA_012838755.1 Propionibacterium sp. | reverse complement strand
CTCGTCGGCCCGCCCGCCACCGCCGCGCTCGTCACGCGGACGGTCCCCCAGATGTTCGTGGTCTCGGGCGTGCTGGCCGCGTTCACCGTGTGGCTCGGCCTCGTGCTCAGCTACCACCTCGGCACCGCCGGCGCCGCGACCATCGCCCTGGTCGCCATCGCGGCGTTCTTCCTGACCCTCGCGGTGAAGCCCCTGGCCCGCGGCCTTCGACCAGCTCAGGCACCGAAGGAGGCCACGGCGTGACCACCGACAACATCATGGTCGAGGCGTCCGACCTCGTGCTGGGCTACGAGCGCAACATCGCGGTCAAGCCCTCCAGCTTCACGATCCCGCACCGCAAGGTGACCACGATCATCGGACCCAACGGGTCGGGCAAGTCGACCATCCTCAACGCGATCGCCGGCGTCATCGAGCCCCTCTCGGGCACGATCCGGGTCTACGGCGAGAAGCCCGGGAGCCGGCACAGCCAGGTCTCCTACGTCATGCAGTCGCTCGCCTTCCCCGAGGGGACGCCCATCACGGTCCGCGAGGCCGTGGCGATGGGGCTGTACCCGAAGCTCGGCTGGTTCCGGCGTCCCACCGCCGAGGACCGCGACCGGGTCAAGCTCGCCATGGAGCGCCTCAAGGTCACCCACCTGGCCCACCGCCACCTCGACGAACTCTCCGGCGGGCAGCGCCAGCGCGTCTACGTGGCCCAGGGCATGACCCAGCCCCACGAGGCGCTGCTGCTCGACGAGCCCCTCACCGGCCTGGACATGGTCTCGGCGCGGACCATCGACGACATCATCCACACCGAGCGCGACCGCGGCCACGCGGTGGTGCTGACCACGCACGACCTCGAAGAGGCCCGGGCGTCCGACTGGGTGATCCTGATGGCCGGACACGTCGTCGCCCACGGCCCGCCCCAGGAGGTGCTGACCCGGCGCAACCTCGAGGTCGCCTACGGCCTGGGCTCGCTGCACCACACCGACGGCAGCTTCATCGACGACCCCCACCTCGACGTCGAACACGACCACGAACACGGCAGGCACCTGCACCCGCACTGAGCTACAGTGGTGGCCGCTACTACAACGAGTCGGAGATCTTTGCCATGACGGTCCCCCGCTGGGTCACCCACCTGTTCCGCGCCGCCGGCCTGTTCACCCTGTTCGCCGTGATCGGGGGGTCGCTCGTGGCGGCCACCGAGTCCGGCTTCGAGTGCGGCAACTGGCCCGGTTGCGACGTGGACGCCATCCTCCCCGGCGGTGTCGTCAACGAGATCCTCTACCGCAACCCGTGGATCGAGATGACCCACCGCGCGTCGGCGATCCTCTCCGGACCCCTCGCGCTCGTGGCCGGGATCGTGGCCCTGCGCCTGCGCGGCGTCCACATCCTGGTCAAGATCCTGCCCTGGGTGACCGTCCTCGGCGCCTTCATCGCCGGCTTCGTCGGGCGCGGGATCGTGCTGGGCGTCGTCTACCCGACCTGGGTCGGGGCCCTCGACCTCGGTGCCGCGCTCGTCGCGCTGGTCGCCATGGTGACCGCCACCATCCTCGTCGAGCGGACGCCCGCGCAGTGGTTCCCCACCCGCGCCGGCCTGTTCGCGTGGGGAGCCGTGGGCACCCTCCTCGTCATGCACCTCACGTCCCTGTGGGCGGCCGGCCCCGGGTCGTTCACCCGCGTCGTGAGCTGGCCCGTGTGGAACATCGTCCACGCCGACGCCCAGGGTTCCCTCGCCGCCCAGGTCGCCCGCTTCCCACTCATGGTGCTCGCCGTCGTGCTGATCGCACTCGCGGTCCGCGAGGCCCGGGCGCTGGGCGTCCGCACCGAGGGCTGGATCGCCCTCGCGTTCGCGGCGTCCTGCCTCGTCCTGGGCGCGATCATCGGCTCCACCGGGACCGACGCCCTCGGCGTCCCGATGGCCATGTCGGCGGTCGCGGTGTTCTTCACGATGATCCTGGTCGCAGCCCGCTCGTCGGTGCTGGCGACCACCGCCGCCCCATCCCGCGGGATGACCGACACCACCCCCGCGTCTGAGGTGGAGGGCAGCACCCGCCCGTAGGCTGGCCGGGTGACCACCCGAGCGAGCTTCCGTCTGCCGCGCCCGCGGCCGCTCGACGTCGTGTGGGCGGCCCTCCTGGGCCTGCTCGTGCTCGCCGCTCCGGGGTCCTTGGTCGACCAGCCGTCACCTGCCCTGGGCAACGTGCTCATGGTCGTGTGGGGGCTGATGTACGTCCTGCCCCTGGTGTGGCGGCGGGCCGACGCCGACCTGGCCACCCTCGCCCTGGTTCCCGCCCACCTGGTGCAGCTCGCCTTCACGAACCTGCCCAACGCCGGGAACCTGACCGTGCCGCTGATGATGTTCACCGTCGCCGCGTATGGACGCCTGAAGTACCGGCTGTGGTGGCTCGCCTTCGGCGGTCTCACCGCCCTGGCCGCCTCCGTCGACTGGACGTTCGGGTCCTCCTTCGAGCACAGCCAGGCCGAATCGTTCGCGACGTTGGTGGCCACGGCGCTGGTCGGGTTCATCGGATTGGGCTCGGTCGTCGCCGCAAGCTGGGCGGTCGGGGCCTTCGTGCGGGCCCGCAACGAAGCGCGCCTGGCCTCCCGGGACGCCGTGACCGCCCAGGCCCTGCAGCACCAGCAGGCCGTGGAACTGGCCGCCACGCAGGAGCGGCAGCGCCTCGCCCGCGAGATGCACGACGTCGTGGCCCACTCGCTGGCCGTGATCGTGGTGCAGGCCGACGGAGGCGCGTACGCGGCGTCCATGGACGGCGACCCGAACCTGCGCCTGGCCACCGCCGAGAAGGCCCTGGCCACGATTCGGTCCACGGCGTCCGACGCCCTGACCGAGACCCGACGCCTGGTGGGGGTCCTGCGCTCCGACCAGGGCACCGAACTGGCCCCCGCCGCCGGGCTGGGCGACATCTTCGGCCTCGTCCAGGGGCTCAGCGACGCCGGGCGCGACGTGCGCATGCAGGTGACCGGCGACGCCTCCCTGCGACGCAACCTCTCCCCCGGCCTGGAGTTGGCCGTCTTCCGCATCGTGCAGGAGGCCCTCACCAACGCCGTGAAGCACGCCGGCGACGAGGCGTCCGTGCTGGTGCACCTGCACCATGCGCCCCACGAGCTGGTGGTGGAGGTGCGTGACACCGGCGTCGGCGCCGGACCCACCGACGGCCTCGGCCACGGCCTGGTCGGCATGCGCGAGCGCGTGTCGGCCTTCGGCGGCTCGCTGGCCGCCCACGACCACCCTGACGGCGGGTTCGTCGTCACCGCCCGATTCCCGACCCCGCAAGGAGCGCCTCGATGACCGATCCCCACGACCCCCAGCCGATCCGCCTGGTGCTGGCCGACGACCAGGAGCTCGTGCGGCTCGGGTTCCGCATGGTGCTGGACGCCCAGTCCGACATGACCGTCGTCGCCGAGGTCGGCAACGGGCAGGACGCCGTGCGCGCGGCCTCCGCGCCGGCCGGCTGCGACGTGGTGCTGATGGACATCCGCATGCCGATCATGGACGGCGTCGAGGCGACCCGCCGGATCGTCGCCTCGGGCGCCCCGGCCAAGGTGCTGGTGCTGACCACCTTCGACCTCGACGAGTACGTGTACTCGGCGCTCCAGGCGGGCGCCTCGGGCTTCCTGCTCAAGGACGCCGGCCCGGCCGAACTGCTCGCCGGCATCCGGGCGGTGCACTCGGGCGAGGCGGTCGTGGCGCCGTCGGCCACGCGCCGGCTGCTCGAGCGGTTCGTGCCGATGATGCCCGGCGATGCCTCGACCGGGAAGTCCCCCGAGGAGCGGCTCTCGGTGCTGACCGAGCGCGAGCGCGAGGTGCTGACGCTGGTCGGCACCGGCCTGACGAACTCAGAGATCGCCCAGACGCTGTTCCTGGCCGAAGCGACCGTGAAGACCCACATCGGCCACATCCTCGCCAAGCTCGCCCTGCGCGACCGCGTCGGCATGGTGGTCTTCGCCTACGACACCGGCCTGGTGCTCCCCCAGCCGTAAGGCGTCCCGTGGGGCCCGCTCGTCGCCGGGCTCCTCGTCCTCGTCCTCCTCCGGAGTGCACTTCGAGGCGGCGTTTCTATCGCTGGGGCGATAGTTCTGTGAGCGCGAAGTGCACTCCCGGTGGCGGCGATCAACCTGTGGACGGATTCCTGGACCCGACGCAGGTTGTCCACAAGCCACGAACTCGCTACACGAAATGGCCGCCTCCTGCCGACATTCCGGGCATGTCGAAGTTCACGTTCCCTGTCATCCCCGGTCAGCGAGGTCTGGCCACCACACAGCAACTGCTCGAGGCCGGGGCGTCCCTCTCCCAGCTGCAGCACCTCGTGCGCAGCGGCCGTCGCATCCTGCGCACCGTGTACTCCCCGCGCCCAGGTCCCCTCACGGGAGGCGACCTCCTCGTGGCGGCGTCCCTGTGGGCCGGCCCGCGCTCGGTTCTGACCGGGCTCCATGCACTCCAGGTGCACGGATTCGCGTACGACCACGAGTTCCCCATCACGTCATTCCTGGTCCCGAACACCGCACGCGCCCGCGTCCGAGCGGGCGGGTTCGAGACAGTCCGGACCAAGCGTCTACCCGCGCCGGTCCTGCGCGACGACCTCCGCATAGCCCCCGTCGAACGGGCGCTGGCGGACGCCAACCGCCTGCGTCAGCTCTCCGACCGGCACCTCAGAGGCGTGGCCATGGCCATCCTGCAGAACCGGCGCACCAGTGCGGATCGGCTCGCCAGCGAGATCGAGTACGGACGCCCCAACGCCACGGGTGGCATGGTCGAGGCGGTGGTGGACTTCCGTCGGGGGTCGTGGTCCGTCGCCGAGGCTGAGTTGGCGGTCCTCGTCCGCGAGCACCCGGACCTGCCCCGCATGGTGCAGAACCCGAGGCTGGTGACAGCCGGCGGCAAGAGGATCGGTACCCCCGACGGCTACTTCCCCGACGCCGGGGTCGTGGTGCAGGTGCACTCGCGGAAGTACCACGACGGATTCACCGACACGGGAGGGGACAAGTTCGCCTCCACCATGGAGAAGGACCTCGACTACCAGACCTTCGGGATCGTGGTCGTCCCGGTTGCGCCCACAACGCTTCGCGACACACCCGGGACCTTCATCGGGAAGCTCGCCTCAGTCGTTCTCCCGCGGCTCGGATGGCAATCGGATGACGTCCTGATCGCCTGAGATCCCGGGAAGGCTCGGACAGCACAGGCGGCACCGGCGGCACGGGGTGCCCCCGCGCCCGGGGGGTGTGCACTTCGCGCTCACAGAACTATCGCCCCAGCGATAGAAACGCCGCCTCGAAGTGCACCCCTGGGGGGTGGGGCAGAATGGCCGAGTGATCATTGCTGCCGCTGATGGGTCGTCGCTGTCCAACCCCGGGCCCGCGGGGTGGGCGTGGTTCATCGACGGGGATCGCTGGGCCGCCGGCGGCTGGAAGCACGGCACGAACAACATGGGCGAGCTCATGGCAGTGCTCGACCTGCTCCGCCAGACCAAGGGCGCCCAGGACGACCTGCTGGTGTTCTGCGACTCGCAGTACGTGATCAACTCCCTCACCAAGTGGATGCCCAACTGGAAGCGCCGCGGCTGGAAGAAGGCCGACGGCAAGCCGGTGCTCAACGTCGAACTGCTCAAGGACCTCGACGCCGAACTCGCCGGACGCCGCATCACCTTCGAGTGGGTGAAGGGACACGCCGGGCACGAGCTCAACGAGGCCGCCGACACCCGCGCCCGCGCGGCCGCGCTCGCCTTCCAGAAGGGCCTGCCGGTCGACGAGGGCCCGGGCTTCTCCCCCGACGTCGTCCGGACGCCGACCCCCGACGTCTCCCCCGGCCCGGCCCGCGAGCCCGACCTGTTCGACGCCGCCCCCGACCCCGAGCCGGACGCCGACGAGCACCCCGTCGTCGCCCGGCAGCGGCTGTGGCTCTCGGACGCCGTGCGCTCCGACCGGCACGCCGCCGAAGAGATCCTCCACCCGAAGTTCCTGGAGCACGACGTCAACGGCCGGGCGTCCGGGAAGGGCCGCACCCTGGCGACGCTGAAGCCCCACGAGGACCCGGTCACCGTCGAGGTCGAGGGCATCGACGAACTCGCCCCGTGGGTGGTGCAGCTGCGCTGGCGCGCCCGCTCCCGGAGTGCGGTCAGCCTGCGCAGCTCGATCTGGGTCAAGGCCAACGACGTGTGGCGGTTGCGCTTCGAGCAACAGACCCCGACCACCCGCTGAGACGGCCGGTGCCCACCCCCTGAACCAGCCGCCATGGGGTCACCCTGACCAATACGGTGACGCCATGTCCGACACGCTCAGGATCAGCACCGGTGAGGCCGGCTTCGACCTCCCCATCACCGACGGCACCATCAAGGCGACCGACCTCAAGCAGGTCAGCACGCCCGAAGGCCCCCTGGCCACCTACGACCCGGGCTTCATGAACACCGCGGCCTGCCGCAGCTCCATCACCTTCATCGACGGCGACGAGGGTGTGCTCGAGTACCGCGGCTACCCGATCGACCAGCTCGCGGCCAACGCCAACCACCTCGAGGTGGCCTACCTCCTGCTCAAGGGTGAACTCCCCAACGCGACCCAGCTCGCCGAGTGGGAGGGCCTGGTCAACACGCACCGGTTCGTCCACGAGAACGTCGGCAACTTCATCCGGTCCTTCCGCCACGACGCCCACCCGATGGCGAAGATGATGGCCGCGGTGGCGTCCATGCAGACCTTCTACCCCAGCTCGCGCCGGCTCGACGACCCCGAGGCCCGCGACTGGAACATCATGCGCCTCATCGCCAAGATCCCGACGATGGCCGCGTGGTCGTACCGTCACTCGATCGGTCGCCACTACGTCTACCCCAACGACGAGCTGGGCTATGTCGACAACTTCCTGGCGATGCTGTTCCAGAGCCAGCAGCGCGTCTACAGGGCCGACCCGCGGGTGTCGCGCGCGATGGAGATCCTCTTCATCCTGCACGCCGACCATGAGCAGAACTGCTCGACGAACGCCGTGCGCGCGGTGGCGTCCGCCGGCAACGACGTCTTCACGTCGGCCGGCGCCGGCATCGGCGCGCTGTTCGGCCCGCTGCACGGCGGCGCGAACGAGGCCGTCCTGAAGATGCTGCGCGAGATCGGCTCGGTCGACCGCATCCCCGAGTTCATCGAGGGCGTCAAGACCGGCAGGGCCCGTCTCATGGGCTTCGGCCACCGCGTCTACAAGAACTACGACCCGCGCGCCCGCATCATCAAGAAGGCCTGCGACGACGTGTTCGAGGTCACCGGCGTCAACCCGCTGCTGGCGATCGCCGTCGAGCTCGAGCGGATCGCCCTCGAGGACGAGTACTTCGTCAAGCGCCGCCTCTACCCGAACGTGGACTTCTACTCGGGCCTCATCTACGAGGCACTGAAGTTCCCGGCCGAGATGTTCACCGTGCTGTTCGCCGTGCCCCGCACGGCCGGCTGGGCCGCCCAGTGGCTCGAGGGCGTCACCGACCCCGAGCAGAAGATCATGCGCCCCAAGCAGGTCTACACCGGCCACCGCAACCGCGACTTCGTGCCGCTCGACCAGCGCTGACGCCCGCCGTCGGGCTGCCTACCAGGGCAGCCCGACGGTCGCGGACGCCACCCCGACGGCCGCGCCCACGACCAGGGCCGGCCCCATCGGGACGTCCGCGCGCGGGTCGCGCGTGCGCGCGAGCACGACCAGCGCGGCGAGCCCGTGCAGGACGATCCCGGCGACGACCCCGGTGCCGACGGCCGCCCAGCCGAACCAGCCCAGCAGCGCACCCAAGACCGCCGACAGCTTCACGTCGCCGAACCCCAGCAGCCCGCGGGCGAGCAGTCCGGCGATGAAGAACCCGATGAACAGCACGAGGGACGCCAGCGCCGAGGTCCCCAGCGCCGCCCAGCCGAACCCGGACGCCGCGAGCGCCACGGCGCCGGCGAACCAGCCCCCCAGCGACGGGAGCACCACCGTGTCGGGGAGTCGGTGCTCGGCCAGGTCGACGACGACGAGGACGCCGAAGGCCCCGGCGAGCGCCGCGAGCAGGAGGGCCTCGCCGAGCGAGCGGGCCACGACGCCGGCCCCGGCGCCGAACAGGGCGGCCACCGGGACCGCCCACCACCCCGAGCGCCTCGACAACGTGGCGCGCACCCGGGGCACCCACTGCAGGGTGACGGCCGCGACCACGCCCGCCACGACGGCGGCGAGCACGACCGCCCACACCGGAGTCACCCGCTGAACGCCTCCATGATGGAGATGATCGCAGGCCCGAGGATCACGATCATCAGCGCGGGCAGCAGCGTCAGCACCAGGGGGAACGACACCTTGACCGGGATCTCCATCGCGGTCCGCTCCGCGCGCTGGCGGCGGGCGATGCGCATCTCCCGGGCCTGCGTGTGCAGGACGTCGGCGAGCGGGATGCCGTACTCCTCGGCCTGGATCGTGGCGCGGATGAAACGGCGCAGGTCGGGCACCGGGACGCGGTCGGCCAGGGTCTCGTAGGCCAGGCGGCGCTGCTGGCCGACCTGGATGTCCTGCAGGGTGCGGATCAGTTCCTGCGCGAGAATCCCTCGCCCGTTGCGGGCCACCCGCACCATCGCGGCGTCGAAGCCGAGCCCGGCCTCGACCGCGATCGACATCTGGTCGAGGGTGTCGGGCAGCTCGAGCTGGATGGTCTCGCGGCGCTTGATGCCGGTGTTCCAGAGCAGGAGGTCGGGCAGGAAGAACAGGAACAGCACGACGAAGAAGGCCAGGGCGACGCTCTGCGTGGTGCGCGCGTTGAGCACCACCATCACCCCCAGCACCAGCCCGACCAGGGCCAGGATCAGCTTGGCGCCGATGATGCGATCGACCGGCCACTTCTCGGGGCGTCCGGCCTTGATGCTGAGGCTCTCGAGCAGGCCGACTGCGCGCTGGCCGATGAGGCGGCGTCCGAAGCCGAAGCGGCGCAGGCGCCGGGCCGCGGCGCCGACATTGACCGAGGGCCCATCAGGGACTCGCCGAACTGGCCGATGTAGCCGGGGTTCACGAGCGACAGCAGCAGGAACACCACGAAGGGCAGGGCGCCGAGCACGATCGCCGAGAAGCGGCCCTCGGCCGCCAGTGCGTCG